>JBCDBY010000228.1:0-7603 GCA_039182715.1 Planctomycetota bacterium
AACCCCGCGGGTTACAATCCCCCCGCTTTCGCCTACTGCGGTAGATTTGAACCCGGCTCCGTAACTGTCGCTATCGCACGATCGTGGTCGCCCGCGGGGCGCCGCGGTGGGAAACCGCAGTGTGGCTGACGAGGGTGACCAGCGTGCCCATCAGTACGAGGGAGAGTCCGGCCGCCTGCCAGAACGCCGGCCCTCCGAACGCGAGCGCCCAGAATCCACAGGGCACCAGGATGCGAGCCAGCTCCGAGAACCACTCGAGCATGCCTTCGCCTCGCCTCCCGTGGACGAAAGCGAGCCCCTCGAAGAGGAACCAGGTCGTCGGAACCATGATCAGGAGCGCGAGCGGAGGTCCATCCGGCTCACCCAGCGCTTGGGCGAGAGCGGCCAGACTCGCGAGAATGGAGAGGAACTGGGCGCGCCGCAGGTCGCGATCCCGCCACGCGAAGGGATGCAAGCCGATGACGAGGAGGCCACACGCGAGGACGAGCCAGTCGGGCCGTTGGCCCAAGGCGGCGGTGGCAATCAGTCCGAGGCCGACGAGCCATCCCATGGCCCCACGCCGCCGCTTTCGTCTGGTCGCCCTTTTCACCACTGCATTCTAGCGCGAACCAACGGGCCGTCCGGCCCGGCTCGCGACTCGCAGCCCGCAGCTCGTGACCCGCCTCCCCCCAACTCCTGAAGATTAGGACCGCCACCGAGTAGAATCCCGCGGTTTGCCATGGCGACTGCGAAGCTGGTTCTCTCCGACGGCACGGTGTTCACGGGCACCGCCTTCGGCGCCCCCGTCGAGATTCTCGGCGAGGTGGTTTTCAACACCGCGATGACGGGCTACCAGGAGGTCTTGACCGACCCCTCGTACGCGGGCCAGATCGTCGTCATGACCTACCCGCACATCGGGAACTACGGCATCAACCGCGAGGACGTCGAGTCGCGCCGGCCGTGGGTCGCCGGGTTCGTCGTGCGCGAGCGTGCGCGACGCCCGTCGAACTACCGCAGCGACATGGATCTCGACGCCTACCTCAAGGAGAACGGCATCCCCGGCATCGAGGGCATCGATACGCGCGCGCTCGTGCGCCGCGTGCGCATGCACGGCGCCATGCCGGCGGTGCTCTCCAGCGTCGACCTCGACGACGCGTCGCTGATCGCCAAGGCGAAGGCGGCGCCCGGCATGGCGGGTCAGGACCTCGTGCGTTCGGTCTCGTCCGACGAGGAGTACGCCTGGAGCGAGGGCGAGCCGCGCGACTTCGCCACCACGCCCGAACGTCCCACGCCGACCTACCGGGTCGCGGCTATCGACTGCGGCATCAAGCGAAACATCCTGCGCCTCCTGTGGGACGCCGGCTTCGACGTGCGCGTCTTCCCCGCGACCGCGACCGCGGAGCAGATCATGGCGTGGAAGCCCGACGGCATCTTCCTGTCGAACGGTCCCGGCGACCCGGAGCCGGTCACCTACGTCGCCGACACGGTGCGCTCGCTGCTGCCCGAGCGCGTGCCGACCTTCGGCATCTGCCTCGGCAACCAGATCCTCGCGCTCGCCTGCGGCGCAAAGACCTACAAGCTCAAGTTCGGTCACCGCGGCGGCAACCAGCCGGTGAAGGACCTCGCCACCGGCAAGGTCGAGATCACCAGCCAGAACCACGGCTTCGCGGTCGACACCGATTCGCTCGAGGGCGCCAACCTCGAGATCACGCACGTGAACCTGAACGACGGCACGATCGAGGGCTTCCGCCACCGCGAGTACCCGGCGTTCGCCGTGCAGTACCACCCCGAGGCCGCACCCGGCCCGCACGACTCGCGCTATCTCTTCGCGCGCTTCCGCGAACTGATCGAGAAGAGCAAGGGAGAGGGCTGATATGTCGCGGGAAGGCGGGCTCGTGCAATGCGTCTTCGGCGCCCAGTGGGGCGACGAGGGCAAGGGCAAGATCGTCGATTTCCTCGCGCAGGACGCGGACATCTGCGTGCGCTACCAGGGCGGCGCCAACGCCGGCCACACGATTCGCATCGGCGAGGAGAAGTTCGCGCTGCGGATCACGCCGAGCGGCGTGCTGCAGGGCGCGACCGGCGTCATCGGCAACGGCGTCTCGCTCGATCCGTCGGTGCTCGCCAAGGAACTCGCGCTCTTCGACGAGAAGGGTCTCGACGTGCGCGACCGTCTCAAGGTTTCCGATCGCGCGCATCTCGTGCTTCCGTTCCACGGCCCGCTCGACCGCGCGCTCGACGCGTCGCGCAACGACACCTGGCGCAACAACACGACCGGCCGCGGCATCTCGACCTGCATGGGCGACAAGCACCTCTACGAAGGCTTCCGCGTCGCCGACCTCCTCAGCGACAAGGTGCGCGCGGAACGGTTGCGCTACCTCACCGAGCGCGCCAACCCGCGTCTGCGCGCCCTCGGCGCCGAGGAGCTCGACGTCGACGCCGTGGTCGCCGAGGTGGAGGGCTGGGTCGACTGGCTGCGCCCGCTCGTGACCGACACGACGGTCTTCCTGCACGAGGCGCGCGCGGCGAACCGCCGCATCCTCATCGAGGGTGCACAGGCGGCGCTGCTCGACATCGACTTCGGCACCTACCCGTTCGTGACCTCGAGCAACTGCGGCGTGAACGGCATCCCGAGCGGGACCGGCCTGCCGCCGCGCGCGATCGACAACGTCATCGCCGTCGCCAAGGCGTACGTGACGCGCGTCGGAAGCGACGCCGGCCCCTTTCCGACCGCCGCCGAGCCGGAGGTCGCGAAGCGGCTGCAGGAGGCGGGGCACGAGTTCGGCACCGTCACCGGGCGCCCGCGCCGCTGCGGCTGGTTCGACGCGGTCGCGATGGCGCACGTCTGCCGGATCAACGGCGTCGACAGCGTCGCCATGACCAAGATTGACGTGCTCGCCGGGCTCGACCCGATTCGGATCTGCGTCGCCTACGAGCTCGACGGCGAGCGCATCCAGCGCTTCCCCGCCGATGTGGACGCGCTGCAGCGCTGCCGTCCGGTCTATCGCGACATGCCGGGGTTCGAGGCGGGCATCGAGGAGGCGCGCACGCCCGACGAACTGCCGCCCGCGGCGCGGGACTACGTGGCCGCGATCGAGAAGGAGATCGGCGCCTCGGTGCGTCTGCTCTCCGTGGGGCCCGAGCGCACGGAAACGATTACGCTGGGGACGAGTTGACGGGACGCAGCAAGGGGTTGCCGGCGCACGTGGCCATCATCATGGATGGCAACGGGCGCTGGGCGGAGACGCGCGGTCTGGCGCGCACGCGCGGCCATGCCGAGGGCGTGGAGTCGGTGCGTGCGATCACGCGCGAGTGCGCCCGCCTGAAGCTGCAGCAGCTCACGCTCTACGCCTTCAGTGAGGAGAACTGGAAGCGCCCGCGTCGCGAGGTGAGCCTGCTCATGCGCCTGCTGCGTCGCTTCCTCGTCGGCGAGCGCGGCGAGATCATGGACAACGACATCCGTCTCACCGCGGTGGGGCGGCTCGACCGGCTGCCGGACGACGTGCGTCGCGAGCTGGACAAGACGCGCGCGCTCTCCGAGCACAACAAGGGCATGGTGCTCTGTCTCGCGCTGAGCTACGGCGGCCGGCAGGAGCTGGTCGACGCGGCGCGCGCGGTCGCCGAGCAGGCCCGCGACGGGACGATCGAGCCCGACGCGATCGACGAGGAGCTGCTCGACCGGCACCTCTACCAGCCGCACATGCCGCCGGTCGATCTGATGATCCGTACGGCGGGGGAGATGCGACTCTCCAACTTCCTGCTCTGGCAGGTCAGCTATGCGGAGCTCTACGTGGCCGACGTCTGTTGGCCCGCCTTCCGCGAGGAGCAGCTCCACGCGGCGCTCGAGGCGTACTCCAAGCGCACCCGCAAGTTCGGCGGACTGGTGCGGGAGCGCCGCGGCTGATGCCGAAGATGGCGATCCGCATCTCGATCGGCACCGTGCTGGTCGCGACCCTGGTCGGCATCGGCTGGCTGGACCTGCAGGTGTTCGAGCGGCCGCTCGCGTCGCGCATCCTGCTCTGGGCGATGGCGGTGCTCGCGCTGCACGAGGCGCTCGCGATCGCCGGCAAGCGCGTCGAGTGTTATCCGGGCCTCGCGCTCTTCGGCGGCGTCGCGGTGCTCGCCGTGGTCACGCCGGCGATCCTGTGGCGCTCCGAGGTGCAGCCGGAACTGATCTTTCTGGCCGCGCTCGTCGGCGCCGGCATCCGTTTCGTCGGCATGGCGCCGATCCGATCGTCGCCGTCCGCCTTTCCCGAAGCGGCGGTGCTCTTCGGGGCGATTCTCTACACGGCCGGCGCGCTCACCTACCTCGACCGCATCCTGGTCCAGGAGGGTGTGCTCGTCGTGCTCTGCATCGTCGCCATCTCGAAGATGAGCGACATCTGCGGCTACTTCGTCGGCACGCTCATCGGCAAGCGGCGCATCGCGCCGGCGGTGAGCCCCAAGAAGTCGTGGGAGGGCACCATCGCCGCCGTGCTCGGATCGGCCGGGCTGGCGGTGCTGCTGCGCGAACAGATCGGGCAGGATACGCTCAATGCGTTCTTCATCGGCCTGCTCATCGGCGCCGCGTCGTTCCTGGGCGATCTGATCGAGTCGGGCTTCAAGCGCTGGGGTGGCGTGAAGGACTCGTCCACCCTGCTGCCGGAGTTCGGCGGTTTTCTCGACATGTTGGACGGTGTCCTGCTGGCCGCGCCGGTCGCCGTGATCTGTCTTTTCGGAAGCTGAATGAGAGCCACCATTCCCATCGAGTCCCCGGACGAGATCCGGGTGCTTCTCGGCATCAACGACCGCAACGCGCGTCACTTCCGCCACGCCTTCGGCGTCGTGCTGAGCGTGCGCAACGGCGAGCTGCAGCTCGACGGCGAGGAGGACGACGTGCGCAACGCGCGCCAGCTCGCCGAGGAGGTGATCACCCGCTTCCGCCGGCGCGGCTCGCTCGACGACCGCGAGGTGGAGATGATCCTCAAGGCGGGCGGAGCGCCGGCAACCAAGCCGGACGAGGGCTTCGTGCGCGACCGTTCGCAGCGCACCATCGCGCCGCGCACGGAGGGGCAGAAGCACTACGTCGAGGCCCTGCGCACCAAGGACGTCGTGTTCGCGGTGGGTCCGGCCGGCACCGGCAAGACCTATCTCGCGGTCGCGATGGCGGTGCGCCTGCTGCGCGACGGCCAGATCAACCGGCTCATCCTCACGCGGCCCGCGGTCGAGGCGGGCGAGAAGCTCGGCTTCCTCCCGGGCACCTTCGAGGCGAAGGTGAACCCCTACCTGCGCCCGCTCTACGACGCGCTGCACGACCTCGTCGGTCCGGCGCAGATGAAGAAGCTCAACGAGTCCGACGTGATCGAGGTGGCGCCGCTCGCCTACATGCGCGGCCGCACGCTCTCCGAGTCCTACATCATCCTGGACGAGGGACAGAACACGACGCCGTCGCAGATGAAGATGTTCCTGACGCGCATGGGCGAGGGCTCGCGCATGGTGGTGACCGGCGACGTCACGCAGGTCGATCTGCCGCGCCACATCGAGTCGGGGCTGTTGCACGCGACGCGGCTCCTCAAGGGAGTGAAGGGCGTCGGCGCGGTCCGGCTCACGCAGAAGGACGTCGTGCGCCACCCGGTGGTGCAGCGCATCGTCGATGCGTACGAGAAGGAGGAAGAGGACGCGTGAGCGCCACCGTCGTCGACCAGCAGACCGCCATCCCGCGGGCCAAGGCGGCGTGCAAACGCGCGGCGGAACTGGTCCTGACGAAGAAGGTGGTCGTGGCGCTGGTGGACGATCCCACCATGGCGGAGCTGCACGAGCGTTTCCTCGGCAAGCAGGGGCCGACCGACGTGCTGAGCTTCCCGCACGGGGAGATCGTCGTCTCGGCCGATACCGCGGCGCGCGAGGCGAAGGCGCGCGGGATTCCGCCGCTGCACGAACTGGTCCTCTACGTGGTCCACGGGGCGCTGCACCTCGCGGGCTACGAGGACCGATCGCCCAAGGCGGCGCGCCGCATGCGGCAGGCGGAGCGCAAGATCCTCGACGAGCTCGGCTACGGCGATGTCTTCGGAACGCCGATCCAATCCAAGGGGCGCCCGCCGCGCGGCGGCCCGAAGCGCAAGTTCGCCGGGAAGAGCCGACCGGGAAAGAAGAAGACGACGACGAGAAAGAAGACGTCCGCGCGACGGCGAAACCGATGAGTTCGAAAGACAAGCAGATCCTGGAGCGCGCAATCGCGGGCGGCCTGCTCACCGAGGAGCAGGCGACCCGCATCGCGCGCATTCGTCACAACCGCAAGGAGCGCGATGGTGCGGCTCCGGGCATCGCGGCGGTCGCGGTCGAGAAGGGATTTCTCAGCGCGGAGCAGGCGCAGCAGCTCGAAGAGGCGCAGGACGCCTTCGAGCAGACGCAGGAGATCGCCGGTTACAAGCTCGAGTCGAAGCTCGGCGCCGGGAGCATGGGCACCGTCTACAAGGCGCGGCAGCTCTCGCTCGACCGCGAGGTCGCCATCAAGATTCTCAGCCCGCATCTCGCGCGCAAGGCGGACTACGTGGAGCGATTCCTGCGCGAGGCGCGCGCGGTCGCCAAGCTCAACCACCCGAACGTGATCAGTGGCATCGATGCGGGCGAGGAAAACGGCGTGCGCTACTTCGTGATGGAGTACGCGTCCGGCATGACGGTGGGGGCGCTGGTGGAGCGCGGCGGCGCGATGGACGAGTCGCGCGTGCTGCGCGTGGCGCTGCAGATCGCGCGGGCGCTCGAGCACGCGCACGGCGCGGGCCTGGTGCATCGCGACGTGAAGCCCGACAACATCCTGCTGACCAAGGACCACATCGCGAAGCTCTGCGACCTCGGCCTGGCGAAGGACAGCCCCGAGGAGGGCCGCGCGCTCGGCACGCCCGCCTACATCTCGCCGGAGCAGGCGCAGGGCTCCGCCGACGTCGATATCCGCTCGGACCTCTACAGCTTCGGGTGCACGCTCTATCACATGCTCACCGGCACGCAGCCGTTCGAGGGCAACGCCAAGGTGGTGATGGTCAAACACCTCACCGAGTCGGCGCCGGCCCTGGGTGAGCGCGAGCCCGACGTCTCGGCGGCGATGGTCGCCATCGTCGACCGGCTGATGGAGAAGGACCCGGCCGACCGCTTCCAGAGCCCGCGCGACCTGCTGGGCGCGCTGCAGGAGCTGGAAAAGGGCGGCGCCGCGCCGGCCGCGACCCCGCCGCCTCCGCCCCCGCGATCGCCCGCCCGAAGGCGCCGCCGGCGCTAGCCTGCATGATTCATGACCGCGCGGGTTCTGGCCGGTCCGGATCGCCGAGTTCCGCGTCATCCCTCGTCGCAGTGACTCCTGCCACGGCTTCCTCGGGATTCCTCGATCTCGACGATCCGTCCTCGCCCAGAAGAGCGCGTCGAGAAGCCGAGAGCGCGTCGCGTCGCCTTTCACGGCAAGGCAGCGGCGATTCCCCTCCGTAGCTCCCGCGCGGACATGAATCATGCAGGCTAGTGTCCTGCGCCAGAAATAATGGAACATATTGTCGACTGGGAGCGTTCTCCTGTAAGAAGGAGGTCGCGATGGCTCGTGGACGCAAGCTGGAACCGCTCGATCTGACCGACGAGGAGCGCGAGGTCCTCTCCAACTGGTGCC
>JBCDBY010000229.1:0-7588 GCA_039182715.1 Planctomycetota bacterium
AACGTCGAACGTCGAACGTCAAACGTGAAAAGAAGAGGGCCAACCTTTCGGTTGGCCCTCGTGGCAGGCGGTGTTGTGGTCTGCGTTCCGCTTTGGCTTGCCAGGGGGGTACGCCTTGGCGGGCGCCGACCTCTTGGATCGCGCTTACGGGTTTTGGGGAGACAGACAATCGTTCGCGCGTTTTCCCAAGTGCCCTTTCATCACCGTGCATGCCTGCATGCGAGGGGTTGCGCAGATCACGGGCCAACGACGCATGAATGGGATCCGGATGGGCGGGAAAGCCGCCCGGCATCGGTCTCGATTCGGGAATCTGGCCTTCCGCGCCCCCACGGGCCCTTCGGGTATCGTTGGATTGAGTCGACGAACGATGCGCCTGCCCCGGATTTTCCGTGAGCCCCCGTCCCTCTTCCTGAACAGCTGGACGACGCTGATCGTCGGCGGGACGATTCTTCTGCTGCTCACGCTCTTTATCGCCTCCTACCCGGTCCGGACCTATCCCATCGAACTCGGCGAGCTTCCCGTCCTGGATCGCATGGCGTCCGACGCCGACGCGGTGCGTGTCGATCTCTCGCCCGGCGGGCGCGTCTACCTGCCGCATCGCGATCTGCGCATCGACGAACTGGACGGCGTCTTCGATCGCGCCATCCTCTATCGCGTCCACGTGACGGCGACCACCCCCTGGATCGTCCTGCGCACGCTCCTCGTCGCGATGCGCGACCAGAGCGTGCCGTTCGTCGAGTTCGCCGTGCGCACATCGGACGGCAAGCCGGGCGCCGCGCGCTTCGATTTCGACGCTCCGCTGCCTCCACTCGACGTGCACGCAAGCGTGCAGGACTTCCTCGATGCCATGCGGTAACGTGCCTCCATGAAGCGTTCGTGGCGCGAGCTTTGGCACGCCTTCCGCGCACCGCGACTGGAGGAGGAGCGCACGGCAGCTGAACGCGTCTGGCCGACGCTTCCCGACGCGGTCCGCACCGACGATCAGACGGTGGGTCGCGCGTCGGCCGGTTGCGCCGCGACCTACGGCGTCATGGAGCGCTGCGACTTCGGCTGTACCGCCTGCTACCTCGCGCGTGGTTCCAACGCCGCCAAACCGCAGCCGTTCGAGACGACGAAGGCGCAGCTCGACGCCATTCGCGCGCACCTCGGCCCGGGCGGCAACGTGCAGATCACCGCGGGCGAAGTCACGCTGCTGCCGGTCGAGGAGCTGCGCCGCATCGTCGCCTACGCGCACTCCATCGGCCTCTCCCCCATGGTCATGTCCCACGGACAGCGGTTCCTGCGCGAACCGGACTACCTGGAAGACCTCGTCGCGCGCGGCGGCCTCGATCGCGTCGGAATCCACATCGATACGACGCAGCGCGGCCGCGACGGCGGCGACCCGCAGTGCGAAGCGGAGCTCGACCCCGTGCGCGACGCGGCGGCGCAGCTCCTCCGCGACACGCGGGAACGGACGGGGAGGCGCCTGTTCGGCGCGCACCTGGTCACGCTGAACCGCGACAACCAGGACGACGCCGAACACATCGTGCGCTGGGCGGTCGAGAACGCGGACGCGTTTCGCATGGTGAGCTTTCAGCCGGTCGCGGAAGTCGGGCGCACGCGCGATCGCAGTCCGAAGAACCGGCGCGACGCGATCTGGTCCTCGATCGAGAAGGGACTCGGGCGGAAGGCCAACGACCATCCGTGGCTCTTCGGACACCCGCAGTGCAACCAGTTCGCGTTCTTCCTCGTCGTGCGCAACGGCGAGCGCCGCGACCTGGTCGAGATCGTCCGGCGTGGTTCGCGCTTCGACGCCTGGTTCTTCCGCCGCATCCTGCACGGCGGCTTTGCCGGCTATACGGCCGACGCGATGCCGCGCAGCGAGGCGAACGCGCGATTCCTCGGCCGCTTCCTGCGCCATCCGCAGTACTGGGCGACCCTGCCGCTCTTCCTGCTGGTGCGCGCCGCCACCGACTGGCGCGTCACGCTGCGCAGCCTCGGTTCGCTGCTGCGCCTGCGCCGGCCGCGCATCCACTCCTTCTCCGTCGTCGTCCACCACTTCATGGACGCGGCCGAACTCGAGACCGACGAGGCGAGGGAGAGGCTCGAGGCGTGCGTCTTCCGCCTGCCGGTCGACGGGGAGATGGTCCCGATGTGCAGCTTCAACGGAACCGATCAGCGCGCCGCGCATCTCAAGACGCTGGTTCCCCAACCGGAGCCGGAGCCCGAAACATGCGCGCCCTCCTCCTCCTGATCCTGCTCATCGGCTGCGGCACCACCGTCGGTGTCGAGCGTGACCCCAGCCTATTCGCATCCCTTCGAACGTTCCCGCTCGACGACCTCGCCGAAGTGCAGTCGAACTTCGTCGACGGCAACGGCCGCGTCGACTACGGCGCGCTGCAGGCCAACCGCGAGCCGCTCGACGACTACATCGGCCTGATCGGGCTGGTCGGCCCCTCGACGCGGCCCGAGCTCTTCCCGACCAAGCAGCACGAGCTCGCCTACTGGATCAACGCCTACAACGCGATCGTGCTGCACCAGGTGCTGCTGCGCCCGCCGCCGAGCAGCGTCGGCGACCGCAAGGTCACCTTCTTCTACTCGACGAAGTACCGCGTCGACGGGCGCCGCATGAGCCTCTGGACGATGGAGAACGACGTCATCCGGGCGTTCGGGGACGCGCGCATCCACTTCGCGATCAACTGCGCCAGCATCGGGTGCCCGCAGCTGCCGCAGGAGCCGTTCTACCCGGAGCGGCTGGAGCAGCAGCTGGAGCGGGAGACGAAGAAGTTTCTCGGGGACGAGTCGAAGGTGCGGGTCGCGGGCAAGACGCTCCACCTGAGCAAGATCTTCGACTGGTTCGAGGAGGACTTCGAGCCGGGGCCGGCGGCCTGGATTCGGGCGTACCGGCCGGAGGTGCCCGAGGACGCGGAGGTCAAGTGGATCGAGTACGACTGGGGGTTGAACGAGCAGGGGCGGTAGAGGTCCTAAGCCGGAGTCCCCAGACTCCCGCTACGTTCGATGGCGCGCGGAAGCGCGGAGGCTACGCGGAGGGCGCGGAGAGATTCGAAGGAGACCGCGAACCAGAATGCGTGCCAGATACCGGGGGAGCAACGGGACGCTCGCTGCCCCCGGCTCCCGGCCCCCAGCCCCCGGCAAAAAAAAGCCGCACCCGGAGAGTGCGGCCTTTGGTGGTACCCCCCGCAGGACTCGAACCTGCAACCAACAGATTAAGAATCTGCTGCTCTACCGATTGAGCTAGGGAGGCTCAGTAGAAGAGAGGTATTAAAGCGGGCTGTACGGCGGTGTCAATCTCTGGCAGGGGGGCGATACGATGCCGCGTCGATGGCCGGCCTGAACAACAAGGATATCGCGCGGGTTTTTCGCGAGATCGAGATCCTGATGGGCGTGCTCGGTGACGACGCGCGCCGAGCCATGAACTACGGGCGCACGTCGCGGCTGCTCGAGGGGCTCGACCAGTCGGTCGCCGACCTCGCTGCCGCGGGCAAGCTCACCGACGTCAAGGGCATCGGCCCCGCCATCCAGCAGGCGGTCGGCGAGATTCTCGACACCGGCACCTGCACGCTGCGCGACGAGCTCGCCGCCCGCCTCGAGCCCGGCGTGCTGGACATCCTGCGCGTCCCCGGCCTCGGTCCCAAGAAGGTGAACGTCGTTGTGAACGAGCTGGGCGTCACGTCGCTCCAGGAGCTCGAGACCGCCGCCGTCGACGGCCGGCTCGCGCAGGTCAAGGGCTTCGGCGCCAAGTCCGCCCAGAAGGTGCTCGAAGGCATCGCCTTCCTGCGCAAGACGATGGGCCTCGTCCGCATCGACAGGGCCTACGAGATCGCCGCGGCGCTCGAACTCGACCGGTACGAAGTCGCGGGCGAGGCGCGGCGCGGCGTGCCCATCTCCGAGACGGTCGTGGTCGTCGCCGTGGGCGAGCCGGCGCTCCACGAGGAGCCCGGACTGCGCGTGCGCACCGTCGCGGAGTCCGACTTCGCGCGCGCGCTGTTCGAGGAGACCGGCCCGGCCGAACACGTCGCCTCCGTCCTCGCGCGCGAGGGCACCGACGGAAGCGAGGAGGAGATCTACGCCTCCCGCGGCCTGCACTTCATCCCGCCCGAGCGACGGCACGTGCTCGACGGCACGACCGAACCCGGCCCGCTTGTGACGGTCGACGATCTGAAAGGCATGGTGCACACCCACACCACCTGGTCGGACGGCACGCTCGACATCGCCGGCATGGCCGACGCCGCCCACGCGCGCGGCTACGAGTACCTCGTCATCTCCGACCACAGTCGCGCGGCCGCCTACGCGGGCGGGCTGCCCATCGAGCGGCTGCGCGAACAGGGCGAGGCGATCCGCGCCTTCAACGCGAACGGCCACCCGGTGCGCGTGCTGCACTCCAACGAGGTCGACATCCTGCCCGACGGCACGATGGATTACCCCGACGAGGTGCTGGCCGAGCTCGATCTCGTCATCGCGTCGGTCCACTCCAGCTTCGGCCAGGAACCCGAGGTCGTCACCGAGCGCGTGCTGCGCGCCGTGCGCCATCCGCACGTCCACATCATGGGCCACGTGACCGGCCGGCTACTCGGCCGCCGCGACGGATACGCGGTCGACGTCGACCGGGTGCTCGAAGCGGCCGCCGAGTCCGGCACCTGCGTGGAGCTCAACGCAAGCCCGTGGCGGCTCGATCTCGATCCTTCCTGGCACGCCCGCGCGGTCGAACTCGGCATCGGCGTGCCGATCGATCCCGACGCACATGCGGCCGAAGGCATGGACGACAACCACTGGGGCGTGCGCGCCGCGCGCCACGGCGGGCTGCGTCCGGAGGACGTGCCCAACACGCTCGACGGCGACGGCTTCCTGGAGCGGCTGCGGACGTGAAGGTCGCCGAGAAGAAGGAGTGGGCGCACGAAGTCGTCGGACGCCTGCGCACGGAGTATCCCGACGCCGAGTGCGCGCTGATCCACAAGAACCCGTACGAGCTGGTCGTCGCCACGGTGCTGAGCGCGCAGTGCACCGACGAAATGGTCAACAAGGTCACGCCCGCCCTCTTCCGCCGCTACCCGACGCCGGACAAGCTCGGACGCGCGCGCCAGGAGACGGTCGAGAAACTCATCCACTCGACCGGCTTCTATCGCAACAAGGCGAAGAACATTCGCGGCCTCGGCAAGAAGCTCACCGAGGATTTCGACGGCGAGGTGCCGCGCACCATGGACGAGCTGCTCTCGCTGCCGGGCGTCGCGCGCAAGACCGCCAACGTGGTGCTGGGCGTCGCCTACGGCATCGCCGAGGGCATCGTCGTCGACACGCACGTCAAGCGCATCACCAAGCTCCTCGGCCTCACGCGCCAGACCGACCCGGTCAAGGTCGAAAAGGACCTTGTGAAGCTGCTCGCGCAGGACGACTGGATCGACATCTCCCACCTACTGATCTGGCACGGCCGCAAGGTCTGCATTGCGCGCCGCCCGCGCTGCGACGCCTGCCTGCTCGCCGACCGCTGCCCCGCCGCATGAGCATCCTCGACAACGTCCTCCCGCTCTTCCTCACCCGCACCATCGGTGGCTACGCGATCTGTCTCGGCCTCTTCGGCCCGCGCGTGACCGAGGGTTCGTGGCGGCGCGTGAGCCTGTTCGTCATCGCCGGGCTGTGCGCGGCGGCCGCCTTCTGGGGCGCGCCGCTCCTTCCGGTCCTCGCCACCGGGATCACCGCGCTGCTGCTCGAGCGCGGCCTTACCTTCCGCGTGCCGGTGCTGAACCGCATCGAGTGGATGGCGCCGCTCGGTGCCTGGGTGCTCTTCGCCAACGAGTGGCCGCCGAGCCTCGCGACGGTCCCCGCCGCGATCGCGTCGGGCGGCGCGCTGGGCGCCATGCTGCTTGGCCACAGCTATCTGACGGCGCGCAAGCTCTCCTTCAAGGTCTTCCAGCACTTCACGCTGCTGCTGCTCGTCATCCTCGTCGTCCGCGCCGTCACCGTCGTGCCGGTCCTCTTCGATCCGTCGATGGTCAAGATGGACTGGGTCTACTTCTCCGCGCGGGTGATGTTCGGGCTGGTGCTGCCGCTCGTCTTCGGATGGATGGCCTGGCAGTGCGCCAAGATCGAGTCCAACCAGTCGGCGACCGGCATCCTCTACGCCATGACGGCGCTCGTCTTCCTCGGCGAGATGACCGCGGTCTACTTCTGGGTGACCAAGGAGATCGCCGCGTGAAGACGGTGACCTTCGGTTGTCCGCACTGCGGCAAGGCCAACGAACTCGCGCCGGGCGCGTACGCTCACTGTCGCCACTGCGGGGGCGAGCTGCACCTGAAGAAGGGCACGACGCCCCCCTGCCTGGTGTGCGGATGCGAGGAGATCTACCGGCATCGCGACTTCAACCAGAAGGTCGGCCTCTTCATCATCGCGGTCGGCGTCGTGCTCTGGATCTGGCTCGAGCACTTCTGGCCGATGATCGCCGCCGCCGCGATCGACCTCGCACTCTTCTATCTCATCCCCGACGTCGCGATCTGCTACCGCTGCAAGGCGCACTACCGCGGCTTCGACGAACTCAAGGGCATCGCCGGCTTCGACCTCGAGCGCCACGAGCACTACCGGTTCGTCGCGGTGCGCGAGGCGACCGAAGCCGAAGCCAAAGCCGCTACGAGTCCGGATCGGGATTGAGGTAGGCGCGGCCCGAGTCGACCGCCCCCCCATCCTCCGCCGGCGCGCCGATCAACACGTTGGCGCCGGTCGCCGCCACCACCGCACCGAAGCCGCCGTCGTCCTCGCCGTTCGGGCTCGAGTAGGTGTCGCGCTGCGTGCCGGAGACCGCATCGAACTCGTAGCTGCGCCCCTCGCCCGCCGACTCGCCGGGCGCACCGACCCAGACGGTGCCCGACGCGATCGCCACCGAGCTGCCGAAGAGCCCGCCGTCCGGATCGTCTTCGCTCTGCAGCGTTTGCTCGAAGTCGCCGCTGCCGATCTCGAAGAGATGCACGCGGCCGCGCGCGAACTGATCCTGGTTGACGTCGATCTCATTGGGCGCGCCGACCACCAGCCGGTTGCCGTCGACCGCCAGCGCGGCGCCGAAGCGGCCGCCGTCCTGCGCATCGGGGCTCGTATAGGTATCCAGCAACGCGCCGCTCAAACCGTCGAAGCGGTAGACGATGCCCTGGCCGTCATTCGCGCCGGGCGCACCGACGAAGACCTCGAAGCCGCGGGCCGCGACGGCGAACCCGAACTCGTCGCCGACGGCCGCTTGCGGCGCCTCGAAAACCTGGAGCACCACGTCGGTCGCGCAGTCGAAGTAGTAGGCGCGGCCCGCCTGCGCCGCCGTCTCGACCGTTTCACCGGGCGCACCGACGGCGAGGTTGAGATCGGCGACCGCGACCGAGAAGCCGAAGTTTCCGTCCGCCTCCGGATTGAGGCTGACGAAGGAGAGCTGCGGAATCGCGTCGCCCGGCTGATAGAGGTACGCGCGGCCCGCGCGAATCGGCACCGTCTGGTTGGTCGGCTCGGTCGCCTCGATTTCGACGAGCTCCTGGGGCGCGCCGACGACGAGCATGAGCGAGTTGCCCGCGACGGCGGCGCCGAACGCACCGCCCGCCGTCGCGTTGGGGCTCGGGATCGT
>JBCDBY010000230.1:0-7551 GCA_039182715.1 Planctomycetota bacterium
CGCACGCCGGCGTGCGCCGCCAACCCGCCGACCTCGAGGATGAGCGCGACCTCGCCCTCGCCGAGCGTCGTCGCGCCGCCGTAGTAGGGCAGCCGGTCGAGCGGCGAGCCGAGCGGCTTCACGACGATCTCCTGCGTGTCGAGAATGCGGTCGACGAACAGCCCGTAGCGGCGCCCATCCGCCTCGAGCACCGCCAGCGCCGCGCCGCCCGTCTCCGTCGAGGGAATGCCGAGTTCCTCGTCGAGCACGAAGACCGGCAGCAGCCGGCCGCGCAGCCGATAGACCGGCGCGTCGTGGAGACGCTCCAGCTCGCGTCGTCCGCGCACGCGCAGCATCTCGCGCAAATGGCGCTGCGGGATGACGAACCGCTGGCCGCCGCACGCCACGACGATGCCGGGCACGATCGCCAGCGTGAGCGGCAGGCGCACGCGCACGGTCGTGCCCTCGCCGTGCACGCTCTCGATCTCGACCCGTCCGCCCAGGCGCTCGACGTTGTCCCGCACGACGTCCATGCCGACGCCGCGCCCGGAAATGCGGGAGACCTCGTCCGCCGTCGTCAGGCCGGGCTCGAAGACGAGGTCGAGCACTCGCTCCGGCACCGGCAGGCCGGCGTCGCGCCCGCGCTCCGCCAGCTTGCGCCGGTCGATGCCGCGACCGTCGTCGCGCACCTCCAGGACCACCTGGCTGCCCGACTGGAAGGCCGCCAGCGTGACCGTGCCGCGGCGCTCGATGCCGTGGTCGATCGCGTTGCGCAGCAGATGGGTGAGGGGATCGGTCATCGTCTCGAGAATCGAGCGGTCGAGCTCCGTCTCGTCGCCGCTCGTGACGAGGTCGATCTCCTTGCCCAGCTCGCTCGCGAGATCGCGCACGAGTCGCGGCATGCGCTCGAAGAGGCGGCCGACCGGATCCATGCGCGCGTGCATGACCGCTTCCTGCAGCCGCGTCGTCAGGCGATCGAGCTCGCGGCGCGCCGCGCGGCGCTCCGACTCCTGGTGTCCTTCGATCTGCGTTCGCACCACGCGGTTGCGCATCAGGACCAGCTCGCCGACCAGGTTCATCATCGTGTCGAGCAGTTCGGTATCGACGCGCACGGTGTGCGACTCGACGCGCGCCGGCGCCGGCGCGGCGGCCTCGACCGGCTCGCCCGCCTCCAGCGCGGCGATCAGCTCGCCGTCCTCGCCGGGCGCCTCGCCCTCGCCGCGCCCGATCCACTCGAGCTGCACGCGCAACACGTCGACCGTGCGCAACAGCAGCGTCGCGACCGGCCCGCGGAAGGCGACGTCGCCGTCGCGCAGGCGCGCCAGCAGCGACTCGGCGGCATGCGCGATCTTCTCCAGCCGCGGGAGCGCGAGGAATCCGCAGTTGCCCTTGATCGTGTGCAGCGCGCGGTAGGCGCTGTCGATCAGCTCCGACTGCTCCGGCTCCTTCTCGAGCGACACCAGGTCGACTTCGAGCCGCGCGAGGTGTTCGAAGCTCTCCTCCAGGAACTCCCGGAGCAGGGCGTCTATGACGTTTCCTCCCACGCGTATGCCGGTTGCGCGATCTCCTGCGCGATCGTCTTCTCCGGCTCCTCGTAGGTGAAGCGCGCCACGAGGCTCTCCAGCTCCGCCGCCATCTGCGCCAGCTCGCCCGCGGCGCGGCGCGTCTCGGCGACGCCGGCGGCGGTCATGCGCGCGGCATCCGCGACGCCGCCCATGGAGCTGGTGATGTCGGTCGAGCTGCGCGCCGCCTCGACGACGTTCTTGCCGATCTCGTTCGTGGTGAGCGTCTGCTCCTCCATCGCCGTGGCGATCTCCTTCTGGATGCCGCGGATGTGGTGGATGACCTTGCCGATGCGCTCAATCGCCTGGACCGCTGCGCGCGTGTCGTCCTGGATCGCCTGGATGCGGCGGGCGATGTCCTCGGTCGCGTTGGCGGTGCCGCGCGCCAGCTCCTTGACCTCGCTTGCCACGACGCCGAAGCCCTTGCCCGATTCGCCCGCGCGCGCCGCCTCGATGGTGGCGTTGAGCGCGAGTAGGTTGGTCTGCTCCGCGATCGAGTTGATCACCTTCACGACCGCGCCGATCTCGTCGCTCGACGACGCGAGCCGCGCCAGCGTGTCGCTCGTCGTGCCCGCTTCGCGGACCGCCTTGTCGGCGACGTGCACCGAATCGGAGACGTGCGCCGCGATCTCGCGCGCGCCGTTGTGCAGCTGCTCCGCCGCCGCGGCGACCTTCTGCAGATTGCCGCTCACCTTCTCCGAGGCGCTGTTGACGATGCTCGCCTGGCCCGAGGTCTCCTCGGCGTTCGAGCTCATCTGCTCGGAAATCGTCGCCATCTGGTCGCTCGAGGCGCCGAGCAGCCGGGCGTTGCCGGCGATGAGCGCCACGCGATCGCGCTGCGACGCGAGGAACGAGTTGAACCACTCGGCGAACTGCCCGATCTCGTCGTCCTGGTCGATACGCATGCCCTGCGTCAGGTCGCCCTCGCCCTCCGCCACTTCGCGCATGCGCGAGGCGAGATGGGAGATCGGCCCGGAGATCCAGCGGCGCAGTCGCATCGCGATGACCAGCGCGAGCCCACCGCTCAGCGCGAGCACGATGAGCGTCACCCAGAGATAGCGGACCGTCTTCGAGTTCATCACCTCGAGACTGGTGCGCACCTGCACCGAGCCGATGGGACGGCCCTGGTGCAGCACCGGGTGGTAGATGGTGAGCGATTCGTCGTCGCCCCCGTTGCGCCCGTCGTTCCGGAACGTAGTGCCGGCGAAGAGCGCGCCTTCGCGGTCGTGGATGACCGCGGAAATCAGGTGCGGGTCGGCGCGCAGCGACTCGAGCTGGCGCTCGGCCGCGTCGCGATCGCCCGCCGCCACCTTGGGCCCGACGTTTTTGGCCACGATCTCCGCCATGACCGCCAGCCGCTCGGTGTACGCGTCGCGGAAGTCCGACTTTTCCGTCAACACGAAGACGACACACGCCACGATCAGGCCGACACAGCCCGGAATCAGGCCGATCATCAGGATCTTCTGCCGGATCGGCAGATCTTTCGGATGGGGCATCGACATAGGGAGACAGCTCCCTATCGAATGGATCCGGAGGGGTCTTGAGCGGTGTTCTGTCTCGATACTGAGCGCCGCTAGGTATGTGCCGCGTGACCGCCGCCGAACGGGGGATAGGTTCCCGTTGGGTAGGTGAGTACATGACACGAGAGGTCAGCCAGCAGATCCGGCAGCAGCCGGAGATTTTCGTACGCGAGTTCCTGCGTCTCATGGACGAGGGGTGGGAGCCCGACCTGGAGGAGTACCTGCACCGCGTTCCGACGTCGGTGCGCGAGGAGGTCTTCCGGCAACTCGACGGGGAGCTCGAACAGCGAAACGAGCTGTCCTGGGAGGTCGAGAAGGAACAAGAGGAGTTGGCGGAACCGGAGAGCGAACCGCCTCCGTCCGAGGAGGAGTTCGCGGTGGTGGTGCGTGGCGCCGACCAGTTCGAGCTCGACCCGGATGCCGAGACGGTCACGCGGGTCGATCCGGAGGCGGTGTTCGAACCGGAGCCCGAGCCCGAGCCCGAGCCCGAACCCGAACCGGAAGCCGAAGCCGAAGCCGAAGCCGAAGCCGAAGCCGAAGCGGAACCGGAGCCCTCATGGCCGGAGCTGGAGGGTTTCCGCTTCGAGAAGGAGCTCGGTCACGGCACGCTCGGCGTCGCCTACCGCGCGTGGGACGAACACACGCGCCGCTCCGTGGTCCTGAAGGTCGCGGACGACGAGGTCCCCGACCGCGTGCTCGAACGCGCCCGCAAGGAGGCGAAGAAGGCGGCCGATGCGGGGATCCCCGGCATCGTCGGCTTCGAGAAGCGCATCGGGCACGTGCTGATGACGCCGGAGATCGACGGCGTGCCGATCCACACCTCGACCCACGGCATCGAGCCGATGGTGGCGCTCGCGCGGTTGCTCGACGAGGCGCACCGTGCGGGTCTGGCGCATCTCGACCTGAAGCCCAACAACGTGCTGGTGACGCCGGAGGGCGCCGTCGTGGTGCTCGACTTCGGCGTGGCCGCGCACGCGCCGCTCGCCGGCCTGCCGCACTTCGAGTCGCCCGAACACGCCAACCGGTTGCGCATGGAGGCGTCGGCCGACGTCTGGTCGTTCGGCGTGCTCTTCTACCGCGTGCTGACCGGCAAGCTGCCCTTCCCCGGCGGCGCCGCGGAGAAGATCCGCGCGCGCATCGAGGAGGCGGAGCCCACGCCGCCCCGCATGCACGACGACTCGATCGCGCCGGAGCTGCAGGACATCGTGCTGAGCTGCCTGACGCGCCGCGCCAACGAGCGTCCGACCATGGCCGAGGTCGCTGGGGAGCTGGAGCGCTTCCAGTCCGGCCGCCCGGTCCGCATGCGCCCGCGCTACTACCGCGACGTGCTGCGTCGCCGCGTGCGCGACGTGACGACCGAGGTGCGTGCGTGGCGTGCGCAGGGTCTTGCCCGCGTCCATGAAACGGAGCAGCTCGAGGCGATCTGCCGGCGCATCCTGGCGCGCGAGGAGCACTGGACCCACGATGCGCAGCGGGCCCCGCGCGGCGCGCGCCTCGCCGGCGTCGGCGTCACCCTGTTCGTGCTCGCGTCGCTGCTTTCGCTGCGCTTCGGGTTGGCGCATCTTTCTCCCGCGGCGTGGATCGCTCCGCTCGTCGGCAGCATCGCGCTGCTGGTCGCCGGCGCCGTGCTCGCCGTTCGCGAAACGCGCGCGCTGGCCACGCCGCTGCTGCTCGGCGGCCTCGCCGGCCTCGTGCCCGCGCTCGCCGCGATGTGCCAGGGCATCGAGCTGCTCACCGGGCACGCCCTCGCCTTCCCCGGCCTGGCGTGGCTGCAGCTCGCCGCCGCCGCCGGCGCCGGACTGCTCGGCTCGATCGGGCTGCTCGCGTGGCGTCGCGAAGTCGCGTTCGCGTGGACGACCTGTTTCGCGGTGGTGCTGACGCTGACGGCTTCCTTCGGCGTCTTCTCCTTCTTCGGGATCGGCGCCGCGTCGCTGCTGCCGCTGGCCGGCCTGCTCGCCGTCTCGCGCCAGTTCGACGTGCACGATCGCTTCGGCTGGGCGCGCCCGTTCTTCTGGACCGGCCTCGCCTCGCTGCTGGTCGTGCCGGTCGCGGCCGCCTTCCTGCCGGTCTCCCCGGTCCCCGCCGCGCTTTCCATCGCGGCGTTCGGCGCCGTGCTCCTCGGCGTGGCGTTCGGGTTCGCCCGGACCGAGTCGCACGCGTGGCGCTCGACGGCGCGTGTTCTCGACGTCGTGGCGCCCGGGCTGTTGGTCGGCGGGCTCTGCCTGCACGCGACGATGACGCGCGCGCCGGTCGACTGGCTCTTCCCGCTCGCCGCCTCCATCGCCCTGCTGGCGCACGGCATTCTGCTGCGCGCCCGCATCTCCTACGTCTGGGGTCTGATCGGGGTCTTCGTCACGGCGGCGCTGCCGGGTCTGACCGGGCTCGTCACGCCGTGGACCTACACGATCGTGCTCGGCGCCCTGGGGCTCGCGTCGGCGGCGGTGTTTACCTGGGGTACCCGCCCGCGGCGAGCGCCTTAAGGCCCAGCCGCGCGCTGCGTGCCGCGTCGTAGGCGCGCGTCGGATCGACCGACGCGCGTAGTTCGGCGTACGCGCTGCGATAGGCGTCGCCGTCGCGGGTGGGCGCGAGCACGTCGACCGCGAAGACGAGCTGCTGCATGAGTCGTCGCGGTGCGGTCCGGATCATCTCGTGCCCGAACCTGAGCAGCAGGTTGGCGCGCGCGCGGTCGACGTCCACCGCAGCGAGCGGGAGCGCTCCGGGCTTGCCCGGCGCCTTGCGCCACTCGTAGACGGTGTCCTGGTAGATCGGGTGGTGGCAGGCGTAGCAGTCGAAGACGCTGAACTTCGGCCAAGTGCGACGGGCGTGGGCGGCGCTCTTCGACGAGACGCGGGGGCGCGGTTGCCTCTTCTGCCACGAGATGGAGAATGACCGCATCGTGGTCCCGGACATTCCCACTTCGTGGCAGACCAAGGCGCGTTTCGACCATCGACCGCACGTCTCGATGCGCTGTGAGCAATGCCACGACATGTCGACCAACACGGTGGCGAGCGAGCTGCGGCTCCCGGGCATCGCCACGTGTCGGGAGTGCCACAGCGCGTCGATGGCGAAGTCGAGCTGCGAAACCTGCCACCCGTATCACCGGTGATGCGTCTCGAACCGGTGACCCTGGACTGGGAATCCGCCGTGCGCGATGCGGCGGCGGACTACGAGGACGAGCGCTTCGACGTCGACGACTATGCGGGCTTCGTCGAGCGGCTGGCGCAGGCGGAGCGCGGTGAGGTGCCGCCCTGGAAGCAGCCGTTCTCGTTCTGGATCCTCGTGAACGACGACGACCGCGTGATCGGCAGCTGCCGGCTGCGGCACGGACTGAACGACTCGCTCTGGCAGGACGGCGGCCACATCGGCTACGACATCCGCAGGAGCGAGCGTGGCAAGGGCTACGGCACGCGCATCCTGGAGCTCACTTTGGAGAAGGCGCGGGCCCGCGGTCTGGAGTGGGTGCTCCTCACGGTCGACCCGTCGAACACGCCGTCGATCCGCGTCATCGAACGCTGCGGGGGCCAACTCCGCGACCACGCCGAGGAAACCGGCTACCGGCGCTACATCATCCCCCTTTTCTGATGCACCTCTTCCATCAAATCGTCGGCGTAAGTTGCCTCGGGGATTGGGGTTAGGGCGTTGACGGTGCGGAATGAGTTCCGCAGAATCGGCCCTTCATGACCGAGGACGAAGGCGGCTTTTCGCTCATCCTGCTGGAGGTCGGCGAGTCGGTGCAGCGCATCGTGCGGGCGACCGTGCGCGTTCGCCGCGGCGACGTCGACGACGCGCTGGCGATCCTTCGCGCGCCGCTGCCGCTGCGCGTGGCGACCGGACTCTCCGCGAGCGACGCGCAGGACGGGCAGTACGAATTCGTCAGCTGCGACTGCATCGCCGTCTTCGTGCGCGACGCGATCGTCGACGAGGGCGGGTCCACCTACCTTCGCCAGCTCTTCGACACCGTGAGCCGCAGTCCGGAATTCGGTCGCGTGACGATCGAGATCCGCTCGCTGCCGGACTCGTCCGAGGGCCGGCGCTACCTCGACCAGTTCACGGGCTCGGAGACGCAGCACTTTCCCTATCGCGCCGAGGTGCGCGAAAAGAAGGCGCGCCTCATGGAGCTGTTCGGCGACAAGGTGGGCGCGCAGGTGCGGCGCCTGTAGGCGGGGGCCATGATCAAGACCGCCATCGAGCTTCTCTTCGATGCGCAGACCGACGCGACGCTGCGCGGGCTCCTCGACGAGATCGACGCCGCGGGGCTCCCATCGCCGCTCATCGGATGGGGGACGCGACCGCATCTCTCACTGTTGCTGGGCGGCGCCGCGCGCGACGGGCTCGAAGAGGCGGTCGCGGCGTTCGGGGCCGAGCCGCTATCGGTCACGCTCGACGGGGTCGGGACCTTTCCCGGCGACAAGGGCATCGTCTACCTCGCGCCGGTCGTGACGCGCGCACTGCTCGACATCCATGACGCGGCGCACGCCGCATTCGGCGCC
>JBCDBY010000231.1:0-7548 GCA_039182715.1 Planctomycetota bacterium
CTGCGCGCTGATCGTCTACGTCTCCAAGGGGCTGGGCAAGCTGTTCATCCAGAAGCCGGAGGACTTCTACGGCGATGATTGATCGCTTCCCCGCGCTCCTCCTGATGATCGGCGCCGTCGTGCAGCCGCTGCTGCCCGAGGAGGGCCGCCGCCGCCTCTTCCTGCTCTGGCCGGTCATGGCGCTGGGCGCGATCTTCTCCACGCCGCTCGGCACGGAGCTGACCGCGTCGATGCTCGACCACGACCTCGTGCTCATGCGCATGGACGCGCTCAGTCGCGTGTTCGGCATCGTCTTCTGCCTGACCGGCATCATCGGCGGCATCTACGCGTGGCACAACGCGGACCGGCGGCAGCAGTCGGCGGCGCTCTTCTACGGCGCGGGCGCGCTCGGCGTGACCTTCGCGGGCGACCTGCTCACGCTCTTCTGCTTCTGGGAGCTGATGGCGATCTCCTCGACGCTGCTGATCTGGGCGCGCAAGACGGAGGAGTCGCAGCGGGCGGGCAATCGCTACATCCTCGTGCACCTCTTCGGCGGTGCGCTGCTCATGGCCGGCATCATCCTGCGCGGCGACTTCGCCATGGAGGCGATCCCGCAGGAGGGCGCCGGTCTCGCGGAGTGGCTCATGCTGCTCGGCATCGCGGTGAACGTCGCGCTCCCGCCGCTGCACGCGTGGCTGCCGGACGCCTATCCGCGTGCGACGGTGACCGGCGCGGTCTTCCTGAGCGCGTTCACCACCAAGAGCGCGGTCTACGTGCTGGCGCGGCTCTACCCCGGCTGGGAGATCCTCATCGCCTGGGGCGTCATCATGGCGCTCTACGGCGTCGTCTATGCCGTGCTGGCCAACGACATCCGGGGCATCCTCGCGTATCACATCGTGAGCCAGGTCGGTTACATGGTGTGCGGTGTCGGGATCGGCACGGAGCTCGCGATCAACGGCGCGGCGGCGCACGCCTTCTGCCACGTGCTCTACAAGGGCCTGCTCTTCATGGGCATGGGTCTGGTCATCAAGACGACCGGGATCAGCGAGCTGCACCGGCTCGGGGGGTTCTGGCGAAGACAGAAGCTGGCGGTGTTCCTCTTCATGATCGGGGCCTTCTCGATCTCCGGATTCCCGCTCTTCAACGGCTTCGTCTCCAAGTCGGCGATCGTCGCGGCGGCCATGGAGGAGCACTTCTACGCGACCGGTCTGCTGCTGCTGCTCGCGTCGGTCGGAACCTTCCTGCACACCGGGCTCAAGATCCCCTACTTCGTCTGGTTCGGCCCCGACCGGGGCATTCGTCCCGAGCCCGCGCCGTCGAACATGCTGTGGGCGATGGGCATCGGTGCCTTCCTCTGCACGCTGCTCGGCATCATGCCGGGGCTGCTCTACGACCTGCTGCCGAACGAGATGACCTGGCGCCCGTACACGGCGCATCACCTGGGCGAGTCGATCCAGATCCTGACCTTCACCTTCGTCGCGTTCTGGCTGCTGCGGCCCAAGCTCGCGGGCGAGCCGAAGCTGCCGGTCGATACCGATTACTTCTACCGCGTGCCGCTCAAGCGGTGGGGTGGTCGCCTGGTGACCGCGATCAACGTCGCCTTCGCGGCGTGCGGTCGTTCGGCCGCCTGGTTCGCGCTGCGCGTGCAGGAGTTCCTCGCGAACCCCGTGGCGGCGGTCACCGGTCGCGATCGACGCACCTACGACTCCAACGACGACCGCGCCACGATCGGCGTCAGCGCGCTCATCGCGCTCGTCGTCGCCGGCGCCGTCGCGCTCTGGGTCGCCGCCTGACCGCTAGGTGTAGTGGCCGCGAAGCGCCGCGCAACCCACAGGTTGTGGCGCGAAAGAGGGCGCGGAATTCCCTCATGGAACGGTAGGCCCCGACCGATCCACCCCTGTTAAGTCCCGGCCGGGGTGCCGGCGGTCGAGCTTCGCGGCAAACGGAGCTTGAACTTGTCCCACCCATTCGGCAAGGTCTTTGGCATCAGTTTGAACTATGCACTTTCCAAAGTACGCGTTGCAAAGCGCATGGTTCAGGAGCGCGCGGTCGGTCGTGGGGGCCGGACGCGGGCGCAGATCGAACAGTTGGGCAGATCGAACAGTTGGGCAGCCGCGAACAGTTGGGCAGACGCAGCGATGAACGCCGGGAAGCCTCCCGAGAAGCTCTACCGCATGGCCGAGGTGATGGAACACACCGGCCTTTCGCGACAGACGCTGCACTACTACGCGACGCTCGGACTCATCCGCGAGAAGAAGCGGACCGCTTCCGGCTACCGCCTGTTCGCCCCCACCGTCTTCCGGGACCTGGAGCGCGTGAAAAAGCTGCAGAAGAAGGGCTTCACGTTGCGCGAGATCCGGGAGAGACTGGAATCACCAGAGAAACCCCGCGGCTGACCCCCGCGGAACGCACGCACAACCGCAACGGACAACATCGAAGGAACGCTGTTGCCGGCCCAACCCCGGCCGAACGCAGACGGACCGACCGCAACACGCCCTTTTTCGGAGGTAGGGCAACGTGAAGGTTGAGACCCAAAAACTCTGGGACGAGTTCCGCGAGACGGGAGACGTCGAGCTGCGGAACCGGCTAGTTGAGAAGTACCTTTACATCGTCAAGTACGTGGCCGATCGCCTGCAGCAGAAGCTGCCGCGCTCGATCCCCAACGAGGATCTTCGATCCGCCGCGTCGTACGGTCTCATTCGCGCTGTCGAGAACTTCGACCACCGTCGGGGGACGCGCTTCGAGACCTACTGCGCCACCCGCGTGAAGGGAGCGATCCTGGACGAGCTGCGCTCGCGCGACTGGGTGCCGCGGATGATCCGCAACAACACATCGAAGATGAACAGCGCGCGCGACGATCTGACGCGCGACCTGGGCCGTGACCCGACGCCGACCGAGCTGGCCGAGCGTCTCGAGGTCTCGCGCGAAAAGGTCGAGACGATGATCCGCGAGAGCTGCTTCGTGTCGATGTTCGCCTTCAGCCGCTGCGAGGAAGAAGCGCAGCGCGGCGACAACGACGAGCGCCACCTCATCTACGAGGACAAGAACTCGGAGGTGCCGTTCGAGCGGATCTTCCTGAAGGACCTCTCGGACCACCTGATGAAGACGCTCAGCCACCGGGAGAAGATGGTGATCCTGCTCTACTACGTCGAGGACCTCTCGATGAAGGAGATCGGGAAGCTGCTCAACATCTCCGAGTCCCGCGTGAGCCAGATCCGGACCACCACGCTCAACAAGCTGCGCACCAAGGTGAGTGAGGTCCAGTCCATCCTCGAGCGTGGGTAGCGACGCCCGCTCTGAGGCACCTCTACCATCAACTGAACGACATAACCTGATACGGCATCTGGACTTACATCAATCGGGGTGCGGAACGAGTTCCGCACCCCGGTCTGATTCCAGGCCGCCTTGGGCGCGGCGGTATCTTTGACCGCCCATGGATGACTTCCGCTCCCGGGACGGCGCGCTCCACTGCGAGGACGTCGCCGTCGCCGATATCGCCCGCGCCGTCGGCACCCCCGCCTTCGTCTACTCCAAGCACACGATCGTCGATCACTTCCGGCGGCTGCGCGACGCGTTCGCCGAGGTCGACCCGCTGATCCGCTACGCCGTCAAGGCGAACGGCAACCTCGCCGTGCTGCGGACGCTGGCCGAGGAGGGCGCCGGCTTCGACGTCGTCAGCGCCGGCGAGATTTACCGCGTGATCCAGGCGGGCGGCGATCCGTCCCGGATCGACTTCGCCGGCGTCGGCAAGACCCGCGAGGAGATCCGCTACGCCCTCGATGCCGGCATCGACACCTTCAACGTCGAGTCGGAGGGGGAACTCGATCTCATCGACCGCGTCGCCCGCGAGATGGGCACGACCGCCCGCATCGCGCTGCGCGTCAACCCCGACGTCGACCCGCAGACCCACACCTACATTTCGACCGGCAAGGCGGAGACCAAGTTCGGTCTCGACTTCGCCCGCGCCCGCGCCATCGCCGAATCGCTCACCGAGCGCGTCGGCGTACGCCTGACCGGCCTGCACGTGCACATCGGATCGCAGATCACGCAGGTCGATCCGCACGTCGAGATGGTGCAGCGCGTGCTCGGTCTCGCCGACGACCTCAAGGGGTTCCACCCGCATCTCAAGGCGATCAACATCGGCGGCGGCTTCGGCATCCACTACCACGGCCACGAGGCGCCGGCGATGACCGACTACTCCGACCTGATGGTCCCGCTACTCAAGCGCAGCGGCTTCGAGGTGCACATGGAGCCGGGCCGCATCCTGGTCGGCAACGCGGGCATCCTGCTCAGCGAGGTCGTCTACGTGAAGCAGAGCGGCACCAAGCGGTTCGTCATCTGCGACGCCGCGATGAACGACCTGATCCGTCCGAGCCTCTACCAGGCGTACCACCGCATCGAGCCGGTGGCGCCGCGCGAGGGCGAGGAGAGCGAGATCGATCTCGTCGGCCCGGTCTGCGAGTCGGGCGACTTCTTTGCCAAGGACCGCCCCTTCCCGCCGGTCGAGCCGGGCGACTACGTGGCGGTGCGCAGCGCCGGCGCCTACGGCTTCGTGATGGCGAGCAACTACAACGCGCGCCCGCGCGCCGCCGAGGTGCTGGTGGACGGCGATCGCTTCGCCGTCGTGCGCGAGCGCGAGAGCTTCGACGACCTGGTCCGCGGCGAGCACGCCGAGCCGGAGTGGAAGAGCGCATGAAGCTCTTCGAGAACGGCCGTCTGCTGCTCATCGCCGGCCCCTGCGTCATCGAGTCGCGCGACCAGGTCTTCCGCATCGCGGAGCAGCTCAAGCGCATCACCGAGGATCGCCCGATCGATTTCGTCTTCAAGTCGAGCTTCGACAAGGCGAACCGCACCTCGGTCGAGAGCTACCGCGGGCCCGGCCTCGAGCAGGGCCTGGCGCTGCTGGCCGAGGTCAAGCAGCAGTTCGACCTGCCGGTCAATTCCGACGTGCACGAGACGGCGCAGGTGGCGCCCGCCGCGGAGGTGCTCGACATCCTCCAGATTCCCGCCTTCCTCGCGCGCCAGACCGACCTGCTCGTCGCGGCGGGGGAGACCGGCAAGCCGGTCATGGTGAAGAAGGGCCAGTTCATGGCGCCGGAGGACATGGAGCACAGCCGCAACAAGGTGCAGTCCACCGGCCGGGCGGGCCCGGTCCTGCTCTGCGAACGGGGCTCGACCTTCGGCTACAAGAACCTCGTGGTCGACATGCGGTCGCTGGTGGTCATGCGCCAGTACGCGCCGGTCGTCTTCGACGGCACGCACAGCGTGCAGCGGCCCAGCGGCCTCGGCGGCCAGTCGGGCGGCGACCGCACGATGATTCCCCACCTCGTGCGCGCGGCCGCCGCGGTCGGCATCGACGGCCTGTTCCTCGAAACCCACGATCGTCCCGAGGAAGCGCTCTGCGACGGGCCCAATCAGCTGCCCGTGGCGGATTTACCGGCGCTTCTCGACGCCGTCGAACACATCCGCTCGGCCTGACGCTACACTGCGCCGGGGTAATGGACTCGCTACAGCGGTTGTTGGGCGAGGTACGCGATGCCGTGTATCTCGTGAAGGGGGACCGTTGCGTCGCGTATCACAACGGCCGTCTGCCGCCGGGCGTCGAGCCGAGTGATGAAGACGCGTTCGACGCGCGCATGCCGCCCGAGCTGGCGCTCCCGGCGACGCTGCCCGACGACGAGGTCCTCACCGACCGCGTCTTCTACCGCGATGCGCTGCACCACAAGTACGTCGTCCGTCGCCGCATCGTGCCGGTGGGGGATCGGTGGGCGGTCCTGCTCATGTGCGAGGACCAGCCGGAGGAGACGACGCGCCTCGAGTATCTCGGGCGCCTCATCGTGACGGTCGCGCACGACGTGAACAACATGCTCACCGCGGTGACGGGCAACACCGACCTGCTGCTCCAGAATCTCGAGGACGGTTCCACGGAGCGCAGCTGGGCGGAGACCCTGCGCCTCGCGAGCCGTCAGGCGAGCCGCCTCGCGCATCGCATGCTCGTCTTCGGCCACGCCGGCGCCGCCCGCCCGCGCCGCGTCGAGCTCAACGAGCAGGTGGGAGACCTGGCGCGGCTGTTGCGGCGACTGCTGCCCCCCGGCCTGCCGCTGTATCTGGAGCCGGCGCCGAGCGCGGTCTGGATGGACGTCGATCCGGCGCACCTCGACCAGGCGATCCTGATGCTCTCGCTCGGCTTCTCGGACATCCTCCAGCCCGGCGGCGGCGTGCGGCTCATCGTCGACCCGGAACCCGCCGTGATCCTCGAGGCGCAGCCCCTGCGCGACAGCCGCCTGCGACCCTCCTATCAGGCGCTCGACGCCGCGCGCGCCTACCTCGACATCCGCACGCCGAAGCCGACGCGCTTCGTCCTCACGCCGCCCCGTACCACTCCCGCGTGATCAGCAGCCACATCGCCAGGCCGCGCCACTCTCCGAATCGTGCGAAGCGGCGTTCCATCGAGCGGCCGCGGGGGTAGAGCTTCTTCCAGCGGCTGCGGACCATCGAGTCGACCGCGAACCCGTCGAAGCGGCCGACCGAGCGCAGGAAGTTGTCGACCGCGTAGGGGCCGAAGCCCGGGACCTTCAGAAGTTCGCGACGCAACTCGTCCGTCGGCCTCGGGTCGCTGCGGTAGTGCTCCCACGACGGGCCCTTCGCCATCGCCCGGAGGTAGGCGTCGCGGTACCCGAACCCGTAGCGCCGCGCCCGCGCCAAGCGCTCCTGCGAGGGGAACGCGCCGTTTTCGCCGTAGCGCTCCACGAGGTCGCGCAGCATCTTCTTCGTGAGCGCCCAGGTGCAGTTCGTCGTCGCCAGGATCATCACCGCGTCGGCAAACGCACTCGGGGCGCGCAGGAATCGCCCCGCTTTCGCCTTCGGCACCCAGGCGAGATCGGGATCGTCTTTGCAAAGTTCCCAGAACGCGCGCAGGTCGAGATCGAACCGCAGGCAACCCGCCGCGGCCTGCCGCATGGCCCGCGTGCGCGCGGAAATCCCGCCCGGCGTCACGGTGGCCACGCCTTCCGGCAACCGGATGACCAATCGCGGTTCGTCCGCGTCGAGCTCGAACGGCGGCAGGTCGCTCCATCCGTGCGAGCGGATCGTGGCGTGAAGGTCGAAGTCCGGGGGAGGTTGCATCGAACGGCGGGGCCCCATAGCCTTGCACCGCGATGCAGACGCTTCAGGACGGCGACATTGTCGTGGTGGCGCTCCAGCCGGGCGAGGAAATCCTCCAATCGCTGACCGCGGTGGCGGACCAGTACAAGATCTCCGGCGGCCACATCAACGGGCTCGGCTCGGTCAGCGAGGTCGAGATCGCTTTCTTCGACCCCGAGAAGAAGGAGTACGTCCCGCGCAGCTTCGAGGAGCCGATGGAGATCGGCAACCTGACCGGCAACATCTCGAAGATGGACGGCCAGCGGTTCGTCCACTGCCACATCACCGTGGCGGGCCCGGAGCTGATCGCCTTCACCGGTCACCTCAACCGCGCGGTCGTCGGCACCGCCGCCGAGATCTACGTCCGTCGCATCGGCGAAACTGTGCTCCGCCTGAAAGATCCGGACCTCGGATTCAACCCGCTCC
>JBCDBY010000232.1:0-7432 GCA_039182715.1 Planctomycetota bacterium
CGCAACCCATAGCGACCCCGACCACCCCATTATTTATCACCGCCAGTCCCAGAATCAAGGGCACTCAGCGGCCGTTAACCAGGGGGTTGCCCTAGCTAAAGGAACTTGGATTAAGCCCAGACGCTGCACGTCGTCGAGAAGGCGGACTTCGAGGACGCCATGACGACGCGCTCCGGCCGGCCGTTGCTCGACTACGGCCTCAAGCGCGACGCCGAGATGATCGCCAACCTCCACCGCAAGGAGGGCTTCCACTTCGTCAACGTGCAGCCCCTGAAGCGCCCGACCGGACGCCAGGACGTCGAGGACGTGGTGTTCGTGGTCCATACCGGACCGCGGCCGAAGGTCTTCAACGTCCTCTTCGAGGGCGCGCACTCGGTCAAGCGACGCCAGCTCCAGCGGCTGGTCCAGAACTCCGACCGCTACCGCACGCAGTTCCTCGGCCTCGGCCGCCTCTTCAACCCGACCTACTTCAACGCGGACCTGCTCGAGGAGGATCGTCGCCGTCTCGAGTTCTGGTACCGGCAGGAGGGCTGGCAGGACGCGCGCGTCGTGCTGGTCGGTTACCGGTTCGAGAACGACAACAAGGAAGCATTCATCCACTTCCGGATCGACGAGGGCCAGCGCTATCGCATCCGCGGGTTCACGGTCGAGTACGAGGAGGATGGCGACCCGCTCCCGAAGGACCGCGAGTTCCTCTCGGTCGACAACCTGGAGCGGCTCGCGGTCTTCGCGCCGGGCTACGCCTTCCGCGCCGAGGACATCGAGCAGACGCGCCTGCGCATCCAGGAGCGGCTCTGGTCGCGCGCCTACGCGAAGTCGGGCGTCCGGCAGGACTACGACATCAATCCGCTCGACCGCAGCATCCAGATCACCTTCCGCATCGACGCGGGCCCCAAGATCCGGCTCGGCCGCATCCGCATCCTGGGCAACCGCTTCACGCGCGACAACGTCATCCGCCGCGCCTATCGCGGTGAGGCGCTGCCGGGCGAGGAGCTGAACGTCTCCGCGCTGCGCGCCGGCCAGACGCGCCTGCGCGCGCTCAACTTTTTCGGCCTCGTGCGCTACGGCACCGGTCGCCCCGGCTCGATCTTCGGCCTGGTCAAGTCGAACAACGAGGATCGCGAGGACGAGTACGACGTCGAGCTCGAGGTCGAGGAAATCGACACGCGCAGCATCCAGTTCGGCGCGGGCGTGAGCACCGACGGCGGCATCTTCGGATTCGTGCAGGTCACGTGGCGCAACTTCGACATCTTCCGTCTTCCGCAGAAGTGGTGGCGCGTCCTCGACAAGGACGCCTTCCGCGGCGGCGGTCAGACCTTCTCGATCGAGTTCGCGCCCGGCACCGTCTTCAGCCGCTTCCGCATCGCGTTCTCCGACCCGCGCCTCAACGACTCGCAGTGGGGCTTCAACATCGAGATCTCGCGACGACTCGCGCAGTTCACAGACTACGACCAGTCCACCGACGGCATCTACCTCGGCTTCAGCCGCTTCCTCGATCGCAAGTTCAACTGGCGCCTGACCCTCAACTGGTCGTTGCGGGAGGTGACCCTCGACGATCCCGACCCAACGGCGCCGGTCAACATGCTCGACGAGCAGGGCCGCTCGACGGTCCACGGCGTCGGCGCGCGCCTCAACTACACGCGCGTTCGCGGAGGCGATCCATTCCTGAACGGCTATCGGCTGACGTTCACGACGGACTGGTACGGCGGCCCCCTCGGGGGCGAGGTGGACGTCGTGAAGGCGACGATTCGCGGCGCGCTCGGCTCGCGGGCCTACCGCAATCGCCAGGGGTCGTGGCAGCGTTTCCGCGTCGAGGCACGCGTCGACTGGGCGACGGCGTACGACGACACCGTCCAGGTGCCGATTTTCGAGCGCTACTTCCTCGGCGGTCGCAACCTGCGCGGGTTCGAGTTCCGCGGCGTCGGCCCGAAGAGCAACGGGAGCCCGTCCGGCGGCGAATTCCTGGTCAGCGTGATCGGGCAGTACACCTTCCCGATTGCCGACCGCGACGTGACCGGATTCGGCATCGACATCCACTTCTTCCTCGATCAGGGGACCCTGGTGGAGGACACCCAGGACATCAGCTGGGAGACCTGGCGCATCTCGGCCGGGTTCGGCTTCGGCATCCAGTTCGGCTCGCCCAACCAGCCGCCGTTGACCATCGACTTCGCGTGGCCGATCCGCCGCGTGAACACCGATACGCGTCAGGTCGTCTCGGTGAGCTTCGAGCGGACGTTCTGATCCCGTACAATTCTCGCCCGACACTGTGAGCGAGCGGCCGCAAAGGACCCTGGGTAGCGAGATCGAGATCACCGGTAGCGGACTGCACACCGGTGAGAAGGTCACGTTGCGCCTCAAGCCCGCCGAGGCCGGGACCGGGGTGGTCTTTCGCCGCGTGGACCTCGAGGGGTCGTCGCCGATCCCCGCGCGCATCGAGTACATGCACGACGCGCCGCGCCGCACCTGCCTCAAGGAGGGCGCGGCCGAGGTGCATACGACCGAGCATCTGCTCGCCGCGCTCGCCGCCGCGCAGGTCGACAACGTGATCTGCGAGATGGACGGCCCGGAGCTTCCCGGCGTGGACGGGTCGAGCCGTCCCTTCCTCGACGCGATCGAGGGCACCAAACTGAAGGATCAGAAGGATCCGGTGCTCATCCACACGCTGCGCGAGCCGATCTTCGTCGAGGGCGAGGACTGGACGATCGTGGCGCTGCCGCGCGAGGAGGGCCTGCGGCTCACCTACACCCTCTCGTTCGACACGCCGCGCGAGATCCAGGAGACGATGACCTTCGACCTGACGCAGGACGGGTTCCGCGAGGCGATCGCGCCGGCGCGCACCTTCTGCACGAGCGAGGAGATCGCGATGCTCCGCGAGGCGGGGCTCGGCAAGGGCGCGACCGAGGAGAACACCGTCGTCATCACCGACGACGAACACCACGACCGCAACGTCATGCGGTTTCCCGACGAGCCGCTGCGGCACAAGATCCTCGACATGATCGGGGACCTCGCGCTGCTCGGGCGCCCGCTGCACGCCCACGTCATCGCGCAGCGCACCGGCCATGCCGCCAACCGCGCCCTCGTCCGTCGCATCGCGGCGGAGATGCACAAGCGCGAAGAGCTGGGCCATCTGCGGCACGGCAGCGGTCTCGGCATCAACGAGATCATGCGCGTGCTTCCGCACCGCTATCCGATGCTGCTGGTCGACCGGGTCATCGAGCTCGAGGGGTTCAAGCGCGCGGTCGGCATCAAGAACGTCACGATCAACGAGCCGTTCTTCACCGGCCACTACCCCGAGACGCCGATCATGCCGGCGGTCCTCACGCTGGAGGCGCTCGCGCAGCTCGCCGGCATCCTGCTGCTGCGCAAGCTCGACTACGCGGGCAAGGTGGCGGTCTTCCTCGGCATGGACGACGTGCGGCTGCGCCATGCGGTCATGCCGGGCGACCAGCTCCGGCTCCAGGTGGAGACGCTCCATCTCGGGCGGCGCGGCGGCAAGGTGCAGGCGCGCGCCAGCGTGCGCGACACGCTGGTCGCCGAAGCGATCATGAAGTTCATGCTGGTGGATTCGCCCAGCAACGTGGAGGATCAGGAGCTGTGAGCACGCAGGACGTGCATCCGACCGCCGTGGTCGAGGCCGGCGCCCGCGTCGGCGAAGGCTGTCGCATCGGTCCCTACGTCGTCATCGGCCCCGCCGTCGAGCTGGGCGACAACGTCGTCGTCCACGCGCACGCCGTGATCGGCGGCAACACCTCGATCGGCGATGCGACCGTGATCCACGCCCACGCCGTGATCGGCGGGCCGCCGCAGGATCTCAAGTACCTCGGCAGCGACACCACGCTGCGCGTCGGACAGCGCAACCTCATCCGCGAGGGCGTCACGATCAACACCGGCACCGAGCAGGGCGGCGGCGAGACGATCGTGGGCGACGACAACATCATCATGGCCAACGCGCACGTCGCCCACGACTGCATCATCGGCAACGGCTGCATCGTGGCGAACAACGTCATGCTCGCCGGCCACGTGGTGGTCGAGGACGGCGTGAACCTCGCGGGTGGCGCCGGCGTGCACCACTTCGCGACGGTGGGCAAGTACGCCTATATCGGCGGACTCACGCGCCTCACCCGCGATGCACCGCCCTACACGATCGTCGAGGGTCACCCGATGCGGGTGCGCGGCGTCAACGTGGTCGGCCTCAAGCGGGCCGGGCTCGACGACGTCACGATCAAGGCGATCAAGGACTGCTTCAAGATGCTCTTCAAGTCGGATGACCCGTTGACGGAGAGCGTCGACAAGGCGCGGGCCGAGTTCGCCGGCATCGACGAGGTCATCTACATGATCAACTTCGTCGAGGCGAGCAACGCCGGGCGCCAGGGCCGCCAGGAGGAGGATCCCGGCCGGGATCTGATGGGGGGCTAGCGGTGAGCGGCGGGGGCAAGGTGCGCGTCGGCGTCGTCGGCGTCGGTCACTTCGGTCGCAACCACGCGCGCATCTACTCGCAGATGGAGGATGCGGAGCTGGTCGCCATCGCCGATCCCAACGAGGAGCGCCGCGAGGCGATGTGCGAGCTCTACGGCTGCCGCGGCGTGGGCGATCACACGGAGCTGGAGGGCATCGATGCGGTCAGCGTTGCGGTGCCGACGGTCCACCACGAGCGCGTCGCGACCCACTTCCTCACGAAGGGCATCCCGGTCCTCGTGGAGAAGCCGATCGCGGATTCGGTCGACGCCGCCGAGCGGATCGTCGCCACCGCGCGCGAGAACGGGACGTTCGTCGGGGTCGGGCACGTCGAGCGATTCAACCCGGTCGTCGACGCGGCGGTCAAGCTCGGCATCCGGCCGCTCTTCATCGAGTGCCACCGGCTCAACCCGTTCAGCTTTCGCGCGACCGACGTGGGCGTCGTGCTCGACCTGATGATCCACGACCTCGACGTCATCCTGCATTTCGTCGGGTCGAAGGTGAAGACCGTCGATGCGGTGGGCGTGGGCGTGCTGAGCCAGCACGAGGACATCGCCAACGCGCGCCTCAAGTTCGAGAACGGCGCGGTGGTGAACGTGACGGCGAGCCGCGTGGCGGTCAAGCCGATGCGCAAGATCCGCGTCTTCAGCCCGGAGAGCTACATCTCGCTCGACTACGGTCGGCGCGAGGGCGTGATCTACCGCAAGAGTCCCAAGCTCACGCTCGATCTCGTCAAGCAGATCACCGAGGACCCGGACTCCCTGGCCGACCTGCGCGGGCAGGAGAGCGTCTTCGGCGAGCTGCTGCACCAGGAGACGCTGCCGCTCGAGGAGCGCGACGCCCTCGAGATGGAGCTCGGAAACTTCGTGGCCGCCGTGCGCAGCGGTGGATCGCCCGCGGTCACCGGCGAGCACGGCCTCGAGGTCGTGCGCATCGCGCATGCGATCCTCGACGAGATCCGGGCGGCGCGCGCCGCCGCCGGCCAATAGACCGGAATCCTTCAGACCGTGATCGCCCATGACGAGAGCCTGGTCGCCTACCTCGGCGGCCCCGCCGGCGAAACGCTCTACCTCGCCGAGCCGGGCGGGACGTTTCGCGAGGCGGTGCGCTATGGGCTGGAGAAGAAGGAGCAGGCCGCGCGCCAGCGCCGGCTGTTGCTCACGCCCGACTGCCTGTTCGTGCTCGAGCCGAAGGAGGGCGTCTTCTTCGACGAGGGCGACGTGCGCGTCCGCCGGCTCGATCGCGACGGACGCGAGCTGGACGTGGTGGAGGGGCGGGGCGACGAGGGCCCGGCGCAGATGGCGCTGCTCGCCGTCCAGGACGGCCGCGATGCGCCGCTGCAGGTGACCGCGTTCGGGGTCGACCCCGAGACCGGGCTGCCGTGGCGCTGGCACCGCGAGGAGGAGCCGCAGTTCCGCTGGCGGCCGTGGGGCCGCCGCAGCCGGCCGCTCTGGGTCGGCGACACGCTTTACGCCCCGTTTCACGGCAAGGCCCTCCGGATCTACCGCGCCGGGGTGCGGGAGACCGCGGACATCCTCTGCGGCATGGTTCAGCGCCTGCGGGATCGCGTGCTGGTCGTCGGCTACAAGGACGATCGGCCCGCCGTCTGGCTCGACGGCGCCATCCGGCCGGTGTCCGGCCCCCCGATTTTCCCCTACATGCGGGAGTTCCGCGGGGCGCCGGCCGTGGAGCGCGCGGACGGCAGTCTCGTGCTGCTGCGTTCCGAGGGCGGCGCGCTGCCGGGGCTCGACGGGCCGGGCGGGACGCTGCCGGCGGGGCTCTACGACGGCTTCGTCGCCGTGGGCGGCGAGGTCTGGGGTCTCGAGATCGCAAACGGCCCCCGGATGGTCCGCGCGGAGCTTTGACAGCCCCCCGGGGCGCGATTACCTTGATCGATTCGACTCCCGGCCGGGATTGCCGGCGTGGCCAGGGGGTTTCTGTTTCGCAGTTTCGTTTTTTGCCGGCGGAGGATTTCGTGTCGATCGTCCAGGTCAAGGAGCTTCTCGACGCAGGTGTCCAGTTCGGCCATTTGGCCAGTGTCTGGAACCCCCGGATGGAGCCCTACATTTACGGTAAGCGGAACGGTATCCACATCATTGACTTGAAGGGAACCGTCCGTGGTCTGATCCGCGCCTACAACTTCCTGCAGAGATTGTGCGGAGACGGAAAGGATGTCCTTTTCGTTGGGACCAAGAGGCAGGCTCGCAACTCGGTCATTTCCGAGGCGAGGCGAAGTGGCCAGCCGTTCGTTGCCGAGCGGTGGCTGGGTGGCATGCTCACCAACTTCTACACGGTGCGCCAGCGGCTCAAGCGGCTCCAGGAACTGGAGGCGATGGAGGCCGAGGGTGCGACCGCGTTCGTCACCAAGCGGGAGCGTTCCCGCGCGGCGCGCGAGCGCAAGAACATCCAGAAGAACCTCGACGGCGTCCGCAACATGGAGGCGCTGCCGGGGGCTCTGATCGTGATCGATCCGGTCGTGGAGCACATCGCGGTGGCCGAAGCGCGCAAGCTCGGCATCCCCGTGATCGCGCTGCTCGACACCGACTGCGATCCGAGCAAGATCGATATCCCGATTCCGGGCAACGACGACGCGATGCGCGCGATCCAGATCGTGCTGGCGCGTCTTGCCGATGCGGTGCTGAAGGGCGTCCAGGACTGGAAGGTCAAGGAAGCCATCATCCGCAAGCAGGAGGAGGACCGTCGTCGCGCCGAGGAGAAGCGTCGCGAGGAGATCCGCAACCGCCAGCGTGCGGAGGCGGCGCTCAAGAAGCGGCGCGAGGAAGCGGACCGCAAGGCGCGCGAACAGGCCGCGAAGGATGCTGCCGGGGAAGCCGCCGGCGACGACAGCAAGACCAACGACAGCGAAACGACGCCTTCGGGCGCGGGAGAGTAGTCCCATGGGCATTGATGCCAAGACCGTGGCCGCGCTTCGCAAGATGACCGGCCTGCCGATGATGAAGTGCAAGAAGGCCCTCGA
>JBCDBY010000233.1:0-7393 GCA_039182715.1 Planctomycetota bacterium
CGTCGCCGGCGACGCCCTCGAACTCCGTGTGGCGCAGGCGACGACGACACCGCGACGATCACGCTCGCCACGCAGGTCGACTGGGACATCACGGAGGACCTCGAGCTCGACCTCCGCTACGACATCTCGTTCGGCGTTCCGGAGACCGACGACTTCAACACGAACCTGAATCTCAAGTTCGCGCTCGAGCTCTGGCGCGACTTCGACCTCGAGTTCACGACCATCTGGAACTACGTGAACCGACCACGCCCGAACGACGACGGTACGTTTCCGCTCCAGAGCGACTTCCGTTTCGTCCTCGGGATCGCGTGGGAGTTCTGAGGGCGATTCTGCGAGAATCCCGCCCATGCGCGCCCTGCTTGTGCTGCTGCTCGCCCTGACCGCCTGCAAGCTCCGGATCGAGTACCCGCCCATCGAGGAATTCCGCACGGACGATCCGCCGTTCAAGCCGCCGGTTACGCCGGAGGGCGAAAAGGACTGGGACTGGCTGCAGCTCACGTCCGACGAGTGGCTCAAGGGCGAGATCAAGTACATGCAGAACGAGACGCTCGAGATCGACTCCGACGAGCTCGACGATCTGAAGTTCGAGTGGCGCAAGGTCAAGCGCATGCGCACGCCGCGCATCTTCTCGCTGCTGCGGTCGGACCAGACCGACGTCATGGGCACGGTCGCGGTGCGCGACAATACGGTGGTGGTGAAGGAGAAGGAGAACGAGTTTCTCGTCTTCGACCGCAAGGACCTCGTCACGATGGTCCCGGGCGGCAAGACCGAGCGCTCCTACTGGTCGGGCAAGCTGAGCGTCGGCCTCACCATCCGGACCGGCAACACGGAACAGGAGGATCTCAGCCTGACGTTCAACGTCCGGCGCCGAACGCCGCGCAACCGGCTCGAGATCGACTACAAGTACTTCTTCAGCCGCGCCAACGAGGAGGAGCTCGCCAACAACCAGCGTCTCGCCGGCCGCTACGACATCTTCTTCGCGCGCCGATGGTTCTTCACGCCGATCGCCGCGGAGTTCTACCGCGACCCGTTCCAGAACATCGCGCTGCGCATCACGCCCCTCATCGGTGTCGGTTACAACATCTTCAGCCGCGGCATCGACAAGGGCCCCATCGACTGGGACGTCTCGGTCCTCGGCGGCTACCGCTTCACGCAGTTCGACAGCGGCGCGCCCGACGACGGCACGGCGGTCATCGCGTTCTCGACCTCGGTGGACTGGGACATCACCAAGAAGCTCGAGGCCGAGCTCTCCTACGACCTGCAGCTCAGCGTGGAGGCGCTTCGGGACAACACCCAGAACCTGACGTTCGACCTCTCGTACGACATCTACAAGGACCTCGACTTCGACTTCACGATCGTCTGGAACTTCGTCGGCGCGCCCCGCCCGGACGAAAACGGAGATGTGCCCGAAAAGGCCGATTTCCGCTTCATTTTCGGACTCGGCTGGGAGTTCTGAGCGCTCGCGGGGGCTTCCCCGTAGCGATATTATGAGCGGTCTCAAATGCCGCTCACACCGACTGACACCTTCCTGCGCCGACACCTGGGTCCGTCCGAGTCCGAGATCGCCGAAATGCTGGCGGCGATCGGCTACGAGTCGCTCGACGCGCTCGGCCAGGCGGCCGTTCCCGATGCGATCCAGCTCGGTCGCGACCTCGACCTGCCCGGCGCGCGCGGGGAACACGAATTCCTCGTCGAGCTGAAGGGCATCGCCGAGAAGAACCAGGTCTTCCGCAGCTACATCGGCCTCGGCTACGCGGGCACGATCACGCCGCCCGTCGTCCAGCGCAACATCCTGGAGAACCCGGGCTGGTACACGCAGTACACGCCCTACCAGGCGGAGATCGCGCAGGGTCGCCTCGAGGCGCTGCTCAACTACCAGACGATGGTCAGCGACCTCTGCGGTCTGCCCGTCGCCAACGCATCGCTGCTCGACGAAGGCACCGCCGCCGCCGAGGCGATGACGATGTGCAAGGGCGTCAACCGCAAGAACAAGTCGAACACCTTCTTCGTGTCCGACCTCTGTCATCCGCAGACGATCGAGGTGGTCAAGACGCGCGCCCTCCCGGTCGGCATCGACGTCGTCGTCGGCGATGCGGAGAGCTACGACGGCGAGTGCTTCGCGATGCTGCTGCAGTACCCGGCGACCGACGGCACCATCCGCGACTACCGCGCGGTGACCGAGAAGGCGCACGCGGCCAACGCGATGGTCATCGCGGCGACCGACCTGCTCGCGCTCGTGCGCCTCGTGCCGCCGGGCGCGTGGGGCGCGGACGTGGCGGTCGGCAACTCGCAGCGCTTCGGCGTGCCGATGGGTTACGGCGGACCGCACGCGGCGTTCCTCGCCACCAAGGACGACTTCAAGCGGCAGATCCCGGGCCGCATCATCGGCATCTCGCGCGACCGCTACGGCAGCCCGGCGCTGCGCATGGCGCTCCAGACGCGCGAGCAGCACATCCGCCGCGAGAAGGCGACCAGCAACATCTGCACGGCGCAGGTGCTGCTCGCCATCATGGCGGGCGCGTACGCGACCTACCACGGCCCCGAGGGCCTGCGCGCCATCGCCGACCGCACGCACAGCGCGACGAGCACCGTGGCGGCGGGCCTGGCCAAGCTCGGCTTCGACCTCGGCGAGCACGCCTACTTCGACACGCTCACCGTGCCGGTCGAGAGCTCCGCGCGCGCGGAGATCCTCGCGCGCTGCGCCGAGCGCCGCATCAACCTGCGGACGGACAACCCGGATACGCTCGGCATCAGCCTCGACGAGACGGTGACCCGCACCGACATCGACGATCTGCTCTTCTGCTTCGGCGCCGATTTCGGTTGCCGCGCCGTGGAGACGGAGAGCGCGCTCCCGGCCGACCTGCTGCGCACCGACGAGATTCTCACGCACCCGGTCTTCCACCGCTATCACGCCGAGCACGAGATGCTCCGCTACCTGCATCGCCTGCAGTCGAAGGACCTCTCGCTCACGACCTCGATGATCGCGCTCGGCAGCTGCACGATGAAGCTGAACGCGACCTCCGAGATGATCCCGGTCACCTGGCCGGAGTTCGGCGCGCTGCATCCGTTCGCGCCGGCCGAACAGGCGGAGGGCTACGCCGAGATGATCGGCCGCCTCGAGGGCTGGCTCGCCGAGATCACCGGCTTCCACGCCGTCTCGAGCATGCCCAACGCCGGTTCGCAGGGCGAATACACCGGCATGCTGGTGATTCGCGCGTACCACGAGAGCCGCGACGAGGGGCACCGCAACATCTGCCTCATTCCGACCTCGGCGCACGGCACCAACCCGGCGAGCGCGGTCATGGCGGGCATGAAGGTGGTCGGCATCGCCTGCGACGACGACGGCAACATCGACATGGACGACCTCCGCGCGAAGACGGAGAAGCACAGCGACAACCTCGCCGCGATCATGGTCACCTACCCGTCGACGCACGGCGTGTTCGAGGTCACGATCCGCGAGATCTGCAACCTCGTGCACGAGCACGGCGGCCAGGTCTATCTCGACGGCGCCAACCTCAACGCGCAGGTCGGCCTTTGCCGCCCGGGCGACTACGGCGCCGACGTCTGCCACCTCAACCTGCACAAGACCTTCTGCATTCCGCACGGCGGCGGCGGGCCCGGCATGGGCCCGATCGGCGTCGCGGAGCAGCTCGCGCCCTTCCTGCCGACGCACCCGTTCCTGAACGTGGGCGGCAGCAAGGCGATCGGCCCGGTGTCGGCGGCGCCCTACGGCAGCCCCAGCATCCTTCCGATCAGCTACGTCTACATCGGGCTGCTCGGCGCGCAGGGGCTCAAGACGGCCTCGGAGGTCGCGATCCTCAACGCCAACTACATGGCGAAGCGCCTGGAGGACCACTACCCGGTGCTCTACCGCGCGCCCAACGGCCTTTCGGCGCACGAGTTCATCATCGACCTGCGCGACATCGCGAAGGAGACACACGTCACCGTCGAGGACATCGCCAAGCGGCTGATGGACTACAACTACCACGCCCCCACGATGGCCTGGCCGGTGGCGGGCACGATGATGATCGAGCCGACCGAGTCGGAGTCGAAGGAGGAGCTCGACCGTTTCTGCGACGCGCTCATCGCCATCAAGGGCGAGATCGACGCCATCGCGAGCGGCTCGATGGACCCCGAGAACAACCCGCTCAAGATGGCGCCGCACACGGCGCGCGAGCTCGCCTCGTCGGAGTGGAACCACCCGTACACGCGCGAGCAGGCGTGCTTCCCGAGCGACACGACGAAGACGCACAAGTTCTGGCCGTCGGTCGGACGCGTCGACAACGTCGCCGGTGACCGCAACCTCGTCTGCCTGTGCGGCGGGGTCGAGGACTATGAGGAGTCGTAGGGGCGAGATCAACCTCTACGTCACCGACCTCGAGCGCGCCGCGCGTTTCTATTGCGACGCGCTCGAGTTCACGCTCTGCGAGTCCGAGGACACGTACCGGAAGGTGCAGCAGGGCGACTTCACGATCACCTTTTTTCTCGCCAAGGAGAAGAGCCTCGGCGAGCCGCTGGGCCAGCGGCCCGGCATGACGGCGGACATCCTGGTCGACGATCTCGACGAGGCGATCGCGCGCATCCGGGCGTGCGGCGGAACCGTCGCACCGGTCCGCACGTACGACGGCGGACGGTTTACACTGTTCCGCGATCCCGACGGGATCGACTGGGAACTGATTCGTCCCGATGGGGAGTGAACCGTGAAGACACTGCTGAAACTCGTTTTGTTCATCGTCGTGCTGCTCGCGATCGCGATCGGCAGCAGCTTCTGGTGGCTCGATGGCGTCGCCAAGAAGGTCATCGAGGAGGAGGGCGGCAACGCGCTCGGCACCCAGGTGAAGCTGGAGAAGCTGAGCATCGGCATCCTGGGCGGCACCGCCGAGCTGGGCGGCCTGCGCATCGACAACCCGAGCGGCTATGAAAAGCCGTTCCTGTTCGACCTCGCGTCGGGCTCGACCGCCGTCAGCCTCGGCACCGTGATGGACCAGGAGATCAAAATCCCGACGCTCGAGCTGAGCGGGCTGACGATGTACCTCGAGCCCAACAAGAGCGGGAAGTACAACTACCAGCAGATCCTCGAGAACATCGAGAAGTACGGCAACAAGGAGAAGAAGGAGACGCCGGAGCAGACGGCCTCCGAGAAGACCGTTGTGATCGAGCGCCTCGTGATCCGGGACGTGAAGGTCTACTACAAGACCAAGGCGTTCATCACGACGCCGGTCCACGTGAAGGAGATCGTCAAGGAGAACATCGGGAGCGACGGCCGCGGCGTGGACCTGGGCGAGCTGATCTCGATCATCCTGACCGGTGCGCTCAACGGCGTGGCCAACGAGCTGCCTGGCGCGATCAGCAGCGGGATCAAGTCGGGCCTCAAGGGGCTCGGCGACGTCGGCGGCGTCGCGGTCGAAGGTGCCAGCAAGGCGATCGAAGACGTCTCCAAGAAGGCGGGCGACGAGATCAACAAGGGTGTGAAGAAGCTCTTTGGCGGCGACTAGTCTCTGCCTCCTGCTGCTGGTCGCGGCCCCCTCGAAGGGCGAGACCAAGCTTCTCGGCCAGGTCGCCAGGGTCTGGAACGACTACGCGCTGCACTGCGTCCGCAATCAGGACCAGGCGGAGGCGCGGCGCGCGTGGAACGAAGCGCGCGCCGCCGATCCCGAGTTCGACGCCGACGGCAGGCTGAAGGCGAAGATCGACGCCGTTGCGGGCGAACCCAAGTCGAAGAGCGACGCGCGCCGCAAGAAGGCGCACAAGGACGCCGCGAAGCTCTACGACAAGCTCGCCAAGTACGGCGACGACTACCGCTTCCGCGCCATCGCGCTCGAGCCGACCAAGGGTCGCATCGGCAAGGTGGTCGCGCGGGTCAAGGGCGAGAAGGACGTCAACAAGGCGGGCGCGATGCTGACGCGCCTGCGCGCCGCCGCACCGGAAGCCGACATCACGAAGCTGGAGGTCGCGCTCGCGAAGAAGGACGTCGTCCTCGTGCGCGGCAAGGACCATCCGCTCGTCGCGTGGCTTGCGCTGCCGGACGGCTGGAAGCCGGGCAAGCAGTACCCCGTGCTGGTCACCGTGGACGGCGCCGGCAGCAACTTCCTGGGCGCCGCCCGCTCCTCGCGGAAACGGCGCGGCAAGCGGCCGTGGATCGTGTTGGCGCCGTGTACGTTCGCCAACACGAACGCGCTCAACCAGAAGAAGTACCCCTGGTACGACAAGCAGCTGCTCGACTCGATGGGCGGATTTCAGCCGCGCTTCGAGTGGGACGTGGCGGGGCTCGAGTCGGTCCTCGCCGTAGTGCGCGAGCGCTTCGGCGGCGAGGAGAAGATCGGCATCACCGGTTTCTCCGGCGGCGGCAACCTGACCTACGGCTACACGCTGCTGTTCCCCGAGAAGGTGCGCTTCGCGATGCCCGCCTGCGCGAACTTCGCCGGCCTCGGTGCCGCGAACGCGAAGCAGCCGGCCGACGGCGGTCCGCCGATCCGCATCTACACCGGCGCGCAGGATCCGCACCGCACCTGGACGCACGGCAAGGAGGGCGGCGTGCCCGGCATCGAGCCGCAGACCGATCGCGCGGTGCAGGTGCTCCAACAGAAGGGCTTCACCAATTTCACGCGCGCGATGCTGGACGGGGTGAAACACTCGCCGCTGGCGGCCAAGGTCTGGGAGACCGTCGACGAGCTGAAGTGAGCGGCGCCGACGCCTGGAGCCCCGAGCGCTACGCGAGCTTTCGCGAGGAGCGTACGCAGCCGTTCCGGGACCTGCTCGCGGGATGCATCGCCATTCCCGGCAAGCGCGCGGTCGACCTCGGCTGCGGCACCGGCGACCTGACCCTTCACCTGCACGAGGCCACGCTGGCCGGCTCCACGCTCGGCGTCGACCGGTCGGCGTCGATGCTGGCGGACGCGCCGAAGGCCGAGGGGCTCTCGTTCAAGACGATGGACCTCGAGCGCGCGCGTCCGGACGGTGCGTTCGACCTCGTCTTCTCCAATGCGTGCCTGCAGTGGCTGCCCGACCACGAGAAGCTGCTGGCCCGTGTCGCGTCGTGGCTGGCGCCGGGCGGCCAGCTCGCCGTGCAGGTGCCCGCCAACCACGAGAGCCCAAGCCACACCATCGCGGCGGAGCTCGCCGCCGAGGAGTTCGACACGCGTCCGCGCATCCCTCACGTGTTGCGGCCGGAGGCGTACGCCGTGATCCTCGACCAGCTCGGCTTGCGCGAAGTCCACGTCCGGCTGCAGGTCTACCTCCACCACCTCCCGAACCGCGAGGCGGTCTTCGACTGGGTCGACGGCACGCTGCTCAACGCCTACCGCGCCACCGTTCCCGACTTCGAAGCCTTCCGCACCCGCTATCGCGAACGCCTCCTCGCCACCCTGCCCGACCGGCGCCCCTACCCGTTCGC
>JBCDBY010000234.1:0-7353 GCA_039182715.1 Planctomycetota bacterium
GCAAGCTGGTTGGTGTCGCGCTTGATGAGCATCGCGGCGAGCTTCCTCTCGCCGTCATCGAGGGCGACGTCAGGCACCGCCTTCTCGCGTGCGGAGATCGCCTTCGAGTAGTCTTCGAACTTGCCGCTCTCCTCGTGGACGATCACCACGCCGTTCGCCTCGGTGAGCAGACCTTCGAAGGGCTTGCCGTGGAATTGCGATCCCGCGGCGATGACTACGCAACCGGTGGCGAGAATGAAGGGGATCATCATCCCGAGGACGAGGTCGAAGCGGGAGAGAGTGCGGTGCTTCTTGCCCCAGCCACGCGCACGGAGCGCCCAGGGCATGAGGAAGGTCATGTTGATGCCCACCGCGGCGGCGGCGGAGGCAACCATCGGGTCGCGCTGGGCTTTGAGAACGATAGCGGTCCAATACTCGCGGGCTGCATCGGAGGGGAGCGAGGCCAGCACTTCGGCGTAGGCTCCGGGCGCCCGCGTGTCGGCGATGCGCCAGCCCTCCGCGCCCTTCTCCAGGCGAAGCGCGATCGCCAGCCCGGTCAGGTTGGTGCTCACCCGCGCGTAGGCGGTCTTCTCGTCCCAGACGCGGGTCTTCGCGATGGTCAACGCGAAGCGCTTCGCCGCCGTCTCCTCCATCTGCTCCTGCATGGCGGCGAGGACCTTCTCGGCGGTGGCGGACTTCGGGTCGACGCCGTAGCTCGACGCGAGACCGACGAGCCCCTTGGCCAGCGAGGGACGGAGTTTCTCGGGGATGCGCGCCCACGCGGCGAGGAACTTCCGCTCCTGGACGAGCGATTCCACCGCGCGGAGGCTCTTTTCCACCTCCTCGGCAGGCGAGGCCAACAACAGGAGCGCGGCGAGGGTCGTCAGCATGGACCACAGCATACGAGCGGTAGCACCCGCTACCGATGCGTGACCGGATTCCCCGGAATTTCCGCCGAATCGGGCGTGGTACGGCTCTTGCAAACGGGATGGCATGCGGAAGATCGGCGTGCTCCTCTTCGTGTTGGCAGGTTGCGGGGGATCGGGAGAAACGGTGGTGGCCACGCTCGAGCTGTTGAGCGAGCGGCCGTTCATCGCCGGGCGGACGGTAGAGGTGAGGTTGCGCGACTTCGGGCGCCAAGCCTCGTTCGAGAGCAGCGATCCGCAGGCGACCTTGCCGGTCGGGGGTGGGGACGGCGTGCATGCCGTCGTGCTGCGCACCGCCGGCACGCAGGAGCTGCGCGTGCGCGTCGGGAGCGAGCTGTTCCGCTACTCGATCGAAGTCGCGCCGGCGCCGGCCGACCGGCTCGTGGTGCGTGTTGCGAAGCGCCAGCCGATCGGAAAGGGTCTCTCGCTGGTCGATCTCGCCGAGGTGGAGGCGACCGATCCGTTCGGCAACCGGCAGCCGAGCGCGACGGGCGCCCTCGTCATCTCCTCCGACGACGTCGACGTCGAGTCGGGCACCGTGGAACTCGTCGACGGCTACGCCGACCTGCGCGGGCTGGTCCGTCTGGACGGGGAGGCGCGGCCCGCGCTCGCCACGCTGCGCGCACGGTGGGACGACCTCGAGGGCGTCTCCCCCTCGTTCGCGCTCTTCTCGCCCGGTCCGGTGCTGCGCGCCCTCGGCACGTGGCGCGACGTCGACCAGAACGGCACCGCCGACCCCGGCGACCGCGTGGTCCTGACCTTCGACGAGGAGGTCGCGGTCGAGCCGCCGGCCTCCTTCCTGCTCGAAAGCGGCGGGACGTTCGGCACCGATCCGGCCGTCGAGGTCGGACCGGAGCCGAATCAGGTCACCGTCACGCTGGGGGCCGGCGCGCTGGTCGCGCCCGGCGAGCGCGTGCGCGTGCAGGGCGGCGTGCGCGGCGTGCTCAGCAACGAGCCGGTCGAGCCGGGCAGCGCCGAGCTGGAGGGCTTCCCTGCCGACGTCGGTTTGCGCATCGCCCCCGGTTCCTGGACCGAGGACGTCCTGGTGGTGGACGTCGACGGCGATGGTCATCTCGACGTCGCGTTCGCGACCAACGGTGTGGCCGACTGCTACCTCAACGACGGGAACGGCAACTTCGAAGAGCGGCGCGTGATCCGGAACGGCGGTGGGGCGCACATGGCGGCGGGCGATCTCAACGAGGACGGCCGGCTCGACTTCGTCATCGGCAACACCGCGAGGGTCTACGTCATGACACAGGCATCGGACGGCAGCTTTGCGCAGACGGCCAGCGCCGGCAACAACCAGCTGGTGAACGACGTGGAGGTCGCCGACCTCGACGGGGACGGCGATCTCGACTACGTCGTCGCCACCCGCGGGCGCAACTTCATTCGCTGGGGGACGGGCGACGGCGGCTTCGAGAGCGGTCCCGAGTTCGACTCCTGGTACACCGAGGACATCGCGCCCGCCGATATGGACGGGGACGGCGATCTCGACCTCGTCTGCGCGAACGTCGTGTTCGTCAACGGCCTGGTGCCCGACTCCCCGAACCGCTGGTGGCGCAACAACGGCGACCGCACCTATTCGCTTGCCCAGGAGTTCGGTCCGGAGGACCGCACCTGGTCGATGGCGGTCGGCGACATGGACGGCGACGGCGACATCGACGTCGTCACCGGCGAGATTGGCGGCGTCCACATCTGGGCCAACGACGGCAACGGGAATCTGACGCTGCGGCACGCCACGGGCGTTCGCGTCTACCTGTTCGGACTGGAGCTGGGCGATCTGGATGGCGACGGCGACCTGGACATCGCGACGACGCGCTGGGCCTGGCGCAACGACGGTACCGGCGTGGTGGAGCAGCTCGACCGCTGGACGCCGCTCATCGCCGGTCGCAGCGACCTCGCGCTCGGCGACCTCGACGAGGATGGCGACCTGGACGTGGTGCTCGCCCTGACGCGCAGCCACGCGTCCGGTGCGCCGCAGCCCAATCGCATCTACTTCGGCACGCGTTGATTGCGCATGCATGCCGGGAACCGTGTATCTCGTATCGGAGGTATCTCATGTCCCGACTGCAGGTAAACGGAATCGATGTGAAGTCGCTGATGAAGGTCGTCGAGAACACGAACGACGACGAGACCGACCCGACCGCGGAGTTCGGCGTGCGCACCACGTGGCGCGGCCAGACCAGCGCGGAGTCGGTTACGACCCATCTGCGGGTCGGAGCCGAGCGGATTCCGCGCCACTTTCGCGTACACACCGACGTGCCGGTGCCGCTGTGCGGCAACGATTCCTGCGCCACGCCGCAGGAGCTGCTGCTGAGCGCGCTCAACGCCTGCCTGACGGTCGGTTATGCGGCGGGCGCCGCGCTGCGCGGCATCGAGATCGAGGAACTCGAAATCGAGACGGTCGGCGAACTCGATCTGCGTGGCTACTTCGACATGGACGAGTCCGTGGACCCCGGCTTCCAGAAACTCGACTGCCGCGTGAAGCTGCGGGCGGACACCTCCACCCAGCGCATCCGCAACCTGCACGCCGCCGTGCTGCGCACGTCCCCCAACCTCTTCAACCTGACGCGCGCCGTGCGGATCCGGCCCGAATTGGGCTAGCCCAGCTCCGCCCAAGCGTCTTCGATGGCGCGGAAGAGCGAGTTGTGGCGGACCATCGTGTCGCGGCACTCCGCCGGCGCGCGGGACCGCAGCCGCTGCAGCAGGCGGCGCGCCTCGATCAGGTCGCCGGTTTCGCCCGCCCGCTCCCAGACGCGGAATCGCGCGCTGATGCGCGTGAGCATGGCCAGCTGCTGGTCGCGCTCGTCGAGTTCCATCCGGATCGTCTCCAGCTCCTCCGGGGTCGACGCGAGGAAGGCGTGCGCGGAGAAGCGGGCGGTGGCGCCGGTCCGGCGCGTGAGCCGCAGGGACTCCTCCCAGTGGGCGCGCGCGGCGGCGATGTCGCCGGCTCGCTCCCGCAGGACGCCCGCGAAGATCAGCGGCATGGCGCGCTCCTCCGGCAGCGTCCGCGCGATGGACTGCTTCGCGAGGTCGACCGCGCGCGCCCGGTCGCCCTCTTCCTCCGCGAGGTTGCCGCGCAGCAGCAGCAGCTGTCCGGCGATGTCGTCGGCGCCCGTGCGGGCAATGCCCTCCTCGGCCTGCTCGAGAGCGCGGCGCGCCGCGTCGAATCGACCGCAGGTGATCTCGAGGAATGCCAGCGTCGCCAGATTGGCGAACAGCGCGCGCCAGCTCCCGCAGAGGCGGGCGAGGTGGATTGCGCGTCGCTTCGACTCGAACGACTCGGCGAGGTAGCCGCGCGCGAGCTCGATCATGCCGCGGGTCTGGTGGCTCAACAGCTCGGACTGGAAGTCGCCGCTGTCGAGCGCCGCGAGGCGCTGGCGTTCGATCGCCTCGAGCGACAGCTCGTAGTCGTTGCGCACCATGTGAATGGCGCCGATGTTGCCGTACGCATAGCTGGCGACGATGAACTGCCCGTGATCGAGCGCCGTGACCGCGACGTCCTCGAGAATCTCGAGCGCGAGGTCGTGGTTGCCGACGACGCGCTCAAGAATGCCGAGGCCGATGCGTACGTGGATGGTCTGCGACTCGCCCGCCTCCTTGCGGACCCACTCCGTCGCGTGCTCGTAGTACGCCCGCGCTTCATCGTGCCGGCCGAGCCGGCTCAGCGTCGTGGCGATGTTGGTCGCCGCTTTCGCCGCCACCATGCGTTCGCCCGTCTCCTTGGAAAGCTCGAGCACTTCGCGCAGCGACTCCACGACCTTCTCGTTGGAGAGGATCGTCATGCCGTGCGCCGCCTGCTCGGCGCGGACGCGCGTTTCGCGCCGACGGTCGCCCGCCGCCCGGGCGAGTGCGAGCCCCTCCTCGAGCGCCTCGAGCTGGTCGTCGGTGAACCCGAGCTGGCGCGCGCTGTGCGCCCGAAGAAGGAGCATGTCCATGCGCTCCGCGCCGGTCAGGAGTCCCTCGATGCCGAGCGCGAGCACGGCGAGGTCGTAGCCGGTCTGCGCGCGACCCTCCGCGAATCGACGCGCCTCCGCGATGCACGCGAGCGCGGCCGCGGGCTCGCGTCCGCGAAGATGATGGCGCACGACGGCGTGGGCATCGGCCGGCGCGAGCGGCTCGGGCGCCCGGGCACGCAGGACCTCCGCGGTGCGGTAGTGCAGCTCCGCCGCCAACGCGGGCGGGATCGCTTCGTACAGCGTCTCGTGCACGACGTGATGGTCGAACCGGTAGAGCGCCCCGCGCGAGCGGACCAGCCCCGCCCGTCGCTCGAGATCGGCGAGATCCTGCAGGACCGCCAGCAGCGGCTCCTCGACGACCGCCGCGACGAGCGCGGGATCGAACTCCAGCCCGGCCACCGCGGCCGCATCGGCGAGCCGGCGCTGTGGGGGCGAGAGATCGTCGAGCCTCGCCTGGACGATCTCGCGCACCGCGTCCGGCGTGGCGAAGTCCGGCTGCACGCGCCCCAGCTCGAATCCGCCCTCCGGGCGCGGGACGACGACGCCCTGCTCGATCATCGCGTCGATGATCTGCAGGACGAAGAGCGGGATGCCGTCGCTGCGCTCCCAGAGGCCGGTCGCGAGCTGCTCGGCCAGGGCGCGGTGCTGCAGGCGTGCGTGCAACATGTCGGCGACCGCCGCGCGGTCGAGCCTCTCCAGCTCGATCGACAGGGTGCCGAACGCGGGGTCGCGCAGCGCCGGGGAAGCGTTGGGGCGCTGGGTGACGACGAGCAGCGCGCGGGATTCCCGGGCGACCAGGGCGAGCGAGCGGACCGCCGCGGCGGATTCCGCGCTCGCGAAGTGCATGTCGTCGACGATCCAGACCGTCGGACGATCGGCCGCGAGGTGGCGGAAGAGCTGGGCGAGCGCGGCAGCCAGTGCCTGGGGCGGCGCGTGCTCCGGCGTGACCTCGCCGCGCAGGCGTGCGGCGAGGATCGCGCGCAGCGACGCGGAGGGAATCGCGGACTCGCGCCCGCGGGCGGCCTGCAGCAGCCCGTGCGCGCCGCCGTCCGGCGGGAAGGAGCCGTACAGCACGTGCGCCGCGCCGTCGGCGATCGATGCGGCCCAGTCGGTGACGAGGCGTGTCTTGCCGGACCCTGCCTCGCCCGTGACGAGCACCGTACCGCCCTCGCCCCGACCGGCGCGTGACCATGCCTGCTGCAAGAGCTGGAACTCGTCGCTGCGGCCGACGAGCGGTGTTTCGCGGCGGCCGTCGGGAAGGCGCGCGGGGGTCGGCGCCGTGCGTGCGCGCCACCACGAGGATTGCTCGCCCTCGGCCAGCACCTCCTCGAGCGCCCGCGCGGATCCGAAGCGGTCGGCAGGAGTCTTGGCGGTCAGCGCGGCGACGACGTCGGAGAAGAAGGCGGAGATGCGCGGGACCCGTACCTGCAGCGGCGTGAGCGCGGTCTCCTTGTGCGCGCGGATGGCGGCCAGCGGCTGATCGAAACGGAAGGGATTCTCTCCCGCGGCGAGCTCGTAAAGCAGCACGCCGAGCGCGTAGAGATCGGCGGTCCGGTCGAGCTCCTCGCCGTCGAATTGCTCCGGCGCTGCGTAGGCAAGCGACCCGAGGAACTGGCCGTCCTGGGTGAGGTCGATCGAGTCGTCGGAGAGTTTGGCGATGCCCAGGTCCATGATCAGCACGCGCTGCTCGTCGTTGATCAGGATGTTCTCGGGCTTCAGGTCGCGATGCAGGATGCCGGCGTCGTGGATCGCCTGCAGCCCGCGCGCGACCTGGCGGGCGATTTCGCGCAGCAGCGTCTCGGGGACGGGCCCGTACTCGGCGGCGAGCCGGTCGAGGGTGCGGCCCTCGATGTAGTCCATGACGAGATAGTGCCGCGGATACGGCTCCGCGCCGGCGACGCCCAGCTCGCGCGTCGGGACGAGGTTCTCGTGGCGCACGCGAATGCCGACGTTCGCCTCGCGCCGGAAGCGCTCGAGCGTGCGCGGCGACAGGTTGAACCAGGGGTGCAGGAACTTGATGGCCACCTCGTCGCCGGTCTCGCGCTCCCGCCCGCGGTGGACGAGGCCCATGCCGCCGCGCCCGAGGCACGGGCCGACTTCGTATCCTTCGATCGCCGGGACGGGGGGCTCGACGAGGCCGGCCTCGGGGCGCAGCCCCGCCGTCGCCGCGGTCGCGGCCGCGAGCAGATCGAGGACCTCCCCTCGGAGCGCGGCATCGCCCGCGCACGCTTCCTCGACGACGCGCGTCCGGTCCGGCTCCTCGAGCTCGACGGCTCGCCGGAAAATCTCGCGTACCTTCTCGTAGTCCCTCGCGCCCGACACGCGCATAGCGTACTCGGGCCGCCGCGCGGTGCCGCCTTACTCGAGGTTCATCCAGGCGCTCTCGATGGCGGCATAGAAGGCGTCCCGTTCCACCATCTGGTCGCGCGTCTCGGGCGGGCAGCCGGCGCGCACCTTCTGCAGCAGCCGGCGCGCCTCGATCAGGTCGC
>JBCDBY010000235.1:0-7258 GCA_039182715.1 Planctomycetota bacterium
ATGGGCGGCCTGCTGATCCTGTTCGCGGTCGTCTCGTCGGTGCTGCTCTTCGGTCGCCTCGACAACCTCTACATCCTCGTCACGCTCGGCGGCTTCGTCCTCTTCGCGCTGCTCGGCGCCGTCGACGACTGGTCCAAGCTCAACGGACGCGGGAAGGGACTTTCCGCCAAGCAGAAGCTGCTCGGCCAGACCGCCATCGCGGGCGCCGCGCTGCTGGTCTGGTACGTCGCCGCGGGCGCCGGCGGCGACAAGTCGCTGGTGCGGGCGCCGACGCTGGAGGACTCGCCCTATCCGCGCGGCCCCGCGGTCGCGCTGGCGGACATGGCGCCGCCCCCGCCGGAATCGGTCGGTGGATCGCTGGCGGAGCCGCCGGCGCTCTTCGATCCCGGACCGATCGACGCGACCGACGTGACGGCGCCCTCGGCCAACCACCGCACCGACCTGCAGCTGCCGTTCCTCAAGCACTTCTGCCTCGATCTCGGCATTCTCTTCCTGATCTTCGGCGGGCTCGTGGTGGTGGGGGCCAGCAACGCGGTCAACCTCACCGACGGCCTCGACGGCCTCGCGACCGGCTGCATGGCGATCGCGGCGATCACCTTCGCGGTCGTCGCCTATCTGGCGGGGCGCGCGGACTATTCCGAGTACCTGTTCATCTTCCATATCCCCGGCGCCGCCGAGCTGACCGTGCTCTGCGGCGCGCTGGCCGGCGCGAGCCTCGGCTTCCTCTGGTTCAACGGGTTTCCCGCGACGGTCTTCATGGGCGACACGGGGTCGCTCGCCCTGGGCGGCGCGCTCGGGCTGGTCGCGGTCGCGACGCGCCACGAGTTCACGCTGCTGGTCGTCGGCGGCGTCTTCGTCGCGGAGGCACTCTCGGTCATTGCGCAGCGACGCTACTTCCGCGCGACCGGCGGCAAGCGACTCTTCCGCTGCGCGCCCCTGCACCACCACTACGAGTTCCAGGGCCTCCACGAGGCGAAGGTGACGCTGCGCTTCTGGATCTGCGCGGTCATCCTCGCCCTGTTCGCGCTGGCGCTCTTCAAGCTGCGATGAGAGCGAGCCTCGACATCCTCCGCCCGCGCGACCTGCAGTCGGACGCGATGGGCGTCATGGTGCCCGCGTTCCTGCTGACGGCGCTGGGCGGTCTGGTGGTCTACTCGTTCGGCGCGCAGTTCGCGCTCAAGCAGGCGCTCTGGGCGATGATCGGCGTGGCGGGCTGCGTGCTCGTCAGCCGCGTGCCGCGCGACCTGCTCGACCGCGCCGCGGCGCCGGGCCTCGTCGCGATCGGCATCGTGCTGCTCGCCACGCTGCTCTTCGCGCCGCTCGTCGAAAACACCCGCCGCTGGATCGTCATCCCCGGCGCCGGTTCGCTGCAGCCCTCCGAGTTCGCCAAGCTCTTCGTGGTGCTCTTCTTCGCGGCGCGCATCCCGCGCCTCAAGGAGCTGCGCATCGTCGACGCGTGGCCCGCCATCGCGATCTGCCTGCTGGTCGTGCTCGCGCCCGATCTCGGCACGGCCGTCTTCCTCGCGGCGGTGACCGGCGCGATGTTCCTGATCGCCGGCGCGCGCGTCGGCCGCGTGCTCGCCGCCGGCGTCTGCGCGCTGCCGATCCTGCTGCTCGTGATCCAGTCCAACGAGTACATGATGAAGCGGCTCGAGTGGGTCCACGGGCTCGGCTACCAGCAGGAGCAGGCGCTCATCGCGATCGGCAACGGCGGGCTCTTCGGCGTCGGCCTCGGCGCCGGCGTGCAGAAGCTCGGCTACCTGCCGGCCGGCCACACCGACTTCGTCCTCGCCAATCTCGGCGAGGAGCTCGGCTTCCTCGGCATCGCGACGGTCGGCCTCTTCTACGCGCTGCTGCTCGTCCACGGCGTGCGCGTCGCCCTGGCGGCCGAGGAGCGCAACGACCGCTTCGGCTTCCACCTGACGCTCGGCGCGCTGCTGGTGATCGTGCTGCAGGCGCTGCTGAACATCGCGGTCGCCACCGGCGCCGCGCCGCCCAAGGGCATCTCCCTGCCGTTCCTCTCGCAGGGCGGCAGCAACCTGATGGTCTCGCTGCTCGCCGTCGGCCTCATCGTCGGCGTGGCGCGCCACAACCGGAAGGAAACCACCGCATGATCGCACCGGTGCGTCGCAACGTGATCGTGTTCGCGGGCGGCGGCACCGGCGGGCATCTCTACCCCGCCGTGGCCGTCGCTCGCGCGCTGCCCTCGATGCAGCCGCTCTTCGTGGTCCCGCCCGACCGCGGCGACCGCCAGCGCCTCGACGGCGAGTTCCGCTGCATCGAAACGGCCAGCCCGCGCTGGGACCGCGGCCGCGTGCTCTATCCCGGACGCCTCGCGCGCGCCATCGTGCGCGCGCGACGGCTCTTGCGCCGCGAGGAGGCGCGCGCCGTCGTCGGCCTCGGCAGCTACGCGAGCGTGCCGACCTGCCTCGCCGCGCGCTCGATGGGGCTGCCGGTCTACCTCATGGCGTTCGACGCGGTGCCCGGCAAGGCGACGCGCATGCTGGCGCCGATCGCTCGCGGCATCGGGCTCGGCTCGGAGCTGGCGCGCACGCGCTTTCCGCTGCGCGCGCCGGTTCGCGTGACCGGCACGCCGCTGCGCGAGGAGCTGCGCCGCGATGGTTCGCCGGAGCAGTTCGGCCTGCCGCGCGGCCTGCCCACGCTGCTCGTCTTCGGTGGATCGCAGGGCGCGCACAGCCTCAACCGCCGGATCGTCGAGGGCATCGCGACCTGCCCCGACCTCGCGTTCCAGGTCATCCACGTGGCCGGCCCCGAGGACGAGGCGAGCGTGCGCGACGCCTATGAGCGCATGGAGCGGCCCGCTTCGGTCCACGGGTTCGTCGACGACATGGGCGCCGCCTATGCTGCCGCCGACGTCGTGGTCTGCCGCGGCGGGGCGAGCAGCGTGGCGGAGTGCCTCGCGCTCGGCAAGCCGGCGGTCTTCGTGCCCTACCCCTGGCACAAGGACGAACACCAGACGCACAACGCGCGCAGCGCGGCGCGCGCCGGCGCGGCGCAGGTGGTGAAGGAGCGCGAACTCGACGCGCCGCGCGTGCGGAAACTGATCGAGACGCTGCTGCTGAGCCGCGACGCGCGCGCGAGCATGGCGGAACGCGCGTCCGATCTGGGGCGTCCCGCCGCCGCGCAGCTGATGGCGACGCACCTGATGGAGTCGCTCGGCGATACGCTGAAGCAGCCCACCTGGACGACGGAGCTGGGCGGATGATCGCACACGACCTGATCGACCTTTCGCACCCGCGGCGCCTCCATCTGCTTGGCGTCGGCGGCAGCGGCATGAAGCCGTTCGCCCTGCTGCTGCAGGCGGAGGGGCACGAGGTGTCCGGCGCGGACCGCAACCGCTGCGACGACCTGGAGACGATCGGCATTCCGGTTCTCGCGGCCGAGGCGGGGCACAACCTTCCGTGGGGCGTCGAGGGCGTGGTGCACTCCGCCGCGGTCGCGCTCGACCATCCGGTTCTCGTCGATGCGCGGGCGCGCGGCATTCCGGTGCTCAAGTACGCGCGCGCGATGGGCATCTACGCCCGTACCAAGCGCACCCTGGCCGTCGCCGGCACGCACGGCAAGACGACGACGACGGCGATGCTGGCGCACGTGCTGCGTCGGGCCGGGCTCGACCCGTCCTACCTGATCGGCGGGCACGTGCCGCAGCTGCCGGTACCGGGACGCGGCCGATCGGACCTCTTCGCCGTCGAGGCGTGCGAGTTCGATCGCAGCTTCCTGCATCTCGCGCCGTCCGCGGCAATCGTGACCAACCTCGAGGCGGATCACCTCGACTACTACCGCGATCTCGTCGAGATCACCGCGGCGTTCCGCGCCTTCGCGACGCAGGTGGGCGAGCTGCTGGTGGTGCACGAAGGGCTGCGCGAGACGATCGGTCGCGCCGGGGGCGTGCGCGCGCGCGTGAAGACGTTCGGGCCGTCGCCCGACGCCGATCTGCGCGTGCTGCCGGCCGAGGGCACCCGCCGCGGCTTCTTCCTCGACGACCGGTTCGTCTCCATGCGCATGCCGGGCTACCACAACGCGCTCAACGCGGTCGCGGTCATCGCGCTCGCCGAGGCGTACGGCGTGGACCGCGACGTCGCGGCGCGCGCGCTGGCGGACTTCGAGGGCGTCGGCCGCCGACTGCTGGTCGTCGGCCGACCGCGCGGCATCGCGGTGGTGGACGACTATGCGCATCACCCGACCGAGGTCGCCGCCGGACTGCGCGCGCTGCGACACGCCTACGCGCCGCGTCGGCTCTGGGTCGTGTTCCAGCCGCACCAGTATTCGCGGCTGCGGCGCTTCCTGCCGGAGTTCGCCGAGGCGCTGTCCGCGGCCGACCGCGTGGTCGTCCCGGAAGTCTTCGCCGCGCGCGACGGCCAGGAGGACCGCGAGTCGGTCTGTTCGGACGATCTCGTCAGCTCGGTGCGCCGTCTGGGCGGCGACGCCGTCCACATTCCGGACTTCCCCGCCGTGGTCGACTTCGTGCGCACGCAAGCGCGCACCGGCGACGTCGTGGTCACCATGGGAGCGGGAGACATCGGCCATGTTGCCGGTCGACTGGCGCAAGCGCTCTGACGGACCGGCGCAGGCGGCCGAACGCCTCGCCCCGTACACCTCCTGGCGCATCGGCGGCGAGGCGGAGCTCTTCGTCGCGCCGCGCACGCGCGCCGAGCTGGCCGACGTGCTCGGCGAGCTTTGGCGGAGTGGGCAGCGCTGGCGCGTACTCGGGGGCGGCAGCAACCTGCTCATCGGCGATCGCGGGGTGACCGGCGTCGTGCTCTCGCTGGGCCGTCTCGACGGCATCGAGGTGCGGGAGCGCAGCCTGGTCGTCGAGGCGGGCGCGCCGCTGCATCGCGTGGTGCGCTATGCCGCGACGGCCGGCCTGGCCGGGACGGAGCCGCTGGCCGGCATCCCCGGGCAGCTCGGCGGCGCAATCTTCGGCAATGCCGGCGGGCGCCACGGCGCGATCGGACCGCTCGTCAAGGAGCTCGAGGTCGTCAGCCCCGACGGCACGCGCGCGTTCCTGCAGCCCGGTCCGGACTTCTTCCGCTATCGCAAGAGCGCGATCGGCGATCGCATCGTCGTCGCCGCCACGCTTCAGCTCATGCCGGATGCCATCGCCGCGGTCCGCGAGCGCACGCGCGAGATCATTCGCGACCGGCGCGCGTCGCAGCCGGGCTGGGTCGGTAACGCCGGCTGCGTCTTCAAGAACCCGCCGGGCGACAACGCCGGCCGGCTCATCGACGCGGCGGGCTGCAAGGGCATGCGGCAGGGCGGCATCGTCGTCTCGCCGATTCACGCCAACTTCTTCGAGAACCCGGAGCAGGAGGGGCGCGCCGACGACGTGCTGCGCCTCGTCGAGCGCGTGCGTGCCCGCGTGCGTCGTGCGTTCGGGGTCGATCTCGAGTGGGAGGTGAGGCGATGGATGGCGTGAAGCGACTGCTCGCTTCGCGCTTGTTGTGGATGCTGCTCGGCATCTTCGGATTCGCTTCGTTGCTCAACCTCGCGCACGGCGGGCTCATGCGCGACCCGCGCTTCATCGCGGTGCCGCACTTCGGGGGCGCGGCCGTGCCCGCCTGGGGTGACCGGGCGCTGGTCGACCCCGTCATGGCGCGCCTCGAGGCGCTGGGCCCGATCAGTCTGCTCGACCGCGCGTTCGAGTCGCAGGTGCGGGGCGCGCTGGTGGACTGTCCGGTCGTCGCTTCGGTGCGCGCCGTGCATCGCCACTGGCCGCGCCGCTACTCGGTCGAGATCATCTATCGCCGTCCGGCGGTGGTGCTGATGGAGGGGGGCGAGCGCGTGCCGTTCACCTGGGAGGGCGTGCGGCTGCCGCGCGAGCCGTACGCGCGCGCGAGCCGCGGACTGTTCGTGATCGAAGGCGTCCGCGAACCGATTCCGGAGCCCGGCGCCTCGATCCGCAGCGAGGCGTTCCTGGACGGCGTCGCGGCGCTGCGCCAGGTGGCGCCGTACCTGCCGGAGCTGCGTCCGCTCGGCATTCGCCTTGTGGACGTCGCGCAGCCGGCGGCCGTCGTGTTCCGCACGCGCAGCGGCGTCCCGGTGATCTGGGGCCGGCCGCGCGCCCGCTTCGGCGAGAACTCCGTCGAGATGAAGATCGCGTATCTGCGCAGTGCGCTCGATCGCCTCGACGTGCTCGAGGGCTGGCAGATCGACGTGCGATACAGCCAGCCGTTCAAACGCGCGACTCCGTCCTAAGGGTCGGGTCATAATGGCCGTCGGATGACCGACGCGCTGCCGCGCCCGGCGGCGCTGTCCGCCCTGCTCTTCCTCGTCCTGCTGGTCGCGGTGCTCGCGTGGCCCGAGCCGCAGCCGGGGCCCGGACCGCTGGAGCCGCTCACGCGCGCCGCGCTCGTGTTCCTCGCCATCGTCGGGCCGTCGGTCCGCGGCGTGACGCCGCGTCAGTCCCTCGCGATCGCCCTGCTGGTCCTGCCGTTCCTTGCGCTGACGCTGTGGGGGCATGCGCCCTCGGCGTGGGCCGGGGCGCTCGTGCTGCTGCTCTTCGCGTCGCTGGCCGGCGCCCTGGGTGCGGGCCGGCCGATGTTTCTCCCCTCGATGCTGCTGCTCTTCGCCGTGCCCTACGGGCTCGACTACCTCGCGGAGGAGTTCGGCCGCGGCAGCGGCTTCTGGCGTACCCTGTCGCCCTGGTCGCTGCACCCGCTTTACCCCTCGCTCGCGTTCGCGGCGTGGGCGCTCGTCGGCTGGAGGTCGCGATGATCGCGAGCGTGCTGCTGCTGCTGGCGGTGGAGCTGCCGCTGGGGCCGTTCGGGCAGCCGGGTGTGCCCGTGCTGGTGACCAGCGAAGAGCCGGTCGACCTCGTCGTCGACGGCTGGACGTGGCGCATCGACGGTCCGACCGCGGTCGCGCTGCCGCGCCTGCCGTGCGATGTCGCCGGCACGCAGGTGCGCGCGCCGAAGGGCGAGCTGGTCGGCGTCGTCGGCCGCGCGGGCGAGGGCGAAGTGGCGCTGCGGCTCGTCGAAGGCATGCCGTGGCAACCGCTGCTCGCCTTCGACCGCATCGAAGTGCGGCGGGAGGTCGCGGCGTGGGAGCACGCGCTGCTGGACCGGCGCGCGAAGGCGGGTGCGGCGCCGCCGCCGGGGCTGGTGCTGCCGGAGATCTACGACGTGCGGTCGGGCCGGGGCGTCGGTTCGGCCTCCAGGGTCGTCATGCGACGCCTCGCGCTCGGCATGGGCGTGGTGTTCGCGCTGCTCGTGGCGCTGGCGGCGTTCGGGCGGCGGGG
>JBCDBY010000236.1:0-7240 GCA_039182715.1 Planctomycetota bacterium
AGCCCCTCCCCTACTTCTTCTCCCGCTCCTCGAGCTTCTCGTAGTCCTTCTCGATCGCGTCGGTGTACTCCTGCGACCGCTTGCGGACGCGGAGCATCAGCCAGACGGCGACGCCGAGCAGGGCGATGTTGATCAGCAGGAGCAACCCGCGGTCCGCCTTGCGGCCGAGGTCCTGCATCCAGGTGATGCCGTCGCCGACGATGTTGGGTGCGAGCAGCGTGATGAAGCCGCCGAGGCCGAGCGCGGGGCCGAACGGGAAGTGCGGCGACTTCATGATGCGCGTGTAGATCACGCCGATCACGAGCCCGCAGATCATCCCGGGGAAGAGCGCCAGCATGACGCCGAAGGGCCCCAGGAAGGCGCCCATCATCATGACAAGCTTCGAGTCGCCCATGCCCATCACCTCCATGTTGGCGATGCGGCTCATGAGCCGGCGGAACCCCTCGAAGACGCAGAAGCCGAAGAGCGCACCCATGGCGCCGAGCAGCCAGCCGCCTCCGAAGCCGATCATGTCGAGCAGCACGTCCTGCCGGAAGTGCGACGCAATCCAGTCGGGCCAGATCGCGCTCGTGACGATGCCGATCAGCATCCCCGGATAGGTGATGCGGTCGGGGATGAGCTTGTAGCGGAAGTCCGCCGTCAGCACCGCCAGCAGCAGCGTCGAGAAGACGAGCGCGTCGGGCCGGTCGCCGGACAGCCAGAAGAGCAGCCCCCCCGCCGCCTCGGGCCACGGGATGCGAATGCCCTTCTCGTCCTGGACCCCGCTCAACCACGGCGTGGCCTTGCGGATGACGAAGCCGAGCACGATGCCGGCGGCGATGCGGGCGAAGATCATGTGCGGACCTCACACTCGCACATGCGGCCGACGCGCCGGCTCGCGATGAAGACCGGGACGAGCAGCACCAGGAAGACGATCGGGATCCACTGCAGCGTGCCCGCGAGCGTGTCCGTCTCCAGCTGCGAATTGGGTGCAGGCCGTTCGCCGCCCGCCTTCCACACGAAAAAGACCGCGTAGAGCCAGCCGAAGACGCCGTACGAGAGGTTCCCGGCGAGGCTGCGGAACGAGAGGATCGTCGCGCGCGACTCCGAGGGCGCCACCAGGTTCAGGTAGTGGCTGGTGAAGAAGCCGAGCAGGTTGAAGCCGATGCCGAGCAGGCCCATGGAGGCGATGCCGACGGCCGCCGAGCCCTGCGCCAGGCCGAAGAGCGACCCGAGGGCGAGCACGACGATGACGACGTAGATGCCCCACGGCGAGAGCTTGCGCATGAGCCAGGTGGCGATGGTCGGAGAGATGAGACCGAGCAGTCCGAGCGTCGCGCCCAGCACGCCGTAGAACGCCTCGGGGATGCCGTACCAGCGGTAGATCGTGCTCACCAGCGTCATGACGATGCGGCCGGGGCTGTCAATGAGGCAGCCGTAGACAACCACGGCGAGCGCGAACGGAGTCGCGAGGATCCACTTGCCCGCGCCCAACGTCTCGCGCACGCTGTCGCGCAGCGTCATCGGCGGCTTGGGCTCGGCCGGCGCGGGCTCGGTCATGCGCAACGCGATGCCGAGTGCGCCGAGTGAGAGGCCGAGCGTCAGGTAGACCGGGAAGCGCAGGGTCGTCGTCGCGTCGAAGTCGGTGCCGAAGACGCGGTTCACGAGCGTAGGGTCGTAAACAGCCGCGCCGACCACCATGGCGATCATGAAGCCGACCGACATGCGCCGCTGCAGGCGCGAAAGCACGACCGGCCACTTGTCGGCGCAGCCCTCGTTCTTGAGCGTGTCGTAGGCGAGCGCCTCGTCGGCGCCGCTCGCCGCCGCTTCGGCGAGCCCGCTGAGTAATCGATTCACGAAGAAGACCCAGAACAGCAGATCGGGATCGCCGGCTGGCGCGAACGCCATCACGGCCATCTCGATGACCATGATGGCGGCGGCGCCGACGATGAGCGGCCGGCGCCCGAAGCGGTCGGCGACCGCGCCCAGAGGCAGCTCCAGCGCCACGATGCTGGCTGCCCACGCCACGTTCAAAAGCGCGTACTGGTCGAGCGTCAGCCCGAGGTCGACGAAGAAGACCGCGAGGACCGGGTAGTAGAACCGCGCGTTGAAGAAGACGCGGAACCAGATGAAGAGGCGGGCGTTGAGCGGCACGGGGGAGCGGGGATCTTAGCCTGCATTCCTCATGACCCCGCGAGGGAAACGGACGGGGAGCTTCGCGGAACGACGGCGAAACGCGAATGGGCGCGTTCGATGCTGTTCGACGCCCCTGCTCCGGGCGAGGACGGATCGTCGAGATCGAGGAATCCCGAGGAAGCCGTGGCGGACGTCACTGCGACGAGGGATGACCCGGAAAGGATCGTTGGATCGGCGATCCGGACCGGCCAGAGCCCGCGGGGCTGTGAGGAGTGCCGGCTCGCTCAGGTTTTCCGTAAACCACGGCCCGAAAGCTGACAGGTTCCGGACGAGGTGGCAGGATCGGGTGCATGAAGGTGAAGAAGCTCATGCAGGCCGAGGTGGGCACCTGCTCCGTCGACGCCCCCGTCACCGAAGCGGCCCGGATCATGTGGGACCGCGACTGCGGCAGCGTGCCGGTCATCGAGGAGGGCAAGCTGGTCGGCCTCGTCACCGACCGCGACATCGCCATGGCGGGCCTCATGTCGGGCCTTCCGCTCGGCCTCGTCACGGTGCGGGAGGTGATGACCGACGACATCGCCTGCTGCGACGCGGACGACGAGGTGACCGCGGCGCACGCGATCATGCGCGACTTCCAGGTCCGCCGCGTGCCCGTCGTCGACGCCGAAGAGCACCTGGTCGGCATCATCTCGCTGAACGACCTCGTCAACGAGGCGTTCGAGGGCCGCAGCAAGGCGCAGCAGAAGCGCCAGCGCGACGCCGCCAAGACGCTCGCCGAGATCTCCCGCCACCGGGAGAACGGGTTGAGCGAGACGGAAGAGTCCGAAGAGGAGTAGGTTCGTTCGACGTTGGACGTTGGACGTTTGACGTTCGACGTCGAACACCTTGCGCCCCGCCGCGCCCGAGCGCTCCGAAGTCGTCCCCTCGCCATGGAGAGGAGCTGCGGAATCCGCATCTCAGGACGTCCAACGTCAAACGTCGAACGTCCCACGTGACTCACGGTCTCGGCTGCAGCAGTGGCGTCAACCGCAGCCAGGGCGGGCGCAGCGTCCCCGCCTCGCGCAGCCGCCGATAGCCATCGCAGGCCTCCCGCAGCGCGGTGTCGATGCGCGCGCCCTCGGCTTCGAGGTCGTCCGGCATCTGGACGTAGGACGCTTCGAGCCGATAGCGGCCGTGCGGCTCCTTCGCGGTCGGATACTCCGGCACCAGGTGCAGCGCCGTCGCCTCGCCGCGCGCCGCTTCGACGTCGTCCTCGCGCAGCCGCTCGCCGAACGAGCCCGCCTCGAAGCGGTTGCGTACGCGCACGACCCGGCGCGGCCCCGCGAAGCGCACGACTTCGCCCCCGTCCTGCCGCCAGAGCTCGTCGCCGTCGGTGACCAGCACGCGGTAGTCGACGCCGGAGTGCAGCTCGTGCGCCGCCAGCGCCGGGCCGCCCGCGACCGGGACGAACTCGAGGTACGCGTGCTTGAGCGGACGAAGCTTGCCGTTCACCGCCAGGGTGACGCCGGACGAAGGGCGCAGGATCTCGACGAACCGCACCCCGGACCCGATGCGCAGCCGCAGCGTCTCGCGGAACGGCAGGATGGCGGTGCCGCCGAGGATGATGCCGCGCAGCGAGGGCCAGACGTCGCGGATGGCGCGTCCGGCCGCCTCCTCCACGCGATCGATGGCCGCGATCACCTCGACCGGCGTGCCGACCAGCAGCGCGGTGTCGCTTTCATCCGCCTCGACCGCGGCGCGCGCGCGCACGTCGAACCAGAGGTAGCGACGAAAAAACCGGATCGCATCGGGGTCGGGCGCGTGCAGCGGCGGCACCGGCGGCCCCTCGCGGATCTGCATGCGCTCGAGATAGTCGCGCGCCGAGTCCATGCCGGTCTCGAGCGCGCGTTTCTTCAGCATGCGATCGAGCGCACGCCGCTGGAGACGAATGAAGCGCTTCATCCGAGCAGCTCGAGCAGTGCGTCCTCGTCGAGGATGCGAATCTCCAGCTCCTTCGCCTTTTTGAGCTTGCTGCCTGCCTTCTCGCCCGCCACCAGCATCGTTGTCTTCTTCGTCACGCTCGAGCCGACGGACGCACCCAGCGCCTGCAATCGCGCTTTCGCCTCGTCGCGCGTCATGCCGGAGAGCGTGCCGGTCAGCACGACGACCTCGCCGTCGAGCTTTCCGCCCTCGACCGCCTCGACCGGCTGCGGGTCGAGTCCCGCCTGCTCCAGCCGGCGCAGCACCTCGAGGTTCTGCGGACGCGAGAAGAAGCCGCGCAGCGACTCGGCCACCTCGGGCCCGATCTCGTCGACGTCGAGCAGTTCCTCCTCGGTGGCGGCGACGATCGCGTCGAGCGTGCCGAAGCGCTGCGCCAGGATCTCGGACGAGCGCTCGCCGACGTGGCGAATGCCGAGACCGTTGAGGAAGCGCGGGAGCGGGCGCGTGCGGCTGGCGGCGAGCGCGGCGACCAGGTTGGTGGCCGACTTCTCGCCCATGCGCTCGAGCTCGCTCAGCTGCTCGGCGGTGAGCGCGTAGAGGTCGGCGAGGTCACGCACCATCTCCTTCTCGACGAGCTGCGTGATCAGTTTCGCGCCCAGCCCCTCGATGTCCATGGCGCCGCGCGCGGCGTAGTGCCGCAGGTGCCCCTCGAGCTGCGCGGGACAGGCGACGTTGGGGCAACGCGAAACCACCTCGCCCTCGTCGCGCTCCGCCTCGGTGCCGCAGACGGGACAGTGCGTGGGCGGCTCCCACGCCTTGCCACCGCCGGACTTCGTCACCTTGACGATCTTGGGGATCACGTCGCCGGCGCGCTCGACGAGCACGCGGTCGCCGGGGCGCACGCCGAGCCGCTCGATCTCGTCGAGGTTGTGCAGCGTCGCGTTGGAGACCGTCACGCCGGCGATCGGCACCGGCTCCAGCCGCGCGACGGGCGTGAGCGCGCCGGTGCGGCCGACCTGCACGTCGATCGAGAGCAGCTTCGTGGTGCGCTGCACCGGCGGGAACTTCCACGCGATCGCCCAGCGCGGGGAGCGGGAGCGCTGCCCGAGCCGCTGCTGGAGCGCGAAGGAGTCGACCTTCACGACCATGCCGTCGATCTCGTAGGGGATCTCGTCGCGCTGCGCCACGAGCGTGTCGTAGAGCGCCTCGACGTCGGCGGCGGTCTCGCAGGGCTGCGCGAGCGGGCTGGTGCGGAGACCCCAATCGCGGCAGGAGGCGTAGAACGCCTCCTGCGACGGGAACTCATGCGCGGCGCTGTGCGCGTAGAAGTCGAGCGGGCGCTCGGCGGTCGTGCGCGGGTCGAGCATGCGCAGCGAGCCGGCCGCGAGGTTGCGCGGGTTGGCGAAGACGCGGTCGACGCTCTGCTTGTTGAACGCCTCGAAGTCCGCCTTGGCGATGAAGACCTCGCCACGGACGGAGAGCTCGCCCTTCGGAACCTTGCCGCGCAGCTTCATGGGCACCGAGTGGATCGTCTTCGTCTGGGCGGTGACGTCTTCGCCGGTCGTGCCGTCGCCGCGCGTGGCGCCGGTCACGAACCGTCCGTCGCGATAGATCACCTCGAGGCCGGTGCCGTCGATCTTCGGCTCGCAGAAGAAGCGGATCTCATCCGTCTCCTCCATGCCGAGAAAGTTGCGCAGCCCCTCGACCCACTCCTGGAACTCGGCCGGATTGGTGACGTTCGCCATGGAAAGCATGGGCGTCTTGCGCGTATAGGTGTCGAGGTGCGGCAGCGGCTCGGCGCCGACGCGCTGCGTGGGCGAATCGGGGGTGACGAGCTTCGGGTGCTCCGCCTCGATCGCCTCGAGCTCGCGCAGGTACTCGTCGTACTCGATGTCCGACAGCGTCGGATCGTCGAGAACGTAGTAGCGGTAGTTCGCCTCCTCGAGAATCGCGCAGAGCTCGGCGTGCCGTTTCGCCGCTTTCATGCGAGGGGGATTCTAACGCTCCTGGAGTCCCGCTTTATCGGTCTCGTGGTCCCAGTAATCGGAGTGCAGCATGTGGCGGTAGGCTTCGGGGGCCCGCTTGCGAACATGGGCAAACAGCGCTCGCGTCGCGACGGCGATCTCGGCTTCGATGCGCTCGTCGATGGCCGTGAAGGTCGGGTACTCGCCGTAGGTCTCGTCGAGTTCGCGCAGGCGCGCGTCATACGCCCGCAGTTGCGCGAAACCGTCCCGCATGAGGTCGGGCGAGGGCAGGCGGCCCATCGCGTCGACCCAACGCGCGTGGAAGTCCCGAATCTGATCGCGGTCGAGCGCCGGCAACTCGAGCTGCTCGTGGTAGGCGCGATACCAGGGCCAGAACCGCTCGTGGGTCTGGAAGTGAGCCGGGTTCAGGTAGGGATCCGCGCCCGGCTGCGGGCCGGGTTCGAACGAAGGCGCCTCGGGCCAACCATCGAACCGGTACTGCCACTCGTTCGAGTACCAGAGAAGCAGGAAGTCGGATCGAGCGATGCGGCCCTGCAGCTGCTCGAAAAAATAGGTCGGCTCGGGCATCCACCCGGCGCTGTTGATGGGCCGATTGTTCGCCTGCCACGCTTCGAGCAGCGCGCTTCGGGTTTCCCCCTGCGGGAGGCGGCCGAGCGGCTCGAGCACCTTTTCGTCGAACCCTTCGAAGGATGCGTCGTCCAGCTCCGGAAAGGCCTTCCGTCGCTCTTCCCTCGGGATCTCGGCCAGCTTCGGCGGAGGAGGGGACTCGGGTTGCTTCGGAACAACGCGATCGACCGGCGCGGGCAGCGGTACGGCTCGCGGCGCCACACGACGTCGGCGCGTGGGCTCCCAACTCGACCAGACGATCAGCCCGAGTACGACGAACACCGCGACGGCCCACCTCATAGGACCAGCATCGCATCGCCGTAGGAATAGAAGCGATATTCCCGCTCCAGCGCATCCAGGTAGGCGGCCAGGATGCGCTCGGTCCCGCCGAACGCGCAGACCAGCATGAGCAGCGAACTCTCCGGCAAATGGAAGTTGGTCAGCAAGCCCTCGATCGCGAGGAACTCCTTGCCGGGATAGAGGAACAGATCGGTGCGGCCGGACGCGGCGCGAATGCCCCCCGTGCGCGCGAGGTACTCCAGCACGCGCGTCGTCGTGGTTCCGACGGCGATGAGGCGGCCTTTGCGCTCCTGGATGGCGCGGGCGGCCTCCTC
>JBCDBY010000237.1:0-7161 GCA_039182715.1 Planctomycetota bacterium
CGCCGACACCGTGCGACCGGAACTGATCGCCGCCAGCGCCGCGACGGCCGCGGCGATGAAGACGACCACCATGAGCATGACCCCTCGCTCCGTGACCTTCGTCCTCGAAGTGCTGTTCTGCATGGCTGCGTTCCTCTTTCTGCGTGCGGCCCGTGTCGAGGAATCTCGACGTTCCGCGTGCCGCGAAGGAGATCGCGCAACTCGTGCACCATTCGTGCGGAATCGCGGCGCGACTGTCCCGCTCCGGATCAGTCGCCGAACAGGCGCTTGCGATCGAGGCGCACGTAACGCCCATGGGCGGCGGGAAGTTGGTCCCCCACCGCCACTTCGAGCGCGCGCAGGCGAGGCAGAAAAATCATCGCCTGCACGTTGAGGAAGAACGGGGTCGCGGTGTCGCGCAGCGCCTGGCGAACACCTTCGACGTCGATGCGCCCGTGCTTCTCGCGCAGGAACGTCTCGAGCGTCTCGTAGCGGCGGGTGCCGACCTTCCACTTCGTGTCGCGCAGGAGCTCCGAAACGAAGAAGTTGGTGCTGCAGACGGCGCCGCGGTCCGCCGGGCGGCGGGCGATCCTGTCGGCATCGAACTCGAGCACCTCGCTGACGCCGGCGGCGTCCACCACGGTGAAGTTGTTGGGCACGGTGCGCTTGGTCTTCGCGATGTGGTCGCCGACGTCGCCCGCCTTGCGCGCGGCGAGGAGCGCGTCGCGGTACATCAGCATGTAGGGCACGCCCGGGCGCGCCGGCTTGCCGGGGTGGATCGCCATCGTCGCGCCGCAGACGCCGTGCTCGTTCATGCCGCTCAGCACGCCGATGAGCCCGGGCCAGGTCACCGCCGCGACCGCCGGGGCGTCGGGCGCCTCGAAGACGAGCACGATCGTGGCGCGCTGCAGGATGTTGCGGCCGGGGAAGTCGAGATTACGGCCGAAGAGGATCTCGCCCTCCTTCGTCGCCTCCTTGCCCGCGACGAGAGTCGAGCACATCGCCATCTGCATGCGGTCGACGGAGCACTGCACGCGCAGAACCGTCTCGTACGAAAGGCCCGCGCCCTCGGCGAGGCCGCGAAGCTCCTGGCGATACGCGTCCGGCAGGAAGGGCTCGCAGCGCGCGGCCCACTCCTCCATCGCGCGCGCACCGATCAGCTTCACGGAGAAGCCCTCGTAGTACTCGCGCACGAGGAAGTGGATCTGGTCGCGAAAGAGGCGGCCGTGCTGCCGCCCCATCTCGAAGGGCGTGCCCTTCAGGCGCGCGACGGGTAGCCCGTCGACGAGGGTGAGGCGACCGCGCTCCGCGGCCGGCACCTCGTTCGGCTGGACCGGCGGCGGCGTCGGCGCGCCGGAGCCGTAGGTCGCATCGACGAAGTGCGAAAGGACCGCGAGCAGAACGAGCACGAAGCCCGCGGAGAAAAGCGGCAGGCGCGGGGAGCGCATGGGGAGCAGGCTAGCACGGGATGGAGGGAGGGGGGTATGCGCGGCGCGCTTCACGCCGCACGCTACACGCCCGAACGAGGTTCGAGCGGGCGAAGGCGTGATGCTCGCCGCGGGAACCGGCCCATCGGCCCGATCCTGCCGCAACCCCGCGCGACAGGTGCCCGGCGTGCAGCGTGCAGCGCGGGGCGCGCGGCGTGCCCCCCTAGCTCCGTCGCTTTACCCGCTTGATCTTCGGCGGGTACTTCTCGAGGCGCTCGAGCGTCGTGACGAGCTCTTCGACGTCCGCCTCGCGCGCGGGCTTGTCCTCCCACAGGCGGATCAGGTTGCGCATCGCGCCCTTGTGGTAGGCGTAGAGCGCGAGCACGCGCTCGAAGGCGCGCGCCGCCTCGTCCTCGCGGCCGAGCTCCATCAGGCAGAGGCCGCGCATGTTGTGGACGGTGTAGTCGTCCTTGAAGCGCTTGGCGAGCTGGTTGTACTGGTCGAGCGCCTTGCCGTACTTCTTGCTCTCGACGTAGAGGCGGCCATAGGTCTCGATCAGGCGGAAGTCGCCCTTGACCAGCTTGGAGGCCGCCTCGAGGCTCTTTTCCGCGTCCTCGAACTTCTGCAGCTCGATCTGCAGCCCGGCGACCTGCATCCAGAGGTTCGCGTTGCCGCGCATCTCGACGCTCGTCTTCAGGCAGGCCAACGCCTCCTTCTTCTCGCCGCGCTTCAGGTGGAGCTGGCCGAGCCGGCTCTGCGCGAGCGGGTAGAGGGAGTGTTCCTTCGGCACGCGGCCGTACTCGGCGACCGCCTTCTTGTCCTTGCCCTTCTTCTCGTGCACCTGGCCGAGGTAGAAGGACGCGTCGAAGCACTTGTTGTCGCGACGCAGCGCGGCCTCGAAGAGGGCGCCGGCGCGGTCGTACTTCTTGGCGTTGAACGCGGTGATGCCCTTCTCGAGCATCGTCCAGGCGCTCGTCTCCGCGGCGGCGACGGGCGCGAGTGCGAGCAGGGCGGTCAGCAGCGCGATGAATCGCATTACTCCTCCTCCTCGTCGTCTTCCTCGGCGACGACGACACCGAGGCCGTTGAGCTGCGACATCGCCTTGCGGAGCGACTCCTCGTTGCGCTTCTTGCGCGCGTCGTCGCTGCCGTTGAGGTTGCCCCACTCGACCGAGTCGAGCAGCGAGACGGTCTCCGCCTCGGACTCGCTCGGCGTGGCGGTCTCGCCCGTGCGCCACGAGGCGCTGGCGATGCGGCCCTGCGGCACCATCGGCTCGACCTCGATTACGTTCTCGTCGACCGGCTTGTTTTCCGAAGCCTGCGCCTCGGTCTCGTCGTCGCCGCCCGACACCCAGATCATGCCGCCGACCGTGGCCGCGATGATGAGCGCGCCCAGCAGCAGGGGCATGGGTGATTTCCCTTGATCCGCCATGATTCAGCCTCCGCGCCGGTGCGGCGCACGTCTTTCATCGACAGGTGCGATAGCCCGCTTGATGGGCCCAAAGAACGGGGGCGACTCGCTTCGAGTCGCCCCCGGATTCGCGTTGGTCCGAAGAACGGTCAGTTCTTCGGGTTGATCGTGATCGCGTTCGCGTAGCGGCGCACGCCCTGCCCGTCCGGGCTGCGGCGTCCGGTCACCAGCGAGATCACCACGGTGCCGTCCGCGCGCGGGTTGACGTTGAAGACGTCGACCCGCTGGGCGACCGTCCGCGTGGGACGGCCGTCCGCCTCGCGGATGAGGCGGCGCTGGTTGTCGACGCGATAGGTGACCCAGCCCGACCACTGCGGCAGGATCGAGCCCGCCGTCGCGTTGAACTGGTAGCCGATCACCTTGCGGAAACGGAGCTGGCTCTGGTTGGAGACCTCCATCTCGCGCGCCTGCATCTTGTTCGCGCCCACTTCCCACTTGCCGCCCGTCTGGGTGGCGGACTTCATGGTGCGGGTCACCAGCTTGGCCTTCGTGTACGGCGTCGGCGCGCCGTTGTCGGTCGACACGTTGAACACCGCCTCGGGAGGCGTGCTGTCCAGGCCATCGGTATCCTGCGCGATCATCGAGGTCGCCTGGAGCTCGTTGTAGATCTTGGTCAGCGCCTTCTTGTTCTGGGATCCGAGATCGATCTGCACCGAGGCCGTCTGCGACGAGCGCGTGACGCCGGTGAAGGTCGAGTAGATGTAAAGCGATCCCGTTGCGAAGATGGCCACCGCCACGACCGCTTCCGCGAGCGTGAAGCCGTGTTGCCTGCGCATCGGATACCTCCTCGTATGGTTCATTTCGATTCCTAGTTGTTGTCGCGCACGAGCATGATCGGCACGAAGTAGGTCAGCACCGGACGGGGAACCTCGACGAAGTTGGGCGGCGGGTTGAACAGCAGGTTGATGTCGAACTGCATGTTGCCGCTGACGAACCCGTGCTGCACCTCGGAGATGCCCTTCTTGGTCCGGATCCAGGTCTCCAGGATGCGGTTGTTGGAGATGACGCCGCCGATGCGACGCAGCGCGTTCTTCTTGAACTTCTTCTCCTTCCAACCGGTCTTCTGGTAGGCGCGGTACGCCTCGAGCTGCTCGGCCGTGTAGTACCGCTCGCGGTTCTTGGTCGAGCTCTTGGTGAGGTCGCCGGTGTCCTTGGTCACGAACCCGTCGATGCCGACGCGGCCGCCGACGGACATGAGCGTGCCGTTGACCTCCGCGTAGCTCGGGATGCTGCTCGTGAGCAGGATGTCGTCACGCGAGATGACGCCCAGCGTGCTGTTGCCGGTGTAGGAGCTGTTGCGCTCGTACTTCTTCGTGTAGTCGGACGCGGTGCCGTTCGACATCGCGGTGTTGCCGTTGCTGTCGACGTACTGGATGTTGCCGGTCACACGCACCTGCTCGTTGGCCACGATCGTGAGACGACCGTCGAGCTTGCCCTGGAGCTTGTTGATGCGGCCGTCGATGTACATCGTGCCGCCGCTGCCGGACTGCAGCGTGATCTCGGTGGTCTCGATCAGCTCGGGCTTGATGTAGACCTCTTCCACCCAGTTCTCGGTGATGGTCTCGTAGTCGTTGACCTTGTATTCCTCTTCGACGGGCTGGACCTCGTACACGGGCTCCTCGCGCGTCTTGGTGACGGTCTCGACGATCGGGACCTCGCGGGTCCGCTCGACCTCGCGCTCCTCGTAGATGGGCACGTTGCGGGTCTGCTCGACGTCACGCCACTCGTAGATGTTCTGCGTCTTCTCGTACGGGACCTGGACGGTCTCGTACACCGGCTCCTCGACGGTGTAGGGCACCGACCTGTAGCCGGCGACGTAGTCCTCGGTGACGGTGTACTGTTCCTCGACCCAGACCTCGACCATGATGTCGGTCGCGCCGGAGCCGCCGACCGTACCGCCACCCGCGCTCGGGTCGATCTCGCTCAGCGGAACGAGCTTCTTGACGGTGCGCGTCTTGGTGACCGTGCGGGTCTCCATGATCGGCTCCTGGTTGTAGAGCGTCTTGGTCTGCGTGCCGGTCTGGCGCTGCTCGGTGCGGTACTTGGTGACCGTCTCCGTGCCGATCTTGAACTTCTTGCGGACCGTGTAGGTCTCCTGGTCGGTGCCGGTCTGAACCTGCTCCGTGACGGTGTAGGTCTCCGTCTCGTAGCCGGTGACGACGTCCTCGTCGTACTCGACCGTCTCGGTGCCGACCTGGACCGGCTTCTCGACGATGCGGGTCTCGTAGTGGAAGCCCGCGTACTGCTGGTAGGAGTTGGAGCGCTCGATCATCTCGAAGCGGGGCTTGCTCCACTCCTTGATCTTGACCTTGTCGCCCTCGAAGAAGATCTCGGCGTCGAGGCCGGGCTGGCCCTCGAAGACGTCGGCCTTGCCCTTCAGGTCCTCGAAGTCGACCTGTTCGAGCTCGATCGGCGCGGCGGCGTCGTTGCCCTCGACGATGTTGGTGTTCTCGGTCGTGGCGCCGGCCTCGTACTTGAAGCCGTTGACCGCGGAGACCGGGTCCTGGTAGTCGCCGTTGGCGAAGTAGAACGCCAGCGTCTGGTTGGAGTGGACGAGGCCGCGCGGCGATCCGGAGACGCCGAGCGTGCCGCGGTTCTGGAAGAAGACGAAGCTGCTGAACGGCTCGCTCTCGCGGATGAGCGCGCTCACCAGGCGCACGGTGTCACCCGAGCGGCCGGCGGCCTCGATCACGTAGAAGGCGTCCGTGAGGCCGCCCGGATCGACGTTGGTGACGTTCTTGCCGTTGAGCTTCTGCAGGCGGCGAATGTAGTCGCGCGCCCGGTAGGCACGCACGTTGGTGCCCTCGAGCAGACCGAACTCGACGCCCTCGGGATCGTCGAGCCAGCTCTCGTCACTGCCCTTGTCGAGCGTGACGGTCTTCTGCTTGGCGTCGCCCTCGGCGACGTAGCCGGACTGGATGCCGGCCGGCTTCTCCGCGCGGACGAGCTTGCCCTCGTCGTCATACGCGTAGAGCGGGTCGGTCTTCTCCTTGACGCCCGTCACGGTGCCGCCGTAGACGCCGTTGATGGCGTTCTGCAGGGCCACATTCTTGTTGTCCGCGTTGTACGCGCTGGTGTTGATGACGTTCATCGCCATATGCAACTGCGCGTACGCGCGGTTGAACGCGCGGGTCTCCTCCTCCAGAACGCGTTGGGTCCGTGTCTCGTGGACCACGCGTCCGGAGCTGATGGCGGCCAGGCCGGCGATCGCCGACGCAATGACCAGGACGATGAGGAGCATATTGCCCCTTCGCCGTCGCTCTCGGTGTCTCGTGTTGAAAAGCATGCTGTCCCCTGGTGGATAAGCGCAACGGGTTCTGCCGACCCGACCTGCGCGTGATGTCTAACCGCCCGTGATGGTGTCCTGCTCGTCGCGCTCCTGCGGCGTGCGGGCGCGCAGCGTCTTGAGGACGGTGCGGCCGTTGCGCCGGATCTCGATGCGAAGAAGGTCGCCGCGCCCTTCGCGCGTCGCGACGCCGGCGACCTGGTCCTCGATGACGCCGTTGCCGTCGAGGTCGCCGTCGACGAAGACCTCCCACTCGCCGGAGTCCTCGACGCCCTCGAGCTTGAAGCGCACCGGGCCGCCGTCGATGACGCCGTCGCCGTTGGTGTCGCGCTGCTCGAGCTGCGTGAGGCTGATCGAACGGACGTCGTCGTCCGTGCCGAAGAGTCGGTCGTAGTCGTTGCCCGTCATGGCCGCCGGATTGGGCGCGCCGAAGGGCATGCGCAGGATGCGCTCCATGAAGGCCTGCCCGCGGGCGAAGGAGATATCGCGCTCCTTCAGATCCTGCGAACGCCGCGCGTTCGACAGCTCGACGAGGCCGAGCGAAATCGTCGCCACGGCCAGGATCGAGAAGGTGATCACCACCTCGATCAGGGAGAAGCCCGCCTTGTTCCTACGTTTTCTCTTGGTTTCGGTCACGTCTCGCGACTCCTTTCGGCCCCCGATAGACCGAGGGCGCACCAAGAGAATCGGTAGCACAGGGGCCGGGGGGGGCAAACGAGGGCGGGAACGAGCCGGGTTTTAAGGAGACGACCGGCTCGGAATGAGACGCGTTGAACGTTCAACGTGAGACGTTCGACGTTCGACGTTCGACGTTCGACGTTCGACGTTCGCGGCGGGAAGGCAGGCGTCCGGGACGGACGAAGCCCGGGGGAGGCAGAAGTCATCCGTCCGTTGCGGACGGAGCAAGAAGCACCTGGTTCAACGTTCAACGTGCGCGCGGGGAAGGCATCTTCGGGGCAGGAAGTGTCCCGAGGCCAGGAGGGAGCGGCCGCCCGTTGC
>JBCDBY010000238.1:0-7107 GCA_039182715.1 Planctomycetota bacterium
ATCAGCTCGCGGCGCGATTGAGCTCGACGACCGGCAGCCTCTACTGGCACTTCGAAGACCGCGATGGGCTCATTCGGGCTCTCATGGACTACTGGGAGAAGGAGTCGACGGACAAGGTCGCGACTCTCTTGCAGGAGGTCGAGGGGGCGCCCGAAGAGCGTCTTCTCGGCCTGATGAAGCTCATCCAGGCCAATGCCGCGACCAGCGGCGATGTCGCCATCCGGAGCTACGCCGCGCACGATGCCGAGGCGGCCGCCATCGTGGCGCGTTCCGATGCCCGGCGCGCCGAGGTGGTCGGCGGCATGTTCCGCGACATCGGCTTCCGCGGGGCGGAACTGCGGATGCGGACGCAGCTCTTCCTCTGCTACGAGTCCTGCGAGCGTTTCGTGGCCTCCGACGCCACGGATGCCCAGCGCGCCCGTCTGATGCGCAAGCGCTGGGAGTTCTACTGCCGCCCCTGAACTACATCCGTAACGGGCGTTATGGATACCGGGGGCTGGATTTGCGACAATCCTCCTCTACGGACAAGGAGGACGAACATGTCGCGACCCCGGTTTTGGCTTTCGATCGGTTTAGCGCTCGGCTTCGGATTCATGCTGGCGCAGGTGACCGACCTCGTGCCCACGCAGGCGCAGGACGGGAAGAAGATCTCGCCCGTGCAGCCGCGCGCGCGCGACTTCTACGCGCCCAACACCGAGGCGCTCGCGCCCGACGAGATGCGTATCGTCGCGTGCGGGACCGGCATGCCGACGGCGCGTCCGAGCCAGGCCGCGAGCTGCTGGCTCGTCGAGCTCGGCAACGGCGAGAAGTTCATCTTCGATCTCGGCACCGGCTCCGCGGAGCGCATCGCGGCGATGCAGATTCCCTACAACTTCCTCGACAAGGTCTTCCTGAGTCACCTGCATACCGATCACTTCGGCGACATCATGGCGATGTTCGTGGGCGGCGCGCTCGCTGGCCGCCAGAAGCCGCTGCGCGTCTGGGGCCCGAGCGGGGACAAGCCGGAGCTGGGGACCAAGTACGCCATCGACCACGTCTTCAAGGCACTGACCTGGGATCTCGCCGGACGTCGCGGCATGACCGACCCGCGCGGCTATCGCATGGAGGCGTACGAGTTCGACTACAAGCAGGTCAACGGCATCGTCTACCAGGAGAACGGCGTGACGATCCGCTCGTGGCCCGCGATCCACTCCATCGACGGGTCGGTCAGCTACAGCCTCGAGTGGAACGGCCTCAAGTTCGTCTTCGGCGGCGACACCTATCCGAACAAGTGGTACGACGAGTTCGCAAAGGGCGCCGACGTGGCCATCCACGAGTGCTTCATCACCGTGCCGGCGATGGTCGAGAAGTTCCAGTTCACGCCGCAGAGCGCGCTGGTGGTGGGCACGCAGATTCACACGCCTCCCGAGGCGTTCGGCAAGGTCATGAGCCGCATCCAGCCGCGTATGGCGATCGCGTACCACTTCTTCAAGGATTTCGACACGACCGGGGACATCCTGCAGGGCGTGCGCAGCACCTACGACGGCCCGCTCAGCCTGGCCGAGGACTACATGGTCTGGAACGTCACGAAGGACAAGATCCGCGTGCGCATGGCGGTCATCGACGAAGACGTCTGGCCGCCGCCGGCCACCGAGAAGCCGCTGGTCCCGGACGCATCGACGCGGGTTTCCTACTCGAAGTTCGTCGTCGGCGGCAAGCTGGACATGCGCGAGACGATCCAGCCGATCTACGACGAGATCAACAAGAAGTACGGAATCAACGAGAAGCAGGATTAAGCCAACAGCGCCTCGATCGCGCGCACCACCGCTTCGCACTTGTCCGGGTCGAGCGCGTCCGGATGCGGGGGTGCGAATCGGCCCTTGTCGTTGTCGAAGTACTTACCTGACGCGTCGGCGAACTCCTCGGAGAGCGCCGCACGACCGAGGATGTCCGCTCCGATGCCGATGTCGCCGCCGTCCACGCCGTAGGCGTCCGCCACCATCTTGGTGCCGAGCATCGATCCGGGATTGACGGCGATGACGGCCGGGTCGACCGATGCCGCGAGGGCGGCCGACCACATGGTCAGGGCGAGCTTGCTCTGCGAGTAGGCTGCGTCGTCGGTGAGTCCGGCGTCGCCCGTGAGTGCGTTGAGGTCGACGGGCCACTGCGCGGCGGACGAGAGATTCACGACGCGTCCGTTGGGGCCCAGCTGCGGGAGCAGCCGCTTCGTGAGCAGGTAGGGAGCGATCGTGTTGACGGCGAAGCGCACGTCGAGACCGTCGTCCGTGACGGTCTCCCGGACGGCGTAGACCCCCGCGTTGTTGATCAGGACGTCGAGGTGGTCATGCTGGGCGGCGACCGCCTGCGCCAGCGATTCGACCTGCGCGAAGTCGGAGAGATCGGCGGCGAACGCTTCCACGCCGTCGCCGAGTTCGGCACGGACCGCTTCGAGTTTCGCGGGATTGCGGCCGTGCAGCAGCACCCGGTGGCCCTGCGCGACGAGCGAGCGCGCCGTGGCCAGCCCGATGCCGTCCGTCGAACCGGTGATCAGGATGGTCTTTTTCTCGCCGCCCACGACTACTGGATCTCCTGCACCTTCATGACCAGATCGTTCCAGTTGCGCTGGTTTTCGATGTCGTGCTCCAGGCCCTGGTCGTCCGCGATGGTGAATCGCTTGATCGCCGGCGTCTTGCTCGTCGCCTGATAGAGCCAGTACGCCTCGGCACGCAGCGCCTCGTCGATCGGCTTGTCGATGGACTCGTAGACCGCCTGCTTGCACGCGTTGATCGATTCCGCCGGGAACTTCGCGATGCGCCGCGCGAGGGTGTCGACGTAGGGCCCGATCTCGTCCGGCTCGAACGCCTTGTTGATGGTGCCGTAGGCCTCCGCTTCGTCGGCGTCGAAGTCGCGCGCGCTCAGGATGATCTCCAGCGCGCGGCCGAGTCCGACCTGGCGCGCCATGCGCGAGGCGCCGCCGCCGCACGGCAGGATGCCCATGCCGACCTCCATCTGCATGAACTTGAACTTGCCGCGCGCCGCAAAACGCATGTCGAGCGCCAGCGCGAGCTCGTGTCCGCCGCCGCGCGCGAAGCCCTCGAGCTTGGCGATCGTCGCCTGCGGCACCTTGCTGATGCGCTCGCAGACCGACTGCAGGTCGAGCAGCTCGACCTCGTCGCGCGAGACCGCTTCGGTCGACATGTCCTTGAGCAGCTCGGTGTCGTAGTGACAGACCCAGATCTCCGGGTGCGCCGACTGGAAGACCACGACCTTGGTTTCGCGATCCCGTTCCAGCCGCATCGCGAGACTGTTCAGGTCGGCGAGCATCGCCTGCCCCTGCACGTGGACCGGCGGGTAATCGAAGGTGACGGTAAGCACGCCGTCGGATTGCTCGGTCTTGAACGTGGTGAACCCTTCGTACTTCATGTCGTCGGCTCGTTTCGGTTGCGCCCGTTTCAAAGCGGGCAGGTTGTGGTCGCTCGTCCTGAACGGCACACTACGCCGAGGCGCGACAAGCACAAGTACCCACATTTTTGTAAGTATTGGCTGCGGGTGTGCGTGTCGAGGTTTGTGGCGGCCGCATGGGGACCACCCGCCGGCGTGGAGAGTGGGGGGCTCACGAGCCCGGATGGGCCTGGAGTGCATCCACGACATGCTGTCGTGCCGCCAGCAGGGCCGGCAACAGGCCGCCGAGTGCTCCGATGAGGATCGTCAGGACGAGCGACTGCACGACGTGGGCGGGCTGCACGCGGACGGCGACGTGGGCGAGATACGGCAGCTCGAACGGAATGCGCGCGAAACCGAAACCGAGCGCGATGCCGACCAATCCGCCGAGGCCGCAGATCAGAAGCGATTCGACCAGCACGGCGAAGAGCACGTTCCAGCGGCGGTAGCCCATCGCGCGCAGGATGCCGAACTCGCGGCGCCGGCCGGCGACGTTGGCGAACATGGTGTTCATGCCGCCGAACACCGCACCGACGGCGATGATCAGGGCGAGAAAGCTGCCGATGCCGGCGACGGCCGCCGACGACGCACCCGCGCGCGCGTAGAACGCCGGCGCCGACCGGGCGCGCAGCGCGTGTTGCGGGTTCTCGTTGATCGCCCGGATGATCGACGCGGCGTGGTCCGCGTCGACGGCGCGGAGCGTGAACCCGGAAATGTCGCGACGCTGCGCCGTGGCGGCCAGGTCGTCCATGTCGACCCAGATCTCCTGATCGAACACGCAGCCGCCGCTGTCCATGAGCCCGACGACGCGCCACTCGGCCCGCTCGAAGCGCAGGGTCGATCCGATTCGCACGCCGAGCTGATCGGCGAGCGGCCGACCGATGCACGCCTCGAATCCCGACCTCGGCCACGCTCCGTCGGTCAGCTCGACCTGGCCGTAGGCGGCGACGCGGCCAGCCTGGATTCCGCGCACATCGACGCTGGTCTCGCCGCCCGCTTCCGTCGCGAGCGTGCATCCCAGCCGCACTTCGGGTGAGACGAGCGGCACGCCCTCCCGGCTGGCAACGCCCTCGCGCGTTTCGACGTAGACCTGCGCCGACCGGGCGACGCTGGAGAAGTCCGCGGTCAGCGCGCCCGCCTGGAGCACGATCACCTCGTCGTCGGTTCCGGTCTGGCGAAAGCCGGAGACCATCGTCGTCGCGACGGCGCTCATGACGGTGTAGATACCGATGACGAGCGCCACGCCCACGACGGTCATCAGGGCGCGCCGGGAGCGGCGACGAATGTTGCGCACGATGTAGTCGAGCGGAATCACGATGCCGGTCCTTTCTCAGTCGATGACGCGCAACGCTTCCACCGGTCGCAGCCGCGCCGCCCGAAGGGCGGGCAGCAGGCCTCCGCCCAGACCGATGACCAGCGCCATGATGGCCGCGAGCCCGATCGTCGCCGGCGTCCAGGTGAATCCGGCGAGCTGCGCGGCGCGGCTGTGCACCACCCAGCCGGTGAGCGCCAGCCCCAGCACGCCGCCCGCCGCCGCAAGCACCAGCGACTCCCCGACCACGAGCGCGAGGATCTCGACGGGTCGATAGCCGACCGTCTTCAGCACGCCGAAGTCTCGCGTGCGCTCGCGCACGCTCATGGCCACGGCGTTCGCGGCGCCGAGCGTCGTGACCAGCACGGTGATCAGCGCCATCAGCCGCAGGTACGCCGTAAATCCCATGAACTCGTCCACGACCGCTTCGGAGAAGCGCGCCGACGTGGTGGTGCGGGTCGGCACCGGGGCGGTGGCGAGCCGGTCGTCGATGCGCGCCGCCAGCTCCTCCGGGGACGATTCGCCCGTCGCGACCTTGACGAACGTGACCTGGCCCTCCCGGTTCCGCAGCGCCTGGAGATGGCCGCGATGCAGGAGCACGTGGCTTTCGAGGTCGAGGCCCTGCGGCGGAATCACGCCGGCGATGCGGAGCTTGAGACCCGCCTCCGCCAGCTCGACCTCGTCGCCCACGTTCCAATCCAGCTTCTCGAGCAGGCGGTGGCCGACGATCGCGGCGCCCCGATTTTCCGCGAACGACGCCCACTGCGTCCCGTCCACCTGCAGCGGCTGCACGCGCCGGTAGGCGCCCGGGTCGATGCCGCGCAGGAAGACGTGCACGTTCTTCTCCCCGACGATCGCCAGTTCCGCGAGGATGCCGGTCGCCGCGGCGACGCCCGCGATACCGGCGACGCGATCTTCGTACGACTCCGGCAGACGGCTCGCGAGCACGTTGCTGCGCCCGTCGCGCCGCACGCTCAGGGTTTCGTCGGCCCCCGCCTGCCGCGCGCCCATCGTCATCGTGTCGGTGGCGACGTGCAGCGCGCCGAAGACGAGAATGGCGACGGCGATGCCGAGAATCGTCAGGATCGAACGGCGCTTGCTCCGCCAGAGATTCGAGGCCATCAGCGGCAGCAGGTGGAACATCAGACGGTTCCCTCGCCTGCGAACGTCGTCTGCGGCTCCGAGGCGTGCAGCTTGCCGTGGCCGAAGTAGAGCACGCGGTCCGCGCACGAGGCGACGGCGCGATCGTGCGTGACCATGATGATTGTCTTGCCGTGCTCGCGCGAGAGCGCCCGCAGGATTTCGACGACCTGCCAGCTTGAGTTCTCGTCGAGATCGCCGGTCGGCTCGTCCGCGATGATGATCTGCGGATCGATCGCGAGCGCGCGCGCGATGGCAACGCGCTGCTCCTGCCCGCCCGAGAGCTGCGAAGGTTTGTGGTGCGAGCGATCGGCGAGGCCGACCAGCTCCAGCGCCGCCTCGACCTGCTCGCGCCGACGCTTGCGATCGAGCGACATGCGCCGAAGGGGAAGCGCGACGTTCTCGTACGCGCTCAGAACCGGCATCAGGTTGAAGGACTGAAAGACGAATCCGATGTGGGCCGCGCGGAAGTCGCACAGCCGACCCTCGGAAAGCGTGGCGAGATCGACGCCCTTCACCTCGCAGCGGCCCTCGTCCGGTTGGTCGAGCCCGCCGATCACGTGGAGCAGCGTCGACTTGCCGGATCCGCTCGGACCCATCAGGGCGAGCAGCTCCTGCTCCGGTACCTGCAGGTCCAGCCCGTTCAGGGGGCGAATGGCGCGGTCGCCCCGGCCGTAGGACTTGACCAGTCCGCTGGCTCGCACGATGGGGGAGCCGTCTGCCTGGTTCATTTCGGTTTCTCCTCGCGGATGGTGACGCGGGCACTCATGTTGGGTCGGATCAGCGCGGGCGGCTCCAGGATGCGCACCGCCACGGAGACGGTGTTGGACTCGCGGTCCGCGACCGGCGCGATCTCGATGACCTCGGCCGCCAGCGCGTCGGGACCACACGCCTCGACGACGACTTCGGCAGGCGCTCCGAGCCGCACCCAGCCGATCCGCGTTTCCGGGACGTCGAGGCGCGCCCACAGTTCGGAGACGTCGGCGATCTCGATGCCGGTCTGTGCGTAGGGGGAGTCGATCGTGTTGACGACTTCGCCGGGCTCCAGGTCGATGCGCACGACGGTGGCGTCGAAAGGCGCGCGCAGTAGCGAGAGGTCGAGCCGCGCCTGCGCGCGCTGGACGCCCGCCTTCGCCTTCTCGACCTCCGCCGCCGCCAGCTGCAGCTCCTCGTCCCGGCTGCCGAGCTGAACGATGCGTTCGGTGGCGCGCGCCTCGGCGAGCCGGGCGCGCGCC
>JBCDBY010000239.1:0-7077 GCA_039182715.1 Planctomycetota bacterium
CCCCACGGGGTGGTGCCGCCGGAGCAGTCGCTCATGATGCCGACCGCGATGCCCTCCGGCAGCTCGCCCCCCGCATCGTCGCGCTGCCGGTTCGCCAGCGTGACGCCGCCCTGCACGCGCGCAAGCGTGCCGTCCGTCGCGTCGTAGCGCATGTTCTTGGCGGTGCGATCGACCGTCCAGCGCTTCGTGCGCGCATCCTGCGTGACGCGCAGCCAGCTACCGCCGAGCTGCCGCTTGTACCAGGTGGTGTAGGCGGCCACGGCATTGCGGTCCCACTTCGTGCCGTCGGCGACGTCGAAGTCGAAGACGCCCTTGCGGCGCAGGAAGAGCGCGAGGGTGTAGTGCTGGTCGGTCGGCGCCGACCCGACGCGCGGCCGCTTGCCGGAGACGTACTCGTGGTTGACCCAGAGCCAGCCGCGATCCGGCGCGCCGTGCCAGGCCGGCGGGTTACCGTCGGCGTTCCAGCCGTCGCCGAGGAAGCTGACGTAGTCGTTGTTGGCGCCGAAGCGCGCCTCGCCATCCTCGCGCAGCGGGTCGAGCCAGCGCACGACCACGTTCCAGCGCAGACCGGTGATCACGCGCACGTCGTCGCACGCGCGATTCGTGAGCGGGAACTCGAGGCCCCGCCGCACGGCCCACGCGGGATCCTCGTTGAGTCGCGCGATCATCGCCTTCACGTAGCCGGGGATGTCCCGCGGCGCGTCGTCGCCGCCAAAACCGCTCGGCTTCTTGAAGTTGACGGCGACGACCGAGGAGAGCGGACGATGGTCGGGCGCACGCAACGCGTTGCGATCGCGCTCCGCGGGGAAGGCGCTCGGCCGGTCGTCCTCGCCGGGGTGCTGCACCGCGAAGAAGAGCGTCGACGCATCGGCGTTGAAGGCGGGGCCGGTCGCTTCGGCGTTGCTGGGACACGCCGCGACGCGGAACGCCTGTCCGAAAGTCGGAGAGCGCGTGTGCGCGTGCGCCGGATCGAGATCGAGATAGTAGAGAGCGTCGGCCGTACCGTTCGTGCCGAAGTTGCCGTCGGTCCCGAACCAGATGCCGCCGTCCGCATCGATCGCGAGGTTATCGACGTTGGCGACGTCGTACGCGCCGCGACCCGCCGTGGCGGCGCCGCGCATCCGATCGCTCTCCAGCACGACGCGCACGTGCGCGATCGACTCGCTGGTTCCGTCGTGCACGCGCAGCTCGAAGCCGTAGGTGCCGGCCGGGAGTGCGCCGCGCACGCGGGCGGTCAGCGTATCCTCGTCCTCGAGTCGCGCGGCGGCGCTCGGCGGCTGCTCGACCAGCCGCCAGGCGTAGAGCAGCGTGTCGTTTTCGGCGTCGGACGCGCGCCCCTGGAGCCGGAACGGCTGGCCGGCGCGCGGCTGGCCGACCGGGTGGCCGGAGACGAGCGGCGCCCGGTTGGGCACCTTCTTCTTCTCCGAGCAGGCGACGAGCGAAAGAAGCAGGCAAAGGAGAATGCGCACGCCGCCATTGTCGGGATTGCGCGCAAAGAAACCCCAAATCACGCGGTTTTCAAGCCGCACCATTTGAAGAATGCGGTGGCCCGGGAGGGCTGAGAATAGGGCCGGGTGTGCCGGGCCACCGCGAAGAATCAGGATCCACGAAAGGGGAGGATCGACTCCTAGTCGGCCGCATTATCCGCCGCGGCGCGGCCACGAGCTATCGGGTGAAGTGCTCATTTGGGCCGGGGGCCAGGGGCCGGCAGCCCTACGCAAAGGACAAAAGCATCTTCACGACCCGCTCGGGGTCGTAGAGGCTCTGCTCGTCCTCGGACAGCTGCATCCGGACGACCTCGATGCCCTCCAGCGCCAACCGGAAGACGTTCGGCACCCCGCCGTAGAGATCGTCCCGCCGGTCGCAGACGAGCGTGCTGACGATCTGCCTCGTCGGCACGTCGTCGCCCGCGTCGGCGCGCACCGCATCGACGATGCGCTGGACGCCGTCCTCCACGAACATGCCGAGCTGCTCCGGATCGCGGCCCGCGTTGGGCAGGTAGATCTTCGGAGCATCGCTCTCGACGATCGCGCGTCCGACGCCCGCCGGCAGCAGATTGCAGAGCACGCTCGAGAAGAAGCTGCCCATCGGATAGACGATCAGCTCGGCGCGCGCGATCCGCTCGAGCACGTCGGGGCTGGCCGCCGACTCGGTGCGCTGGCCGCCGCGCGTCAGGAACAGCTCCTCGATCGGCGAGGCGATCGGCTCGACCTCCTTGCCGGTCAGGTTGTGCTGGCCGATGCAGGCGGTGCCGTCCACCAGCGTCGCCCCGAGCTGCAGGTCGTCCTCCGTCACCGGCCGCACGACGCCGCGCACCCCCACGAAGTCGCTGAGCGTCTGCAGCACCGTCGCCATGTCGCGATGCTCGCGCAGATAGCCGCCGGCGAGCACGAGGTTGCCGACGCTGGCGTGCCGCAGGTCGAAGTCGTCCGGCATCGCTTCCGCGCAGCTGCCGAGCAGTTCCCGCACGACGGTACGCGCGGGCTCCGCGATCGGGTCGATGAGCGGGTCGCCCCCGTCCACCATCGCGGAGAGCCGGGCGCGCAGCTCCGCCGGCTCCGCCTCGCCGGGCAGCCGGAACGACATGAGCTGGAAGAGCGCGGGGTCGGCGCCGGGCCCCTCGTCGGCGAGCGCCAGCAGCCGGTTGCGCAGGTCCCCCACCGAGAGCATGCCGAACGCGCGCCGAATCTCCGCCGAGCTGCCGCCCGAGTCGAACGGCGTTACGATGTGGACGGAATTCCACGTGTAGCGCTTGAGCGCGCGCGCGACGCCGCGCAACGCGCTGCCGCCGCTGAAGAAGAGAATCCGCGGGCCCTGCGCCGGACTGCGCCAGTACTGTTCGAGCCGCTCCTCGCCGGGATTGGGATCAGGCACTCCTCCCATCATCGGCGGGAAGGGGGCTATTCCGAAAGTTCCGGCACCGGCGCCCGATCGAGAGCCTGCCAGAGCCGGTCGTCATCCTCGAAGTGGTCGAGGAACGTACGAGCCCCCTCGTCACGCAGCGGCTCGGGCGGCCGCACCGCCGTGACCGCGACGAAACCGGCCCCGATGGCGCGTGCGGCGCGGACGTCATGCGTACCGTCGCCGAGGTAGACGACGCGTTCGAACCGCTCCACGCCGTGCCGCGCGCGGGCCCGCTCGACGGCGGCCCGCAGAATGTCGGGGCGGCGATGCGCGTCGTCGGCGCAGCCGATCGGCCGCTCGTCGCACCAGTCGAGTCCGGCCCAGCGGAACTTCACTTCCGCCGTGGAGCGCCAGTTGCCGGTGGCGAGACCAATCGCCCACTGGGGATGCGCCTCCACGCGGTGCAGCACGTCCCGTGCGCCGCGCACCGGCTCCGCCGAGACGTCCGCTGCCTGCAGCCCCCCGAGGAACCGGTCGTGGACCGCCTGCATTTCGTCGGACGAGGGCGCGCGCCCGTGCGCGTGATGGAAGTGCGCGGCGGTCAGGCCGGAGTCGGTGCAGTCAGGGTCGAGCGACCAGTCGAGCGTCAGCCCCGGCACTTCCGCGACGGTCGCGATCGCCTCGGACAGGAGGTCGTTGCAATAGCCGAGCGTACGGGTGAGGGTTCCGTCGATGTCGAAGAGCGCGAGCTTCACGCGCTAGAAGGTACCCGTGATTCCCAACGAGAACGCATCGACTTCCGCGTTCACCCGCCCGCGCAGGTTCCCTGCCGCCTCGTCCGTGATATCGATGCTGGTCGGATCGATGAAGAGATGGAAGTACGAGAAATGGAGAACCGCCTTCTCGGAAATCTCGTACGAGACGCCCAGCGCGAGCCAGATGCGGTCGTTGTCCGCCAGGCGCGGACCGCGCGTGCTGTCCGGCACCGGCGACTGGTCCCACGCAACCCCCATCCGGAAGGTCCAGCGGTCGCTCAGCTCCCAGATCCCGCCGACCGAAACCCGCCAGGAATCGCGCCAGGAGAAATCCTGGATCGTCGTGGGCTGGTTCGGGTTCGCGTAGGTGATCTTGAGCGTTTCGACTCGGCTCCACTCCGTCCACGCAACGTCCCACACGACGGCCCACGTGTCGTGGACCTTGTGATAGCCGGACAGGATGACCTTGCTGGGCAGCGTCAACCGCACCTCGGCGTCCGTGTCGACGAAGGCCCCGGTCGCGCCGACAATCGGCGCGGCTTCCTCCGGCACGTCGTAGGTCGCGCGCCCGTTGATGGTGTGCACGACGGCCGAGCGGAACGAGAACCCGATGCGGTTGCCCTCATTGATCTCGAACAGCGCGCCCGCCGTCCAGCCGAAGCCCCAGTTGTCGCCGCTCACCTTGAATCCACCGTCGTTCTGCTGCGGCAGGAGGCCGGGGATCATGTTCCCGAAGCCGATGGTGCCGAAGTCGATCTGGTTCTCGAGCGTCGCTTCCAGGTACTGGATGCTGACGCCGGCACCGATCGACCACTGCTTGTTGATGCGGAACGACGCCGCCGGGTTGATGTTGATGACGGTGATCTCGCTGTTCGTGGCGAAGTAGCGCACGGTGGAGCTCTTGGACCACTCGGTGGAAAGCCCGAACGGAACGTTGAGCCCGATCCCGGCCACCCAGCGATCCCCGAACGAACGCGACAGGTAGAGATTCGGGACGATGCCGTTCTCGCCGCCGTTGTCGCGCGTGGCGCCCTCCATGGGCGTGCCCGCGGCGCTGGTGGATCCACCGTCCTTGAATGCGCCGTCGATGATCAGCGCGTGGATGCCGGCGTTGTAGTTCCAGCCCTTCTTCAGCCCCGCCATCGCGGCGGGATTGAAGTAGATCACGCTCGCGTTCGTCGCGGCGGCGGCGCGGCCGGCGAAGGCGGTCCCCATCAGCTCGACATCCTGCTCATCCAGTTCGAAGCCGGCGGCGTGGACGGCGTGCGGGAGGAACGCGATCAGAAGGACGATTCGAATCGTGCGCATGGCGGTGTCTCCGGCGCCCGGCTCCCCCAACCGGGCACGCCGGAGACATTAACCAAACGGCAACGATTCGACCACGCAACCTTTACCGGACGATCCGGAACCGCTCGACGCGTCCGTCCGCCGGGAGGAAGTCGGGCAGCATGCGGATCGCCGTCCCGGGCACGCCGAGATCGACGGTGTAGATCTCCTGCCGGTCCTGCACGTCGTCGTCGGCCAGGTAGAAGACGAAGTTCCCGTCGGGCGAGACGGCGAACCGGTCATCCCCGACAAACACGCCGAACCGCTCCTCGGTCGGCGCCGCGGAAAGGCGTTCGACGTTCTCGGGATCGTCGAAGCGAACGATGCCCAACGCCATGAACCGCAGGCCGTTCTCCTCGTCTTCGTAGTTGAGGAAGACCGACTCCCCGTCCGCACCCGGCATGAATCCGAAGCGCGTATCGGCCAGCTTGACGACCGTGGAGAGATCGTCGAAGTCGACGGCGAAGGTGCCGCCGGCCGTCTGGAACGTCGGGGCGCGCTGGAAGACGATCCGCTGGCTGTCCGGGCTGAAGCGCCACTCCGCACCGAACGCCCCCCTGAACCCGGGCCCGTTCGACAAGCGCACGTTCACATCGTCCAGGATGCGCAGCACCGCCCCCGCCTGCATGGGGTCCGGCGTCCAGAGCTGGCCGCTGATGTCGCGATAGACGATGCGGCTTCCGTCCGGCGAGAAGAGCCCCTCGTTCGCGCGCGGCGTCGTGGCCGGGTCGCTGATCAGCGTCGCGTTGCCGGGGGAGGCGATCTCCACGCGATAGAGGTCCGAGATGAAGCCGGCGACGGGTCCGAGTCGGTTGAACACGAAGAGGATGCTCGCGCCGTCATCGCTCACCTCGACCGGCTCGTCAACCGTGAGGTTCGACGGGTTGAGCTGCGTGACGTTGCCGGGGCTCGACGGATCGACGAGATAGAGAAACGCGTCGTCGTCGCCGAAGTCCGCCGTGCGGTCCGCGCGATACACGAGCTGTCGGCCCCCGTCGGCGAAGTGGAACTCCACGACGCCGTTCCACAGGTTCGTCGTCCCGCTGTCGAGCCGCACCGACGTCGACGGGTTGTCGAGATCGACCATGCGCAGCTCCGCGCGCGGCACGCGCGCCGCGATGAAGAAGACCTTGCCGGGAAGCGCCGGGCTCATGCCCCACTTGCCGAGGTTGAATCCGGTCGCGGCCAGGTCCTCGCCGACGCGGATGGGCGTATCCGGTGCGGCCTCGTTGACGAGATAGAGCTGCTTGCGCACGCCGGGCGAGGTCGTTTCGTAGACGATGTGGCGTCGGTCCGCGGAGACCTCGAATCGATCGACCTCTCCCACGCCCAGCGCGCTGATCCGGGTCGGCGCCGCGAGCGGCAGCGTCTCGCGCAGCGGCGTGCGCAACAGATCCTCGCGATCGATGTCGGTGGTCGGCGCGATCAGGTAGACGAATCCGCCCTGCGGCGTCGGCGTCGGCGTCGACGCGAGCGGCTCGAACCGCGTCGTGATGACGTAGCAGCCCGGCACCTTGCCGTCCGCTTCGATCTGCAGCTTGTAGACGCCGGCGTCTTCGAGCCCGAGGTCGATGGAGGCGAGCGCGCTGCCATCGAAGAGCACCTCGGTCAGCTGCTTGTCCTCGGCGTCGAGCAGGCGCATGCGGCCGGCCAACCCACCGGTGACGGCGGGCGGATCGTTCCGGTTGGCGGTCGGATAGAGACGGAAGCGGACGGTGCGCGCGGCCGGGATGCCGAACTCGTAGGTGTGGATGGTCCCTACCTGTTCGGCGCAGTTGCGGATGCGTTCGCCGGATCGAAACCGGCGGCCGACCGCGTCCCGCGGCTTGAGCTCGATGTCGATCGGCGACTCGGCGTCCTCGTCGAGCACGACCGTCGCGGCGCCCTCGAGCCCGAAGTCAGGCACGCGGGCGCGCACGATAACGGAGCGGCCGGCCGGGAAGCGCGGCGCGAAGCTGTCACCGAGGCGCACCACCTCGCGAGCGATGAACGTCGGCCCGACCGCCTCGATCTCCGCCTCGATCTCCACCGGCGTGTCCGGCGTCAGCTCGGGATACTCCTCGAGGTTGACGAAGCGGGGACGGCCGAAGCCGGTGGCCGAGAACGCGTCGCAGTTCCACCAGCTGAAGTGCGACACCGTGCCGCGCAGCGC
>JBCDBY010000240.1:0-7011 GCA_039182715.1 Planctomycetota bacterium
CGACGATCCCGATGGCGATGAGCGCACCGGCGACCAGCAAGGTCGAGGCGGCGCGGGCCGCAGGGGCACCCCGCGCGGCCAGCGGAACCAGCGCCAGCATCCAGGCGCGCCGGTCTCCTCCGTTCTCGCGATCGAATCGCGCGCGAATCTGATCGAGCCCGCGCTTGAGACGACTCCGGATCGTGCCCGCGGGCTCCCCGAGACGGACCGCGATCTCCTGCGGCGTGAGATCTTCGAAGTAGCGTAGAAGAACGACCTCGCGATACGGATCGTCCAGCGCGAGCACCGCTGCCACGACATGCCGCTGCCAGTCCGCCTCCGCCGCGAGCTCCCCGGTGCTGCGGATACTTTCCGGCTTCGCCGCGCCCCGCTCCCGGCCACGGAGGCGGGATTCGCGTCGCCAGTGCGTCGCCGCAGCGTTGCGGACCACGCGACCGAGCCAACCACGCGTCAGTCGGCGCGGCGGCCGACGCAGCGCGGCCAGCCACGCTTCCTGGACGACATCGTCCGCCGCCTGATCGTCGTGCAGCAGACTGCGGGCAAGCCCGCGCACCCAGGAGGCGTGGGCAAGGAGGCTTTCGGGCGAAGGTGATTCCATCGGTCTGGAATAGAAGACGCCACGGTACCCCGTGGCGTTGCATGCCCCTAGCCTGCATCATTCATGATCCGGCGGGTTCGGTCCCGTCCGGCTCCGCACTGTGGCCCTCGCGCGGGCTAGTCGAACAAGAGCACGAGGTACGCGAAGAAAAGCGTCAGATGCACGACGCCTTGGAGCACGTTCGTGCGGCTGCCGCTGGCGTTCACGATCATCGTGCCCAGGGTGAGAAGGAGCAGGGAGACGTCCAGGCGCCCTAATCCGAGCTCGACGTCCCGGCCGGTCGCCATGCCGATGATGAGGACGCTTGGAATGGTCAGGGCGATGGTCGCGAGCCCCGAACCCATGCTGATGTTGATGGATCGCTGGAGGCGGTTGGCGCGGGCCGCCTTGAATGCGGCGAGTGCTTCGGGCGAGAGCACGAGGACGGCGACGAGCAAGCCGCCCAGCGCGACCGGCATCCCCGCGGACGCGATGCCGTGGTCCACGATCTTCGCCATGCTCTTCGACAGCAACACGATGGGCACCATCGTCAAGACAAGCAGAACCGCGTGATACGGAACGCTCCGTACGACGAAGCCATGGTCGTCGTGCTCATGGTCCGGCCCCACATCGCTCTCCGGCTGCACGAAATACTGCCGGTGTCGCATCGTCTGGATGCCGAGAAAGACGAGGTAGAGAACGATGCAGATGATCGTCAGGAAAATGCCGAACACCGGTCCCGGGATGCCACCGGGGGCCGACCGCGTGTAGTTCGGCACGACCAGGGTCAACACGCTCAGCGGGATCAGGATGGCGAGATAGGCGTTGGCCCCCTGCAGATTCACCGCGGGCTGGTCGTGCTTCAACCCACCGAGCAGGATCGCGAGTCCGGACATGCCGTTGAGTACCACCATGATCACGGCGAACACGGTGTCGCGCGCCAACCCCGGGTTGTTCGAGCCGGTCAGCATCACGGCCGAGATCATGACGACCTCGATCGAGATCACCGAGACCGTGAGGATCAGCGTACCCAAGGGCTCGCCCAACCGGATCGCGAGGCAGTCCGCATGTCGCACGACCCCGAACGACGACCACAGCATCACCGCGAAGATCCAAACGAACATCGCGCCGACCCACCACGGCGACGACAGGTCGCTCAGCCACGAAGCACCAAACACGACGAACAGCGCGGCCGTCGCGACCCCCGCAACGATCTGGAGCTCCGATCGGATCATCGCGCACCTCGTCGTCGGCGGCCGCGGTCCGCCCGCACCGCGAAACGGGACGGGATCTCGGTGCCGAACCGGCCGCGGCAAGGCGCCAAGACGATCATGCGGTCGGAGAATACCAACTCGTTTGCCCGTTTCGTCCCGAGGGATGTCCCGTTCAACGATCGAGTCAGCGATCCCGTCCGCCGCGCCTACTTCTGGAGCTTCTTCCAGACCGGGTCGCCCACGATGACGGATCGCCAGCTTCCGATCTTCTCGTGCTTGCCGGGCGCGAGGTCGGACTCGCGCACGTGGAGGGTCACGGACCCGAAGCCATCTCCCAGCTGTTCGAGCTCCGTCCGCGCGTAGTAGCCATCCAAATAGAACGTGGACCAGCAGGAGCCCTTCGCGTCGAGCGTCCCCACGATGCGCCCGTGCAGAAGCAGATTGGTGTAACTCCGCACCTTGAGGGTGCCCACGATGTCGCCGGTGATCACGACCGTGGCGTACGAGTTGACGTTGACCTGCCCGACGAGATCGCCGGCGATGTGCACGTAGCCGTAGCTCTTGACGTCGACCGTGCCCTCCATCGGACCGTCCACCGCGACCGCCGCGTAGCTGTCGAAGACGACGCGGCCCGATGGCCCGATGCCATGGGGCGCGTAGATGGCCCCGCGTGCGCGGATCGCCACCTCGGTCGTCAGTGGTTCGGCGCAGACGAGATGCCGAGTTTTCTGCAGGGAGAGCTTGGCCGGCCATTCGCTCAATCCGGTGAAGTCGCCCTGGAGCTGCCGGGCGAACGAGTCGCCCGGGACGGCCGCTCCCGCCGCCACGATCCGCTCGATCTCGGCGCTCGAGGGTCCCTCGTTGCCGTTCCCGATGCTGGTCGGCAGCTTCGCGACGCCGCCCCGCTCGCGTACCGGAACCTCCGCCCATCCGAGATGCACTCGACGCTGCAACGCGTCCGGATGCGCGGTCTTCTCGATCAGCCAGACTTTGTAGGTCCGACCCGCCTTCGAGCGGACGAGCGCGACGCCGAGGTCCTTTCGCGTCGGTCGCGCACGGACCCACGCGTCTCGCCGCGGCAGGTCGGTCGGCACATCCTCGATGCGATCGGCCACGTCCGCCGGCGACTCCGGGACGCCGATCGCCGCAAGAGGAATGGCGGCCGGCAGCGCGCCGTGCGGGCAATGCAGGCTCGCGCCGTAGCGGATGTCCTGGCAGTGCACGTCGCCGTCGTCGCGTCGAACTCGGCTCTCGCCGAATCGGTAGTGGTCCCCGATTCCAAGAATCGCCGTGCCCGGCGCGAAGGGCTCCGCCCGCGTCTGCTGGTCGGCTTTCGGCTCCGCCGGTTCGGTGCGGGCGACGGGAACGACTCGGGGCGCGACCTCCGACGAGCCGACGGAATCCGAACGCGTCACGCTCGAACGGCTCGTGATCGCCGCCCACACACCCCAGGTCGCGACACACCCGATCAGCAATCCCGCGACGAACGGTTTCATTTTTCCTTTCAGTTCGACCCGAATACGAACGCGTGAGGAACGGATCTTTCCCAATCCGTCTTCGAACCGTTTCACTTTATCGCCTCGAGGAGCACGACGATGCGCCGGTTCTCCTGGAAGTTCGAGGAAAGATTCCGGGGTTCCGCGGCTTCTTGCACGCTTCTCGACCCGAGTACGGCTAGGGTGGCAGCAGATGCTTACCCTTGCCTCCATCCGCGATCGTGTCGGCGGTGACCTCCACGGCGACGCGAACGTGTCCATCACGGGGGTGAACTCCCTCGGCGATGCCTGCGCGACGGACGTCGCCCCATTCGACGACGCCGCCTACGGTGACGCGGCCGAGGCAAGTGCAGCCGGCGCGGTCATCGTGACGCCGAAGCTCGCGGGTCGTATCGAGGGCAACTCCCTGGTCCACGACTTTCCCGTCGCGGCGATGAACGTCGTCATCGAGATGCTCGGTCAGGGCCCATGTCGGCCCGCTCCCGGCGTTCACTCGACCGCCGTGATTCATCCCGACACCGTGCTCCCCCCGGATGTTTCGGTCGGCCCCTTCGCCGTCATCGGCGCCCCGGTCGAAATGGGCGCGGGCTGCGTGATCGGTCCGCACGCCGTGCTCCAGGCGGGCGTCCGCATGGGCGCGGAATGCGTGATCGAGGCGGGCGCCGTGCTGCACGAAGGCACCGAGCTCGGGAAGGGAGTCGTCATCGGCACCGGCGCCGTGATTGCGCGCCCCGGTTTCGGATTCACGCCGAGCGCGACGGGACCCGTGCACATCCACCACGTCGGCCGCGTGATCGTGGGCGATCACTCCCACATCGGCGCCTACTGCAGCATCGATCGCGCTCGATTCGGCGTCACGCGCATCGGCAGCATGAGCGGCCTCGACTACGGCATTCACGTCGGGCACAACGCGCGCGTCGGAGACCGCAGTTTCATGGCGGCGCAGTCCGGCATGGCCGGGCATGCCTTCGTGGGCGACGATTGCGAGATCGGCGGCCAGGCTGGATTCGCCAACCACAGCGGCGTCGGCGACCGTTGCCGTGTCGGCGCGAAATCCGGTCTCAACAAGGACTTCGGCGACGACCGGAAGCTATGGGGAATCCTTGCGGTCGACTACGCGCAGAGCATGCGCATGGAGGCGACCCTGCGCCGCCTCGCGCAGCGCAAGAATCGGCGCACCCCTGCCAAGGACGAAGCCTGACGCGCGCATGTCCGGGATCCCGACGTCGCGGGGAGCGCGACGGGACGTGGGCCCGTGCAGGAACCCAGTCAGGAACCCAGTCAGGAATCCAGTCAGGAACCCAATCAGGGCATGAGCACGTTGGAGCGCGACGCAGCGTCGCGGTCCGCGGGCCCATTCGAGGAATCGCCGACCGATACGATCACGCGCACCGAGAAGCGCGCGCGCTCGTGGAGATACAGACGCAGGTCGATGACGATCTTGCAACCGATCGCCAGCAGCGCGAACGTCGTGGTGTCGGCGAAGGAGGGCCATGCACTCGCGGCCCCGAGGGCGAGCGCCACCGCCAGCATGAGTCCGAAGCAGCGGCGGAACGGCCACTTGACGAGGTCGCCGACACGGGCGGTTCGATACTCGCCCCGGACGAGGTCGTCGAGCACGAACGAGACCGCGTGACCCAGGAACAGCGACGAGCCGGATGCGACCACGGCATCCAGCGTCTGCTCGATAAAGTCGTGCACATCCATGTCGGCCAGGTTCATCTGCACGAACACGATCCCAGCGAAGGTGAGCGCCACCAAGCCGAGATAGCGCGCCCCGAGCGTGCCGATCATGAGGATCGATAGAACCACGGAAAGGCCCGGGCTGACGTCCACGTTTCGGCTGTCGTACGGCGTTCCGTGGAGCGAAGCGGCCATGAGGCGCAGCGCGTTGAACACGCCGATCCAGAGACACTCCATCACGAACATGACGAGCAGCTGAAACGGCGTGAAGTCGCGCGCCACATAGAAGGAGAGCGCGGCGAGGTTGGCCAGAACCAGTCCTGCGGCCGCGCCGGCAAACGGTCGCCAGCGTGAGGCCGTCCCTTTGAGTCTGCTCTTTCCGCTCCCGCTCACATGCCCCATATCGACCGGCCACCCCGTTCCGCTGGAGCGTCCTCCGATCGCTGGTAGCGTGTGCGGCATGACCGATTCCAAGCCGCCCGAAGACGACAGCATCGGCGCCGCCATGCGCGACGGCGTCGTCGAAGGCGCGAAGAGCTCGCTGCGCTGGGCGCTCGGAGGCGCGATCGTCGGCGCCCTCGTTCTGGGCGTCGCCGGCGCGTGGTTCGCGGGCGTGACCGGACTCGGCATCGGCGCCGCCGTCGGCGCGGTCCTCGGCGGTATCGGCGCCTGGTGGTTCTACCTCCAGATCTAGGTGTCGCCCTTGTAGACCCGGAAGCGCTTGAAATCGAGCGAGCGGATCCAGCGCAGCACGGCGGGCACCCGCATGAGGCTCTTGCTGGTCTTCGTGTAGTCGGCGCCTTCGCGCCAGTACAACAGGTGCACCCAACGTCCGTCCGCCGAGAGTCCGATGGCGTGTGACAGCAATCCTTCGCCGCCCGCAAACCCTTCGCGCGCAGCGTCGAAGAGCTCGAGATTCGCCTCCCGCGTCGTCCCCGGCTTCGTGCGGTAGATCACGACTTCGAGGTAACCCGCCTCACCATCCTGGTGCTTGTACTCGCGCAGAAGACGGAACTGCACCTTCGCGCGACGACGGGGATCGATGACCGCCTGCATCGCTTTCTCCTCGTCGCTGCCGTCCGCCGCGAGCGACGCAGCCTCCAGCGCCCCGAGGTGCGTCCAGACCGTCGCACGGAGCAACGCGCCCGCGTCGTCCAGGCGCACCACGTGGGAGGCCGCGCACCCATCCCGTCTCGTCGCCGCGGCGTTGCGTGCGCGGCGCGCGACATCAACGGCCTCGGCCTCCGTCCCGGTCCGCGGCACGTCGATCTCGATCTCCAGGTACGAACTTCGGCTTGCGGGCTCCTTCTCCGCGCGCGCGGTCCTCTCCACCGTCGTGGCGAAGAGGACGAGGAGCAGCGCGAGAACCGGGAACAGAGCGAAACGTGTCGACATGGGTGCCTTCTAGCAAAATCCGTCGCGCGTGGCGGCGGACGATGGGTCCGGTAGGCTGACGCGATGATGCGCCGCTTGGACCGACCCGGACGCCATGGGGGACGAAACAGCGCGACCGGGTGCGGCCGATGAGCATCGAGGTGATGATGGAGCTCGCGTCCTGGGAGGATCCGAGGTTCGAACTCCCGGACGGATACGCGTTCGCTCCGTTTCCCGACGACGGCCGCGCCATCTGGACCGCGATCCAGAACGCGACCGGTACCTACGGCGTGATCGACGCGACCTTGTTTGATCGAGAGTTCGGATCCAACGCCGACGAACATCGCGAGCGTATCTTCTTCGTCGAACACCGGGGCATGCCGGTCGGCGTCTCGGCGGCATGGCACGCCGGCCCCCGCGCCCCCGCGGGGGCCCAACGGCTTCACTGGTTGGCTGTGATGCCCGACCATCAACGTCGCGGGCTCGGTCGCCTGCTCGTACTCGAAACCTTGCGGCGGTTTCGCGCGCTGGGAGCGAATCGTGCGTATCTCACGACCGGCTCCGAGAACCGGCGCGCGATCGCTCTCTACAGGCGGATCGGCTTCCTCCCCGCGCCCCGGGACGATCCGGAAGCGCGCGCATGGGAGGCCCTGGCAGACCACACCAA
>JBCDBY010000241.1:0-7006 GCA_039182715.1 Planctomycetota bacterium
CGAGCGCCGCGTCGAGGCGCGCGTTGCGCGGCTCCGGCGGAGCGGCCGCGTTCCGCGCGGCGTCCGCGAGGTTCTCGCAAGCTACGCCGCGCCCCGAACAGCTCCGTCACGTCGCCCGCGGTCGAGCGGCCCGGCTCGATGCTTTCGAGCAGGCTCTCGTCGAGCGGTTCGTTCTCGGAGAAGCGCCCGGCGAAACGGCCCGGCAGCAGGAGAGAGAAGCAGAAGAGAAGGGTCGCGATTCCCGGTCGGTGCACCGCGAAAATCTAACAGCGCGGAGAGACCTTACCAGCGCAGCCCGAACATCAATGTCGCGCCCTGGAAACGGTACTCGGTGTCCTCGATGAGCGGATCCCCACCGAGCTGCGTGCGCCGGTCGAGCCAGGAGATGCTCCCGACGAACCGGCGGAACTGCGCGCGCAGACCCGCCTCGTACCCGTAGCCCCAGGAATTGGAGCTCACCTCGTTGCCGCTCACCTTGGTGCGGCCCCACCCGCCGCCAACGCGCCCGTTCCCGAAGAGCGACAGATTGAACTGCTTCGCCTTGATGACATCGACCTCCGCCTCGAGTTCGAAGCGGAAGCCGAGCGTCCAGGGCTCGGCGTCGCCGCTCTGCGCCTTCTTGAGGTTGAGCTTGTCGAAGTAGATGCCCGGTCGCGCGTTGAAGCGCAGTCGTCGGTTCGGCCAGAGCGGCCGGTTCCCGAAGAAGTAGATGTCGAGCCAGTCCGCCTTGGTCTCCGTCTCCCCCAGCGGATCGGTCGAGGACATCCAGTCGACCAGCAGGCTGGCCGGCCCGATGAAACCGAAGCGGTAGAGATTGGCGTTGCCCTCGTCCGTTCCGCCCCGCGCTCGATTGCGATACGAGAACTCGCCCGGTCCGCCGCCGGCGTAGCCGTAGATCACGGGGTGATCGACGTCGATCCAGATCGTCTTCTCACCGGAAATCTCGCGATCGAGCTCGCGCTCCCAGCGCGCCTTGTCCCGCTCCGGGTTGCTGAGCGCGCAGCCGGTCAGCGTCAGGAGGAGACACATCCAGGTCCGCACACGGGGATTGTAGGGAAGCGCGCGCTAGACTGCTTGCATGCGATGGATGGCGCTGCTGCTCCTTTTCGTCCTGCCCCTTTCCGCCGACGAAGGCGAAAAGAAGAAGGAAGAGGAAGTCAGCAAGGAAAGGCGCGAAGCCGTGCGTCGCTTCTCGAAGGCGCAACAGACCAACCGCCGCAAGTTCCACGGACACCGCTGGACGAAGACGGAAGAGGCGCGTCTCAACCGGGAACCGCGAGCGCGCCGGAGCTTCCTCATGTCCCTCGACAAGGAAGGCAAGCTCGGTTCGATCCTGCGCAGCTCCGTCCGCATCCAGTCCCGGAACCCGAAGCTGCGCATGGCGGTGACCGACGCGGACCGCAAGGCGGAGCGCGAGCTCATCCAGTGGGTCGAGGCGGCCGAGAAGGTCATCAACCAGTACGTCTACTACGAGACGAACGCCATGGCGCGCATGCTGCTGACCGCCGAAGTCGTCGATGGCCGCGGCGCATTCGAGAAGACCTTCCAGGCGACGGGCCGCGGCCTGATCGCCCGCGGCGACCTGGTTCGCGTCTGGCTCGATCCGGAGTCGCTCGAACCGCTGCGCCTCGAGTACCACGCGCGCGTCGCCGGCACGCAGGTGACCGGCTGGGTCACCTACCGTCGGCACAAGGCGACCGGCGGCTATTTCCCCGATCGCTCCCAGCTCGACTGCCGTGCGCGCAACATCCAGCTCATCTTGCGCAACACGACGCCGGTCTCGACGACGCCGACGCGAGCGGCCAAGTAGGCGCCAACTCCGGGGACTATTCCGGGGACTATTCCGGGGACTATTCCGGGGACTACTCCGGGGACTACTCCGGGCGACGGCGGCGGCGACGACGGCGACGCGGCTTGTCCTCGCCGTCCGAGGAGCGCTCCTTGCCCGATTCGCGCTCCGGCTTCGGCTGCGAGAGTTCCTCGGCATCGTGGACCGCGCGCTGGTAGTAGGAGTCGACGAGCATGGCGATCAGCGCCGCCGAGTCCTCGTCCTCGCTCAGGCTTTTCACGAGCGGCAGGAAGCGCTGCAGCCGCTCGCGATGGAGCGAGTCGAGTTCGCGCAGACGCGCTTCCATGAGCGCGATGGCGCGCTGGGTGACGACCTCCGAGACCTCCTCGTCGGTCGGCAATTCGCGTTCTTCCATGTCGATCTTGTACTGCTTGGCGATGCGGTTGAGTTCCATGATCTCGGGACCCGCCACCAGCGTGATCGCCTCGCCGCTGGCGCCCGCGCGGCCGGTGCGGCCGGCGCGATGGATGTAGGCCTCGGGATCCTCGGGCGGCTCGTACTGGAAGACGTGGCTCAGCTCCGGAATGTCGATGCCGCGCGCCGCGACGTCGGTCGCGACCAGAAAGCGCAGGTTGCCGTCGCGCACCCGGTTCAGCACGCGCTCGCGCGCGCTCTGCCCCAGATCCGAGGAGAGCGCGTCGGCGTCGTAGCCGAAGTTCTGCAGCACCGTCGCGACGTAGGTCACCGTATTCCGCCGGTTGCAGAAGATGAGCGCGGCCATCGGGTTCTCGATCTCGAGAATGCGCAGCAGGCAGCGGTCCTTCTTCATCGCCGGCACCTCGTAGAACATGTGCGCCACCTCGGTGACGTGCACGTGGTCCTTCGAGAGCGAGATCGTCTCCGGATCCTCCAGGAACCGGTTGGCGAGACTCAGCACGTGGTGCGGGAAGGTCGCCGAGAACATCGACGCGTGCACCTTGTGCTTCGGCAGGAAGGACTTCACCCGCATCATGTCGGGCAGAAATCCCATCGAGAGCATGCGGTCCGCCTCGTCGAAGACGAGCATCTTGAGCTCGTCGAGCTTGAGCGTCCCGCGAATGAGATGGTCGAGCACGCGTCCCGGCGTGCCCACGACGAGCTGCGAGCCGCGCTGGAAGGCGTCGAGCTGCTTTTTGTAGCGCGTCCCGCCGTAGACCGCGACGGTCCGCACGGTGTCGTCGCCGCTGAGCATCTCCGCCTGCTCGGCCACCTGCTTGGCGAGCTCGCGCGTCGGCACCAGGACGAGCGCCTGGCAGGCGCGGCTGGACGTGTCCAGTCGCTCCAGCATGGGCAAGACGAAGGCGCCGGTCTTGCCGCTTCCGGTCCGCGCCTGCGCGCGCAGGTCGCGCCCCGCCAGCAGGTAGGGGATCGACCGCGCCTGCACCGGCATCAGCTGCGTCCAGCCGGCCCGCTCGGTCGCCTCCCGCAGCGAGGCGGGCAGCGTTTCGAGCGTGGCTTCGGCCAATTCATCGGTCGGTTGCGACATGGACGCGGAGAGTAGCATTCCCCCATGCCCCGAATCGAGGAAGCGAGCGCGCTGCGCGCACTTTCGGAGCGCGCGCGGCGGATCCTGGCAATCTTTCCGCATCCGGACGACGAGTCGTACGGGCCCGCGGGCACGCTCGCGCGCTATCGCGACGACGCCGACACCGCGACGGCGGTCTTCATCCTGACGCGCGGCGAGGCCTCCTCGATGGGCCCCCAGCGCGGCTTGTCGCCCGACGAGGTCGCGGCCCTGCGGCGCACGCGCCTCGACGCGGTGGACCGCCACCTCGGGCTGGATGCCCTCCTGATCGGGTCGCTGCCCGATTCCGGCATGCAGTACCGCCCGTGGACCGAGCTCGTCGCGACGATCGAGGCGGCGGTCGACGCCTTTCGTCCGCACGTGGTCATCGCGCACGATCCGCGCGGGGTGAACGCCCATCCCGATCACGTCGCCGCGCATTGGGCGATCCGCGGCGTGCTCGCCGAGCGGCCGGACATCCGCCTCGCCATGCTCGCCTACCGCCAGGATGACGCCGACGCCGTCGCGCCGCGGCTGCTGTTCCCGACGCCCGATGCACGCATCGACTGCGTCATCGACCTCACCGAAGCGGAGATCGAGGCGAAGCAGCGCGCGCTCGACGAACACGAAGCGCTCGTCACGCTCCGCGACGACGGCAGCGATCGCATCCACCGTCCCGCGCAGGAGCGCTATGACTTCCTCGGCGAGCGGATCGACCTGCCCGCCGCGGATCTCTTCGCCGGCTACTCCTTCGGGAACCGGACGTAGTCAGGGAGTTCGGGACGCTGCACGCGCTGCCATCCGGTCGCGCGGATGGAGACGTTGCCGAACTCGTCCTTCTCCACCTTGCCCTTGACCACCAGGTGGTCGAGCAGGCGAAGACCCTCCATCTTCGGCATGCGCGCCGGCTTTCCGTCCTCGTCGAAAAACGTCACCACGAGCGTGTGGCGCTGCCGCTCCTCGGGCGGATCACAGCAGTAGTCCCACGGCGTCGGGCACTTGTCTTCCTTGTTCAGCTCGCCGCAGTAGTCGAGCGAGAGATCCATCATTTTGAACGATGCGAACCCGCTGACGAGGTACCAGACGCGGCCTTCCACCACCGCTTCATCCAGCGGCGCGGCATCCTTCGCGCCGAGAATCGTCATCGGCTTGCCGGCGTCTCCGGTCAGTTCGAACGATGCGAACGACGGCCCGGACGAAGCGGCGGCCGAAGCCCCAGTCGAAGGGACGGGCTCCTCCGCCGCGCAAGCAAGCAGGGCGAGGAACGGAATCAAGGCGAGGTACTTCATCATTTGCCTCCCAGGGCATCCACCAAAGGCATGCGGACGGCACGCCAGGCGGGCACCACGCCCCCCAGCGTACCGGCCACCAGGGCCGCCGCGAGACCGAGGGCGCGCTGCGGCATGGCCAGTTCGATCCGAAAAGCGCCCATCGGGAAACGGATGGGCAGGTCTCCCACCGCCAACGCGGCAGCGAGACCCAGAGCAGCGCCGAAGAACGCCACGAGCAGCGCCTCCTGCACCAGCGCGACGCCGACCGCCCACGGCGCGTAGCCGATGGCCCGGAGCGTCGCGAGTTCCCGGCCGCGCGCGATCACGGCGGCAAACATCGTGTTGGCGCATGCGAAGCCGGCCCCCACGAGCACGAGCATCGCCATCCAGTGCGCAAGCGCCACGATCGGCTCGAGGCCGCGCTCCAGTTCGCCCATCAGCTCCCGCTCCGGCATGGCGGCAACCTCGAGGTCGAGGCGCTGCGCCGTGAAGAGGTCGATCTCGTCGTAGCGGGACGGGTCCGCGAGGCGCACGACCACGCAGGAGACGTCCTCCCGGCGCGTGGCCAGCATGACGTCCTCCAACCGCGCCCACATCTCCGCCTCGAGGATCGTGCCGGGTGCAGCGAAGCGGCCGACGATCGTCCACGTGCGGCCCTCCAGCTCGAGCGTGCGGCCGACGTCCATCTCCTCGGGCGTCAGGCCCATGCGCGTGGCGACGAGACCTCCCGCCATGAGTTCGAACGGGCCGCGCGGCTCGCGGCCCTCGATCACGGTGACCTGCGGGTGCACGAGGTAGGCGGCGGACGTGACGCCGCGGAAGAGCCCCACACGGTTCCCGCTGCGCGTCGCGATGTGCAGCTCGACCGAGGCGGCTCGCTCGCCGTCCACCGTCAGCACGCCCGGGACCGACGCCGCGGCATTCTCCGCCGCGCCGCGCGGCACGACGGACCGCACGAGGTCGACCTCGGAGGACGTGCCGAGCAGGACCACGACGTCGTCCCGCGCCGTTTCGCCCGCCGCCCCGGCCAGCTCGTCGGCGAACGAAGTCATGATGATCACGAGCAGGGTCGTCAAGCCGATGCCAAGCACCGTCACGAGCGTGCGCGCGCGGCGGCGGGTGAGGTTGCGAAGCGCATATTGCAGCGGCAGCATCGCTATTCCTCCTTCACCGCCTGCGCGAGCGGTCGCCGCGCCGCCTCGACGGCGGGCCCGATCGACGCGAGCACGCCGATGACGAGCGACGCGAGCAACGTGTGCAGCGCCACGGTCGTGCTGGGACGAAAGTCGATGCCGTACCCCTCGATGCCGAGCGTGGTCGGCTGCAGCGCGAAGTAGATCAGTACGACCGCGCCACCGATGAGGCCACCGATCAGCCCAAGCCCCACGCCCTCCGCCGCGATCAGCGACGCGAGCTTCCACTTGCCGAGACCGATCGTCTCGAGCACGCCCATCTCCGCGGCGCGCGCCTGCGCGCTGATGAAGACGGTGTTGGCGAGCACCATGGCGACGATGGCGACCGCGATGTAGCCGAGCATCCGGGCGAATTCGACGACCTCGGCGATCTCCCCGACCGCGCCGGCCACGAACGCCTGCATCGTCTTGGTGTCCGTGCGCGCCTCGTCCGCCTCGAACTTCGCGTCGATCGCGGCGGCGACCGCATCGGCGTCCGCGCCCGGCTCGAGCTGCACGAGGAACTGCGTCGCCGCCCCCTGCCGCTTCCGCGCCAGCGAGAGCTGATCGAGGTGCACGAAGGCGAGATTGTCGAGCCCCGCCGTCTCGCTCCGCATGATGCCGGCGACGTACACGTCGATCTCGCCGAGCCGTACGCGCTCGCCGACCTGCACGCCGCGACGCTTCGCCAGCCGTTCGCCGACGACCGCCGCGTCGGAGCGACCGCGCCACGCCCCGAGATCGCCTTCGAGCAGGTCGAAGTCGTAGATCGCGTCGAGCGGCTCGCGCGTGACGCCGTGCAGCGTCACGAGATCGAGGTTGGCGCGACAGGAGTTGATGTAGAGCAGCGTCGGCAGCACTTCCTGCACGCCCGGCATAGCGCGGATGGTCCCCTCGTAGCGGACCGGCAGGTAGGAGGTCAACGGACAGAAGCGACTGTCCTGGAAGACGACGAGCGTCGGCTGCTGCGCGCGGCGATCGAGTTCGGCGACGCCCTGGTCCACGGTGCGCACGAAGGCGAAGAGCCCCATCGCGACCGCGGCGCCGAGAACGGTGAGCAGCGTGCGGCTGCGTGCACGCAGGGCCGTCCGGACGACGTAGGGAAGAAACCGTCCGAGTTCACGCATCGTCGATCGTCCCCTTGTCCAGATGAACCTGTCGCTGTGCGGCGGCCGGCCCCCGCCGGGCCTGACGGACCAACACGAACGGCGTTACCTACTCCACCATGAGC
>JBCDBY010000242.1:0-6997 GCA_039182715.1 Planctomycetota bacterium
AGCCCGCGCAGCTCCGCACGCAGCGTCTCGCGCTGCGAGTCCTCGATCGGCTGGCGCATGAAGAGTGCCGGCGTCATGAGCACACGTGCGCTCTGGGCGGCCTGCAATCCCTCCTTGGAGCGCCCGAGCTGGCGCCAGATCTGCAGCTGACGAACTCCGGCCTCGAAGTCGAGCATGCGCCCGGCGTCTGTGTCCTTGTACTTGCGCCGGATCTCCTCCTCGAGCTTTCGGATCTTGTCCGCGTCCTTGGCGTTGCGGGCGTCCTTGAGCTGGCCGTAGAGCTTCCAGCCGGCCTCTTCGCGACGGTCGACGACGCGGGTGTTCTCGGCGCCGAGCGTCGGGTCACCCTCGTTGCCGAAGTCGAGATCGGCGCGGACGGACAGCGGTTTCGGCTTCTCGAAACCGGCGGAGGCCTCCGGCTCGGAGGCGTTGGAGCCGGATTCATCGCTCTGTTCGGACCCCGACTCGATGCCGGCGAGCTCAAACGTGGGCGGCTCGTTCTGTTCTTCCTCCGGCGCGAACCAGAGGTTGTAGGCGAAGTAGCCGACGACGACGGCCAGCAATACGAAAACGGACGTACGCATGGAGTCTCCCTGAGGAGGCGAGCGTACGTGTGGCGGCGGACAGGAAAGGGTAACAGCTGGGCCGGGGGCTGGGGGCCGGGAGCGAGGGGCTTTTTGCGTGGGCGGTCCGCTGCGATGGAGAGGAGCAACAGCGCCGGGGGTGCCGTGAGCGTGGCGGCGACGAGGATGGCATCCGACGAACCGTAGAGCGCGCCGGGGTTGTACTCCGACATGTGCGCGAACCCAAGCCAGACGAACAGAGCGGGATGGGCCCCTGCGACGACCACGATCGCCGTTCGCATGCATCGGCCTCGAACGACAAAGCACGCCAGCAGAATCAGGAGCAGGAGGTATGCGACAACCAACGTCCGACCGCGCGCATCTCCTCCGGCTCCTGTCGAGCAACCGCCGGCAAGCGCCACCAATCAACGACAACCGGTAGTCCAACCCCCGGTCCGTGCAGGACGAGAGCGAGCGCCGCGCCACGCAGCGGCGGAGGCCCGTCACTCCCATACGACTGGCGATACCGAATCCGCGAACGACGAGGAGCCTTCACCCCCCTATCAACGCAGACGGCACAAAAAAAGGCGCGCCCAACAGGACGCGCCCTCACAGTCCCCTGCGACCCAAGACACGTCATCGGGCATCGGAATCCCAGGGCTCCAACCGCGTGAGCGGTTGGGCCAAAGAAACTGAAACGTCTCTCCACCGCAATGCCGTGTCGGGGGGTAAAGGTTGATCCCTTCACCGAATAAGGGGGCACCCCGCGGAACGCTTCCGTCGTCCCCGCCTCAACAGGGCGTGACGTATCGCTCCTCGTGCGATTGGTACCCAGCTGGAAACTCATCGGATCAACGAACTTGAGGCCCGAGCACGAACATGGCAGAGGACTGATTCGGTTTTCAAGGGCCGTCATCGACCCGCGGACATCCTACCGTTTCGGCTGATCGGGGCGTCCGGATGAGAAAAACCCCTACTTCCGGATGTCCCAGTTCTTTTTCGCCATCGCGGATTCGACGTTCGTGCGCAATCGATCGACGTCGTCACCGGAAAGCGTGCGATCCATGGCGCCGAACACCATCCGGAACGCGAGAGATCGCTTTCCTTCCGGCAAATTCTTGCCTTCGTACACGTCGAACAACTGCACATCGCGGACCAGTTTCTTGTCCGCCGATCGCAAAGTACGTTCCACATCCTCGGCCGGCGTGCGCGCGTCGACCACCACCGCCACGTCGTACGGCACGACCGGGAAGCGGCTGATCGCCTGCATGCGCGCACCCTTGCCGCGCGCCTTCTGCAGCGCTTCGAGATCGATCTCCGCGATGGCCACGTCGCCGTCGAGATCCAGCGCGCGCTTCACGGCCGGATGCAGTTCGCCGAACCATCCGAAGCGCTGATTGCCACGACCAAGATCGCCGCTGCGACCGGCGTGCAACCACGCGGGCGCCTTCGTCTGCTGCCGCAGTTTCACGCCGTTCGCTTCGAACGCCGTCAGCAGCTCCTCGAGCATGCCCTTGAGCCGGTAGATCGGTGCGCCGCCCTTGTGCGCCGCGAGCGCGATGGCAAGTCGCGTCCGCTCCTCGGGCAGCCCTTCGCCGCCCTGCTCCTTCTCCCAGGTGGGCGCGATCAGGTAGACGCCGAACGACGTGCGATAGCGCAGGTTGTGATCGACCGCACGCAGCACCAGCGGCACGAGCGACGACGCCATGATCTGGTGGCCGCGCTCTTCCCAGTTCGCGATCGCGAGCCAGGTCGGTTCGATCGCCGCCTTGCGCGCCTCCTCCTCGCTGTAGACGGGGTAGGTGTGCACTTCGCTCAACCCGCAGGCGCCGCTCAGCACCTGACGCGCGAGCGCCTTCGCGCCTCGCCCCTCCTCGACCGGTACGGGCTCCAGCACGCCTTCCAGCGGCTCCGGCGCGATCTTGTCGTAGCCGTGAATGCGCCCCACCTCCTCCACGATGTCCTCGGGGATGGCAATGTCGCGGCGACGCCACGAGGGCACCGCGACCACGACCTTGCCGCGGTTGCGCTCCACGTCGAAGCCGAGGCGCGACAGGATGGCGTCGATCTCGACATGCGGGATGTCGAGCCCGAGCCGCTTGCCGATCCAGCCCTCGTCGAGTTCCACGACGCGGGCACCCTCGGCCGGCGCGCGCACGTCGCAGGCGCCACCGCGCGGCTTCGCGTCGGGACAGAGCTGCTTGAGCAGATGGAAGAAGCGGCGTGCCGCCGCGGGTACGCCCTCGACGTCCACGCCTTTCTCGAAGCGCGTCGCCGAGTCGGTGCGCAGCCCGAGCGCGCCCGAGGTCTTGCGGATCGACGTGAAGGCAAAATTCGCGACCTCCAGGATGATCGACGTCGTGTCGTCGACCACCTCGGAGTTCTCAAGTCCCATCACCCCCGCGATCGCCACGGCGCGCTCCGGATCGGCGATCACGCACGCGCCCTCGGGCAGCGAGCGCGCCGTGCCGTCGAGCGTGGTGACTTTCTCGTTCGCCGTCGCCGCGCGCACGACGATCTTCCCGTCGCGAATCTGCCGCACGTCGAAGGCGTGGAGCGGCTGGCCCAGCTCGAGCTGGATGTAGTTGGTCAGGTCGACGACGTTGTTGATCGACCGCTGACCCGCCGCGTCGAGACGACGGACGAGCCAGTCCGGCGACGGACCGACCTCGATGCCGTCGATCACCCAGCCGAGATAGCGCGGACAGAGGTCGGGCGTCTCGACGACGACCTCGACCTGCGGCGCGTCGTCCGGCAGCGCGTCGCCCTCGTCGAGCGGCTGCAGCGGCCGGTCGAGAATCGCCGCCAGTTCGCGCGCGGCACCGTAGTGGCCCCACAGATCCGGCCGCGTCGTGATTGCCGTGTTGTCCACGTCGATGACCGGCGCGCCGGGCAGGACGGCGCGCACCGGCGTGCCCGCCTCCGCCTCGGTGTCGAGCACCAGGATGCCCTCGTGCTCCTCCGACAGGCCGAGCTCGCGCTCCGAGAGCACCATGCCGTTGCTCTCCACGCCGCGGATCTTGCGCTTCTCCAGCTTGAGGCCGCCCGGCAACACCACGCCCTCGGGCGCGTAGCAGATCTTCTGCTGCGCCGCGACGTTGGGCGCGCCGCAGACCACCTCGTTGGTCCCGCTCCCGGTCTGCACCGTGACCAGCCGCAGCTTGTCCGCGTCGGGGTGCGGGCGCACCGCTTCCACGAACCCGACGACGATGCCGTCCCACGCGGCGCCGGGATCGATCACCTCGTCCACCTCGGCGGTGTGCAGCGTGATCGATTCCCCGAGCGCCTCGGGGTCGAGGCCGTCGAGATCGACGAAGTCGGAAAGCCACTCCATGCTCCAGCGCATCAGAACTGCTCCAGGAAACGAAGGTCGGTGCTGTTGAACCAGCGGATGTCGTCCACGCCGAAGCGCATCATCGCCAGGCGATCGAGGCCGAGTCCGAAGGCGAAGCCGGTCCACTCCTCGGGATCGAGGCCGCCGGCACGCAGTACGTTCGGATGCACCATGCCCATGCCGCACAGCTCCATCCACTTGCCGTTCTCGCGCTTGATGTCGCACTCGAACGAAGGCTCCGTGAACGGGAAGTAGCCGGGGCGGAAACGCGTCTCGACCGCGCGGCCGAGGATGACGCTCAGGATGTCGTTGATCGAGCTGAAGAGATGGCCGGGACGGATGTCGCGATCGATCACGAGCCCTTCGATCTGGTTGAAGACCGCCTCGTGCGTCGCGTCGACGTCTTCGTTGCGAAAGCAGCGGCCGGGCAGCACGCAGCGCAGCGGCGCGCCGAAGCGCTTCATCGCGCGGATCTGCACCGGCGAGGTGTGCGTGCGCAGCAGGTTTCCGTCGTTGAGCCAGAAGGTGTCCCACGAGTCGCGTGCGGGGTGCCAGGCGGGGATGTTGAGCGCATCGAAGTTGTGCCACTCGTCCTCCACCCAGGGCCCCTCCACGACCCGGTAGCCCATCGACCGGAAGAGATCGTCGAGGTCGTCCTCCACGATCGTGATCGGGTGCTTGTGGCCGCGCGGCGGCGCCTCGGCCGGCAGCGTGAGGTCGAGCCACTCGCTCTCCGCGAGACCGGCCTCGCGCGCCGCGTCCAGCTCGGCGGCGCGTGCGTCGAGCCCCTGCTCGATCGCCTGCTTCACCTCGTTGGCCGCCTTGCCACGCGGGCCGCGCTCCTCCGCCGGCAACGCGCCCAGTCCGCGCAGCACACCGATCAGGTCGCTCTTGCGGCCGAGCAGCTGCACGCGCAGCTCCTGGAGCGCGTCGGCGTCGCCCGCCGCGCCGATCCGCTGCAGCGCCTGTTCCCGCAGTGCATTGAGATCTGCCATGTCGATGACTCCAAAAAAAAAGAGGGCCACCCTGTCGGGCGGCCCTCCGGGCTGATTGAGAAACGATCCGCCTAGAGGGCCTGCTTGGCCGTCTCCACGAATCGGTCGAACGCCGCGCCATCCTCGTAGGCGACGCGCGCGAGTTCCTTGCGGTTGACCTCGATGCCGGCCTTCTTGAGACCGTGCACCAGCTGGCTGTAGCTCACGCCGCGCTCGCGGGAGGCGGCGTTCAGGCGGGAGATCCAGAGGCTGCGGAACTCGCGCTTGCGCAGGCGACGATCGCGATAGGCGTTCGCGCCGGCGCGGATCTGCGCCTCCTTGGCCAGCTTGATACGCCGACCACGGGCACCGCGGTACCCCTTGACGTCCTTGAGAATCCGCTTGAGGCGGCGATGGCGAGCAACACCGGGCTTGATACGCATGGCTGGTCTTCCTTACCCCTCACCGAGCAGGCGCAGGTAGGTCTTCCGCTCCGCGGCGCAGACGAGCGCCGGGCGGCGCAGCTTGCGCTTGGTCTTGGTCGTTCGGCCGGCCAGCAAGTGGCGGCGGAACGCCTTGTTGCGGCGCACCTTGCGGTTCTTGGTCACCTTGAAGCGCTTGAGCGCGGAACGGTTGGTCTTCTGCTTGGGCATGACGCGTGTGTCCACCCCCCGGGGTTCTCGGACCCTGGTTTCGGGGAAGCCGCATAGTGTAGTGCGACGGGCGGCCTTGGCAAGAAGTCCGCCTCCCGCCCGGTTGCCGTCGCCCCCGATTTCCGGCAAGATCCCGGGATGCCCGCGGAACAGCGCGTCATCACGGCCGGATTCGTGGCCCTCGGCCTGGGGGTACTGGGCGTCATCGCCTTCTACATCCTCCCCAGCACGACGGTCACGGACACGATCGACACGATCAAGAACGAGCTCTATCCCGCCTACAAGCGGTCGGAGTCGGAGCGGAACTACCCGCGGTGGACCCAGGATGCCCAGGCGATCCTCAAGGCGCTGGACGAGGGCGGCCGCAACGTGATCGAGAAGAACCTGCAGGCGCAGGCGACCGATCGCATCAAGGACGCCCAGAACATCTACGAGATGGTCAAGAACGGCGTCGTCGACAAGGTGGCCGAGGGGCAGTACCCCTACGGCGACGAGTTCTTCGCCCGGGAGACCCATCGCGCCCTCACCGGGCTCGAGAAGGCGCTCGAGGGCGACACGGACGTGCTCGCCAAGGCGCGTCGGCTCTCCAAGAAGGTCAACGAGGCGCTGGTCGACGCGCGACTCGGCTCCGGCCAGCCGCTTCCGACGCCCCCCGCCTTCGACGTCAAGGAGAAGATGCCGGGCATCAAGCCCAATCCGATCCTCGAGCACGACGCCGCGGCGTTCGCCGTCTTCGGGCTCAGTCCGGAGCTGCTGACCGGCGCGCTGCAGACGCCGAACCCCGGCGGCCGCGCGACACCCGCGCGCCTGCGCTGGAACAAGAACATGCCGAAGAGCACGATCTCGGAGGACCTCGCGGCCCTCGTGATCGACATCAACGGCCTGCTCCAGCTCTCGGCGCGCCTCAAGCCGCTCATCGAAGACGTCGAGAAGCAGGCGGCCGGCTCCCCTGCCGCCAAGAAGCTCTACGACAAGGCGCTCGACAAGCTCGCCCGCGGGCTGCCGGTGAAGACCGCCCAGGCCCTGCGCGAGAACCGCGAGCAGTTCCTCGACGGCAAGGTGCTGCTGGCGCTCATCCAGGCGGAGGGAGAACTCTTCGCCGGCCCGCGCACGACGCTGGAAGCGCTGTCGAAGGCGTTCCAGGGGCAGTTCCCCTAGGACCGGCCGGGGGCCGGGGGCTGGGAGCCGGGGGCTTTCAGCAGACGATGCACCCGCGGCCTCTCTTCGAAGGGGCCGTCCACGGCCCGGGCGCTGTTGTGCAGGGATTCCGCGAGACGTAGGAGCGGGGCCGAGTCCCGATCGCGCTGCGGCCGCTCGATTCCGCAGTGAACCCGCCTCGGTTCGTCGGCGTAGCCGCCAGGAGGAACCGGCGCGGGCCTCGCGCGCACGAATTTCTTTGTCTCGCCGCGGCCCGCCTTCGTGAGAGGAACCCGAGCTGGCCGTGGCCACACTAAACCCACGCCCGGCCCCCGG
>JBCDBY010000243.1:0-6990 GCA_039182715.1 Planctomycetota bacterium
GAAGGTGGCGAGGTCGTTACCGACGATCGCCGAGGTGTTCGTGAACTGGGTGCCGGTGATCTGCATGCCGTCGCCGGAGTCGCCGGCGAAACGGATGACCACGTCGTTCAGGGATTCGAGCTGCTTGGTGCTCATGGGCTACGCAGGATGGTACTCGGGGGAGGGGGCCGAACAAGAAAGGTCGCCCCTAGAATGGGCCTCATGCGAGTCCTTCTGATCCCCCTTTTGTTGGCTTCTTTCGCCATCGCCGAAGTCGAGGTCGTCCGGCACGATCTGGTGGTCGAGATCGACCCCGCTACGTCGAAGCTGACCAGCCGCGACACGGTCACGTTGCGCGGACCGGGGACGCTCAAGGTGACCGCGCTCGAGGGCATCAGCGTCGAGCCGGCGGAGATCGAAATCGGGGAGGGCGAGCAGACCGTCACCGTCACGTTCTCGGGCGTCGTGAACAACCCGGTCGAGAAGTCGACGGCGGCCACCTGGGTCTCGGGCGATCGCACCGCCGGGACGATCGGGAAACAGGGCAGCTACCTGGTGCGCGGCTTCTACGTGCCGTCCGCGCGGCCGGTGCCGTTCAAGACGACCGTGCGCGTGCCGCTGCCGCACCGCGCCGTCGTGCCGGGCCGCCGCACCGCGGAGTCGGAACAGGACGGGATGTACGAGGTGACCTGCGAGACCTCCTACGGACTCGACGGTCTCGTGCTGGTGACCGGGCCCTGGGTCGTCCAGGAGGAGAAGATCGACGGGATCTCCTGTCGCACCTATCTCGCCGCCGAGGACCAGAAGTACGCCGGCATCCTGCTTTCCAGCCTGCGGGAGGAGATCCCCCACTACCAAAAGCTGCTCGGCCCGGTGCCGGACGGCCGATTCGACGTGGTCGGTAACTTCTTCACGACCGGGTACGGGTTTCCCAACTTCACGCTGCTCGGCAACAACGTCATCCGCTACGTCTCGGCCAAGGCGATGCGGAGCCGATCGACGCGCCTACCGTCCGGCTACCTCGATCACGAGCTCGTCCACTGCTGGCTCGGCAACTACCTGCACGTGGACTACGCCAAGGGCAACTGGTGCGAGGCGCTGACCACCTGGTACTCCAACTACGGCAGCGCCGTGCGCGAAGGACGCGACGTCGCCTACCGCAAGAAGGTCTCGCGCACGTTCTCACTGCGCGTCTTCGGCGATCGCGATTACCCGCTGCGGGAATTCCGCTCCAAGCGCCAGGACTTCGAGAACGACATCGGCTACGGCAAGGGGTCGATGGTCTTCCACATGCTCGAGCGGGAAATCGGCAAGCAGGTGCTGCTCGATGCCGTGCGTCACGTGCTCGCAACCAAGGGCGGCCAGGCGCTCGGCTGGGACGGTTTCGTCGCGGCGCTCTCCGAGGGCGCGGGTCGCGACCTCAAGCCGTGGTTCGCGCCGTGGCTCGACCGGCCGGGCGCGCCGATCCTGCGTCTCGGCACGGTGCACGTCGACGGCAACACCGTCACGGGCACCATCCTGCAGACGCAGGAGGGCGCCGCGTTCCCGGTGCGTGTGCCGATCGTGAGCGACGCGGGCGAGGAGCAGGTCGTCTACGCCTCGTCGAAGGAGTCGGTCTTCCGCGTCACCTTCGCGGCGGCGCCGCGGACGATCCGTCTCGACCCGGACCACCACGTCTTCCGGCGCGTGCCGCGCGCGGACGTCGCGCCCTGCCTCGAGGCGGTGCTGACGGCGGAGCGCAAGGTGGGCGTCGGCGACCCCGCACTGCTCAAGCGCATGGGCGTCGAGAGCATCGAGCCGGCGCTGCCGAAGGACGCCGGCGTGCTGCTGCTGGGCGTGCCGGAGAATCTTCGCAAGGAGGTCTTCGCCGGTGCGCGTCGCCAGCACTCCCTGCTGCAGATCGCGGACGACCACCTGCAGCTCGGCGGGGTGAAGTACGACCAGCCGGGCGACGGCGTGCTGCTCACCTACAACCGTCCGGAGGCGCCGCCGGTGACGTTCTTCCACGGTCTCGGCGAGCCCGCGTTCGCGCGGCTGGCCTATCTGCCGTACTACGCCTCGCACGGCTGGGTGCTGTTCCGCAACGGCCGGCCCATCCAGCGCGGCGAGTTCGCGGGCGATCGCGCCAACACGCGCACGCCGAGCGAGCGGCCGGGCGCGCCCATGGAGCGCGACCTGCTGCGCATCACCGACGACAAGTGGGAAGGACGGCGCGCCGGCACGGCGAAGTCCTACCAGCTCGCCAATGAGCTGCGCGGGCGGCTCTTCCAGACCGGCGCGAAGGTCCTGCCGTGGCCCGGCGTGGCGGTGCGTTCGGGCGCCGTGCTGGAGAAGCCGACGCTCGAGGTCGCGGGCAAGACCTTCGGCGGACCGCTCTTCCCGTTCCATTGGAGCGGCGATGCGGCGCGCGGCGTGACCTGCGAGCGGGTGGTGGCGCACCCTTCCGATCGCGCCGAGGGCGCGCTGGTGGTCATGCCGGCGGCGGCAACCTACGAGGAGATGGCGAAGGTGGCCGACGCGGGCGCCGCGGCGATTCTCGTCGTGGGCGACCTGCAAAAGCGCGGCAACGAGGCGGCGTGGCTCAACTGCGTGCCGCCCACCGTGCGCACGGCCGGCCGCAACATGGACACGACGATCGCGGGGCTCTTCGCGCGCAGCGCGCAGAAGCCGCTGACGATCCCGGTGCTGCTCGGCACCGTGGAGGCGCAGGCGTTCGCCGCCGAGGGCCCCGTGACGCTGCGCATGTCGCTCAAGCGGACGACCTCGGCGACCTCCAACCTGGTCGGCGTGTTCGGCGAAGCGAAGAAGCCGGGTGTGCTGCTGGGCGCCCACTGGGACGGCGTCGGCATGGTTGACGGACGGCCGTCCCAGGGCGCGTCGGACAACGCGGCGGGCGTGGCGATCGTGCTCTGGGTCGCGGAGCAGCTCAAGCGCGACGCGGACGAGGGGCGTCTCGGCAAACCGGTCGTCATCGCGCTCTTCGGCGCGGAGGAGGCGGGGCTGGTCGGCTCGCGGCAGTTCGTCGCCGCGCTCAACCACCCGCAGTGCCCGATCGCCAAGCCGGAGGTCGTGATCAACGTCGACGCGATCGGCGGGGGCAAGGACCGCACGGTCTACGTGATCGGCCGCTCGCAGTACCCGGCGCTCTTCGGGATACTGGAGCCGCTCCTGAAGAAGAACGGCCTGCCGGTCGGGCGCGACATCGACAAGTTCGCCTACCGGCTCGGCAGCGACCACTGGCCGTTCCACGAGGCCGGCGTCCCCGCCATCTCGATCTTCGGCACCAACTACCGCACGATGAACACGCCGGCGGACACGCTGGATCGGGTGGACGTCGGGATGCTGCGGGAGGTGGCGCGGGTGGTTTATCGGAGCGTGCGGGAGCTGGCGAAGTAGGGAAGGCTGCGAGCTTCGAGCTAAGAGCTGCGAGCCGGACAAGCGGGGATCGCGAGCCACCTGCCCGGCTCGTAGCTCGCGGCCCGTAGCCCGTAGCCCGTAGCCCCGCTACTCCTCCCGCGTCCTCACCGTCAGCACCGGGCACTTCGCCTTTCGCACGATCTTGCCGGCGGTCGAGCCGAGGAAGAGGTCCTCGAGGCCGCCGCGGCCGTGCGTGCCCATCACGATGAGCTGGGTCTCGTGGCGGCGCGCCGCATCGAGGATCAGGTCGTCGGGCTTGCCCTCCAGCAGCTCGGTCACGAATTGGCAGCCCGGATAGCGAGCAATCGCCTTGTCGAGCAGCTGCTGCGCGTTCTCGCGGATGCGCGTGAGACCTTCCGTGTTCACGAACGCGCCGAAGGCGCTCTCCATGTGGATCGGGAGCGGCTCCAGCACATGGAGCAGGACCGCCGTGCCGCCCTCCGCAGTGAGATCGACGCCGTACTCCAGCACGGTGTCCGAGAGTTCGGAAAAGTCGAGCGGGATGAGCACGCGGTCGAACTGAGGCATATCGGCATTATCGCGCGGGTGGACGGCCGGCGTCCAGATCGCGTTTGACGTTCGACGTTGGACGGAGGGGGCGCGGAGAGCGGGATTCTTGGACGCCGAACGTCCCACGTTGAACGTCGAACAGATGCTCGTGCCCCTCCCCGGGTCCGGCAAGCTACGATCCCCGTATGCGGTACGCCACGCCGGGGCCGTCCGGGGAGGGCGCCACGCCGCTCGCCGGCGGCATCCCGTTTCCCGCGCCGGACGACGACCACATCCTTCGTCGCGAAGCGTTCCTGATCCTGTTCTGCGCCGCGTTCGCGGCCGCGATCTTCCTGCTCTGGACCTGGTTCCGGAAGCTCGTCCTTCCGCTGTTCAGCCCCGAGATCCAGCCGTCCATCGTCATCCTGAAGGACATCCTCGGCCCGTTCCTGACCGCGTACCTGGCGGCGCGCCTCTACAACTCGATGGTGCTCTCCTACGAGAAGCAGCTCGAGCGGCACCGCGCGCTCTTCACCCACATCCTCGACACGTCGGCCGACGGCATCGTCTCGCTCGACGCGACGAACCACATCACGACCTGGAATCGCGGCGCCGAACAGATCTTCGGCTACGAGGAAAGCGAGATCCTCGGCCAGCACGCCCACGTCCTCTTCCCCGAGGACGTCGACTTCGAGGGTGAACTGGAGCAACTGCGCGAGTCCGTCAAGGAGGACGGACTCGTCCGCAACCACTACGGCGAGCGCATCACGCGGGACGGGCGCCGCATTCGGACCGAGGTCTCCACCACGATCCTCCGTGACGCGCGCGGCGAGTACGCCGGGCGCGCCTCGATCTTCCGCGACGTGACCGAGCGCGACCGCATCCGCAACGAGCTGGCGCGGCGCGAGAGCCTCGCCGCGATCGGCGAGATGGCCGCCGCGGTGGCGCACGAGATCAAGAACCCGCTCGCCGGCATCGGCGGCGCGGTGCAGGTCATCGGGCGCGCCTTCCCCGAGGACGATCCGCGCACCGAGGTCGTGCAGGAGGTGCAGGACCAGGTCAAACGGCTCGACAAAACGATCCGCGAGATGCTCACCTTCGCGCGGCCCGCGACGCCGCACTACACGACGCTCGACCTGCGCGAGTTCCTCGACCGCATCATGCGCGTGCTCGGCGAGGAGCCGCAGGTGAAGAACCACGCGGTCGTGCTCGAGGTCGAAGCGGGGCTCGAGGTCGAGGCGGACCCGCAGCTCATGGAGAACATCGTCGTCAACCTGATCCTCAACGCGGCGCAGGCGATCGGGCGCGAATCGGGCACCATCACGGTGCGCGCGACCGAGACCCCGCAGGACATCGAACTGAGCGTGACCGACAACGGACCCGGCATTCCCGATGACGTGCTGCCGCGCCTGTTCAAGCCCTTCTTCACGACCAAGACGCGCGGCACCGGCCTCGGCCTGACCATCGTCCGCAAGTTCGTCGGCGTCATGGGCGGCCGCATCGAGGTCGAGACGGGCCGGCGCAAGGGGACCAGCTTCACCGTCGCGCTTCCGCGCACTAGACTGCAAGGCGCATGAGCAAGGAGCACGTCCTCGTCGTCGACGATGAGAAGCTGATCCGCTTCACGCTGCGCGAGTCGCTCGCGGAGGAGGGTTACGTCGTGCACGAGGCGGGCGACATGGAGGAGGCGATCGCCCAGTGCGAGCGTCATCGCATCGACTGCGCGATTCTCGATCACCGGCTGCCGGACGGCGACGGCTTCGACCTCATGACGACGATCCACGAGCTGCATCCGGAGGTGCCCTGCATCCTCATGACCGCCTACTCGTCGGTGCAGAAGGCGGTCGAGGCGATGCGGCGCGGCGCCTTCACCTACGTGAACAAGCCGTTCGACTCGGACGAGATGGTCTTCAACGTGCGCACCGCGCTGGAGACGACCCGGCTGCGGCGCGAGGTCTCGGCGCTGCGCGGCATGCAGGCGGAGGACGGACTCGGCGCGGTCATCGGCGAGTCGTCCGCGATGCGCAACATCGCCGACCTGCTGCGCACGCTCGCTTCCAGCCGCGCCAGCACCGTGCTGCTGCTGGGCGAAAGCGGGACCGGCAAGGGGCTGCTCGCGAACGCGCTGCACAAGGCGTCGGAGCGCAAGGAAAAGCCGTTCCTGACGATCACCTGCACCGCCATTCCCGAATCGCTGCTGGAGAGCGAGCTCTTCGGCCACGAACGCGGCGCGTTCACGGACGCGAAGACGGCGAAGCCGGGCCTGCTGGAGGTCGCGGACGGCGGCACCGTCTTCCTCGACGAAATCGGGGACATGCCGCTGGCGCTGCAGGCGAAGCTGCTCTCCGTCCTCGAGGACAAGACGTTCAAGCGGCTGGGCGGGGTCGGCGAAATCGAGGTCGACGTGCGCGTCGTCGCGGCGACCAACGCCGACCTCGAGGCGCGTGTGAAGGACGGCTCGTTCCGCCTCGATCTCTTCTACCGACTGAATACCTTCCCGATCCGGATCCCACCGCTCCGGGAGCGCACCGAGGACATCCCGATCCTCGCGACGTTCTTCCTCGACCGGTTCAACAAGGAGTTCAACAAGAAGATCGACGGCATCGATCCGGACGCGATCGCCGCCCTGCAGACGCACGATTGGCCGGGCAACGTGCGCGAGCTGCGCAACGCGATCGAACGCGCGATGATCCTCGGCAAGGGGCCGACGCTGGCGTCGCGCGACTTCGCGTTCAGCCTCGAAGGCGCCACCGAGGCGGAGCGCGCGCCGGGCGGGCGGCTGCTGACGCTGCCGGAGGACGGCCTCGACATCGACGAACTCGAACTCGACCTGGTGCGCCAGGCGCTCGCACGCAGCGGCGGCGTGCAGGGCAAGGCCGCGCAGCTGCTGGGGATGACGCGGGATCAGATTCGGTACCGGATCGAGAAGTATGGGGATGCGCTTTAGGGGGCGGGGTGTGAGGAGGCTGAGAGCGCGGAGATTTCGCGCTGAGAAGACGGAGGCACGCTGAGATCGCTGAGGGAAAACAGGATGGGACTCGGGAGTTCTGTTGCCCCCCTGTTTGTTCTCAGCGATCTCAGCGGAACTCAGCCGCCTCAGCGCGA
>JBCDBY010000244.1:0-6986 GCA_039182715.1 Planctomycetota bacterium
CCAGGAAGCCGGTCGACGCCAGCGCCTCGAACATCAGGTAGGAGACCACCGAGGCGGCGAGCACCGGCGCGAGGATGTCGACCGAGAAGTTGCGCAGCACCACTTCCATCGCGAACAGCGCGGCGCCGAACGGCGCGTAGTAGGAGACCGCCATGCCGGCCGCAATGCCGCAGCCGGCGAAGAGGCCGAGGCGGGTCGACGGCATGCCGGACAGGCGGGCGAAGCGGGTGCCGAGGCTCGCCGACATGTAGGCGATCGGACCCTCGCGGCCGACCGAGCCGCCGGTGGCGATGAGCGCCAGCGAGGAGAGCGCGCGCAGGATCGTGCGCCAGACGCTCAGGTTGCGCATGCGCCGCAGCGAGACCGCCTCCATGACGTCCGCCATGCCCTGGCCCGTCGTCCAGCGGCCGAGCGCGTAGATGATGGCCGATGCGAGGCACGCCCCGAAAAACGGGATGAGCATGCGCTGGTACCACTCGAGGCCGCTCGCGGCGTCGAGCAGCTTGCCCTCGCCGACGATGAAGATCTGGAGGCCGCGGCTGAGGATCTGGTACGTCGCGCCGACGAGACCGCCGATGATGCCGACACCGGCGGCGAACAGGAAAGTCTTGGGCGATAGCGCCCACGGCACACGTCGGCGGCCTGCCATCGATCAAGGCGGCGACCCTAACCCCCGACGCCGACGCCGTCCATGCGAAACCCGGTCGCAACCGCTCCGCCCTTGGGATAGCTTGGCGGTATGAAGCCCCAAGTGAAAGTCACGATGGACGAGCGCTTCGCGCAGGCGCTGCTCGACTGCGGTCGCATCGTCATCCGCGTGGTGGAGCCCGGCACGCCGGCGACCGGCGCGGCGCGCACGCGGCGGGAGCCCCAGCCGGGATCGCATCTCGAGAAGCTGCTGGCGTGGGGCCGCGAGCACGGCCAGCCGTTCCAGACGCCGCGCGTTGCGAAGTTGCTCGGCATTTCCGTGCGCCATGCGTCGGTGCTGCTGGTGACGGCCGTGCAGGGGGATCTGGGTGTGCGGCGGCTCTCGCACGGGGTCTACCTTGTGGATGACCGCTAGGGGCCAGGAGCTAGGGGCCAGGGGCTACGAGCGGATAATGCAGGGACGATGAAGAACATTCTCGAAGCGCTTGGTCTCGATGCGGTGAACCCGGGGGCGTGGACCGGTGGTCCGCTGACCGGGGGCGAGCATCTGCTGGAGTCGTACAGCCCGCGCGATGGTGCGCTGCTGGGCACGGTCGCGATGGCGACGCGGGAGGAGTACGAACAGGTCATCGGCGCGGCGCAGGCGGCGTTTGCCGACTGGCGCATGCTGCCGGCGCCCAAGCGCGGCGAGATCGTGCGGCAGATCGGTGACGCGCTGCGTGCGAAAAAGGAGCCGCTCGGCGAGCTGGTCTCGCTCGAGATGGGCAAGATTCGCGCGGAAGGCCTCGGCGAGGTGCAGGAGATGATCGACATCTGCGACTTCGCGGTCGGTCTCTCGCGGCAGCTCTACGGGCTGACCATGCACTCCGAGCGCCCGCGCCACCGCATGTACGAGCAGTGGCACCCGCTCGGCATCGTCGGGATCATCTCCGCATTCAACTTTCCCGTCGCCGTCTGGAGCTGGAACGCGGCGCTGGCGTGGGTGTGCGGCAACGTCTGCCTCTGGAAGCCGAGCGAGAAGACGCCGCTCACCGCGATCGCCTGCCAGAAGATCGCGCACGACGTCTTCGCCGCCAACGGATGGGAGTCGGGCGTGTCGAGCGTGATCGTCGGCGACGTGGAGACCATCGGCGAACCGATGATCCACGACCGCCGCATCCCGCTCGTCTCCGCGACCGGCTCCACGCGCATGGGCAAGCGCGTCGGCGAGGTCGTGTCGGCGCGCCTGGGCAAGAGCATCCTCGAGCTGGGCGGCAACAACGCGATCATCGTCTCGGAGCACGCCGATCTCGATCTCGCCCTGCGCGCCATCGCGTTCGGCGCGCTCGGCACGGCGGGCCAGCGCTGCACGACGACGCGCCGCGTGCTCGCGCACGCCTCGATCTACGACGAGCTCAAGAAAAAGCTCGTGAAGGTGTGGCAGTCGGCGACGATCGGCGATCCGCTCGACGAGTCCACGCTGGTCGGCCCGCTGATCGACGAGGGCAGCGTCGACCACGTCGTCGCGGCGGTGGCGAAGGTGAGGGAGCAGGGCGGCACGATCCTCTGCGGCGGCGAGAAGCGCGACGGCTGTTTCATGACGCCGGCACTCGCGGAGGTCCCGCACGACCTGCCGATGGTGCAGGAGGAGACGTTCGGTCCCCTCATGTACCTCATGCGCTACGAGACGCTCGACGACGCGATCGCGATGCACAACGACGTGCCGCAGGGACTCAGCTCGGCGATCTTCACGCGCGACATGCGCGAGGCGGAGACCTTCCTGAGCCACGTCGGCAGCGACTGCGGCATCGCCAACGTGAACATCGGCACGAGCGGCGCGGAGATCGGCGGTGCGTTCGGCGGCGAGAAGGACACGGGCGGCGGCCGCGAGAGCGGGAGCGACTCGTGGAAGGCCTACATGCGCCGGCAGACCAACACCATCAACTGGTCGACCGATCTGCCGCTCGCCCAAGGAATCGAGTTTGACGTGTAGCGAGCGCCTCGCCGCCGTCCGCCGCCTCATCGGCGGCACGCCGCTGATCGGCGTGCGCGTCCGATTCCGCGGCCACGAATACACGATTCACGCCAAGCACGAGGTCGCCAACTTCACCGGTTCGATCAAGGACCGCATGGCGCTGCGCATCCTGGAGGACGCGCACCGGCGCGGAAAGATCGAGCCCGGCTGGACCATCGCCGAGGCGACCAGCGGGAACACCGGTATCTCGTTCTCCGCCATCGGTCGCGCGCTGGGCCATCCGGTGCGCATCTTCATGCCGGACTGGATGAGCCGCGAGCGCGTGCTGGTCATCCAGAGCTTCGGCGCCGAGATCGTGCCGGTCAGCAGCGACGCCGGCGGCTTCCTCGGCAGCATCGCGAAGGCGGACGCCTACGCGGACGAGACCGGGCAGGTCTTCCTGCCGCACCAGTTCGAAAGCGACGCGAACGTCGACGCGCACTACCGCACGACCGGCCCGGAGATCGTCGACCAGCTTGCGCGCATCGGCATCGAGCCGCAGGCGTTCGTCGCCGGCGTCGGCACCGGCGGCACCGTGATGGGCACCGGCCGCCTGCTGCGCGAGCGCATCCCGGGCGTTCGCGTGCATCCGCTCGAGCCCGCCAACTCGCCCACGCTGCGCACCGGCAAGAAGGTCGGCAAGCACCGCATCCAGGGGATCAGCGACGAGTTCGTGCCGGCCATCGTGAAGCTCGACGAGCTGGACGAGATCGTCGACGTCTGGGACGGCGACGCGATCCTGATGGCGCAAAAGCTGGCGCGCGACGCCGGCATCGCGGTCGGCATCAGCGCGGGCGCCAACTTCATCGGCGCGCTGAAGATCGCCGAGAAGATGGGCCCCGACGCCACGGTCGTCACGATCTTCTGCGACAGCAACAAGAAGTACCTGTCGACCGACCTCTGCGGCACCGAGCCGGTCCGCGACGACTACCTCGCCCCCGACGTCGAGGTCCTCGACTGGCGCGCCGTCACCGGCCGCTGACTCCTCCCTTCTGATGCACCTCTTCCATCAATCGGTGGCTGTAAGCGCTTGCGGGGCAGGGGGTTGGGCCAGCCGGGGTGCGGAATGAATCCCGCAATTTGCGGCTTCGGGCTGTCGGTGAAACGCGCGACCGACCGATTGTTCAGTAAACTGAACGCGTGGTATGGGAGCCGTCTGAAAACCGGCCTGTCATCAGGGTTTCCTGAACCGGCACGCGCTTTGGATTGGCACAGCAGATGGAGGCAGCCGTGCGCGAACTTCCCCTTGTTGGGGAGATTCCGGATTCCAGCCGGGCCCGCGTTGCGCCCGCCGAGAAGCCGATCCTGCTCGTCGTCTCCGACACCGAGGAGGAGTTCGACTGGTCGAAGCCGCATGATCGCGCGAGCACCGGCGTCACCGCGATGCCGCACATCACCCGCGCGCAGGAGGTCTTCGACGCCTACGGCATCAAGCCCTGCTACGTCATCGACTGGCCGGTCGTCGACCAGGAGATGGGGCACACCGCGCTGCGCGCGATCCACGCCGACGGCCGCTGCGAGATCGGCGCGCACCTGCACCCCTGGGTGAGCCCGCCGCACGACGAGGAGGTCTGCCGCCGGCACTCCTTCCCCGGCAACCTGCCGCGCGCGCTCGAGGCGCGCAAGATCGAGCTGCTGCGCGATCGCATCGAGGAGGTCTTCGGCGACCGGCCGACGACCTACAAGGCGGGTCGCTACGGCGTCGGGCCGCACACGGCGACGACGCTGGAGCAGCTCGGCTTCGATGTCGACCTGAGCGTGGAGCCGGACTTCGACTACAGCCACGAGCAGGGACCCGACTTCCGCGGATACCCCTACGGCCCCTACTGGTTCGGGCGTCAGCGGCGCATGCTCTGCGTGCCCGCGACGAGCGCGCTGGCCGGCTTCGTCGGGCCGCTCCGCGATCCGGCCTACCGGCTCGCGAACTGGGGCCCGTTCCGCAAGCTGCGCGCGCCCGGCATCCTGTCGCGGCTCGGCGTCGCCGACCGGCTGCACCTCTCCAACGAGGGTTTCTCCGTCGCCGACAACGTCAAGCTCACCCGCTGGCTGTACGCGCGCGGCGAGCGCGTCTTCGCCTACAGCTTTCACAGCCCGTCCGTCGTGCCGGGGCACACGCCCTACGTGCGCAACGAGGCGGAACTGTCCGCGTTCCTGGACGGGTTCCGCCAATACTTCGACTTCTTCTTCCAGCAACTGGGCGGCGTCACGATGACGCCGCGCGAGCTGTTCCAGCACCTCGCGAAAGGCCAAGCATGAAGGTCATCGGAATTTCCCCGCTCGACAAGGACGCCACCGCCTCCGTCGTGGAGGACGGCAAGATCCTCTTCGCCGCGGGCGAGGAACGGTTCAGCCGTCAGAAGCAGCACGCCGGGTTCCCCTACGAGGCGCTTGCCAAGGGGCTCGAGACGACGGGCACCAAGCCGGAGGAGATCGAGGAGGTCGCCTATCCCTTCCTCACCTGGAAGGAGGAGGTCGACGCGATCCACGACAGCCTGCGCGAGGACGCCGACGTGCTGCACGCGCCCGACTGCGCGGCGATGCGCCGGCTGCTCGACGAGGCGGACCGCAAGATGCCGTCGCGCCCCGCGTCGGTGCACGGCCTCGGGTCGGCGGAGCAGATCCTCGAGAAGGGCAACCTGAAGAAGCTCGCGTACCGGCTCGGCGCGCTCAACACGACCGGTTCGCGCGCCGCGAGCAAGTACCTGCTCAAGAAGTGGGTCGAGGGCTCGAAGGCGGGCCACCAGCGCTGGCAGCAGGAGCTCGCCTCCGGCCTCGCGCAGTTCGGCTTGCAGGACAAGCTGCAGCGCTACGAGCACCACCTGAGCCACGCCGCCAACTCCTACCTCAACAGCGGATTCGACCGCGCGCTCATCGTCACCATCGATGGCTACGGCACCGGCCTCGCCGGTTCCATCAGCCTCGGCGAAGGCACGCAGATCAAGCGCCTGAGCAACGTTCGCTATCCCAATTCGTTGGGCACCTTCTACGAGGAGGTGACCTCGTCGCTCGGCTACAACCCGAGCCGCCACGCCGGCAAGATCGTCGGCCTCGCCGCCTACGGCGATCCGGAGCGCCTCGCCCCCGCGCTGCTCGAGACCTTCGAGCGGACCCCGGGCGCCTTCCGCATCCACCAGGCGCAGAACTTCCTCATCGCGCACCACCTCGCGAGCCGCTACCCGATGATCGACGTGGCGGCCGCCTATCAGCACGTGCTGGAGATCATCGTCCAGGAGTGGGTCGGCCACTGGATCAAGCAGACCGGCGCCGACGCGGTCGTACTCTCCGGCGGCGTGACCGCGAACGTCAAGATGAACCAGCGCATCTTCGAGGTCGACGGCGTCAAGCGCGTCTTCGTCTACCCGAACATGGGCGACGGCGGCTGCGGCTCCGGCGTCGCGGTCATGCGCTCGATGGGCGACACGCTGCCCGGCCCGTTCGAGACCGCCTACCTCGGCCCGGAGTACTCCGAGGCCGAGATTCGCGCCGCGCTCGACGACGCCGGCCTCAAGTACGACGCCCCGGGCGACCTCGAGGCGCAGGTGGCGAAGCGCATCTTCGACGGCGAGGTCGTCGCGCGCTTCGGCGGTCGCATGGAGTACGGCCCGCGCGCACTCGGCAACCGCTCGATCCTCTATCACGCCCGCGAGCCCGAGGTGAACCAGTGGCTCAACAAGCGGCTCGGCCGCACGGAGTTCATGCCGTTCGCCCCGGTCACGCTCTACGAGGCGCGCGACCGCTGCTACGAGGGCATGGCGGGCGCGGAGCACACGTCGAAGTTCATGACGATCACGTTCGACTGCACGCCCTTCATGAAGGACAACTGCCCGGCCGCCGTGCACGTCGACGGCACCGCGCGCCCGCAGCTCGTCACGCGTGAGATGAACCCCGTGTACTACGGCATCGTGGACGAGTACGAGAAGCTCTCGGGCATCCCGTGCCTGATCAACACGAGCTTCAACATGCACGAGGAGCCGATCGTCTGCACGCCGAAGGACGCGGTGCGCGCCTTCCTCAAGGGTCACCTCGACTGCCTGGCGATCGGGCCGTACGTGGTGCCGAATCCGGCGACACAGAAGTCGGGCGCGGAAACCGCCGAGGCGGTCGCGACTTAGCCTGCATCATTCATGACCGCGCGGGAGCTACGGAGGGGAATCGCCGCTGCATTGCCGTGCAAGGCGACGCCACGCGCTCTGGCCTTCTCGACGCGCTCTTCTGGGCGAGGACGGATCGTCGAGATCGAGGAATCCCGAGGAAGCCGTGGCAGGAGTCACGGCGACGAGGGATGACGCGGAACTCGGCGATCCGGACCGGCCAGAACCCGCGGGGTCATGAATGATGCAGGCTA
>JBCDBY010000245.1:0-6978 GCA_039182715.1 Planctomycetota bacterium
CCTCCTCTTCTTCCTCTTCCTCTTCCCACTCCTCGTCTTCTTCCTCCTCCTCGAACTCCTCGTCTTCCTCTTCGGGCTCTTCCTCTTCTTCCTCCTCCTCCTCTTCGTACTCCCAATCCTCCTCGTCTTCCTCGTCCGGCTCGTACACCTCCGGTTCGGTCACGATGAGGTCGGGGCGCGGCGCCTTCGCCTCGCGCAGCGCACTGTAGAAGAGCCAGTCGGTGCTGCGGATCACCACCAGCAGCGAGGCGGCGCCGATCAACAGCAGCGCGAACCAGGTCGGCAGGAAGAGCGTGATCGCGTCGCCGGCGAGCAGGCCGATAATGCCGCCCGCCTCCGCCAGCAGATGGAGGAAGCAGGGCAGCAGCACGACCATCGCGCCGGAGTAGAGAATGCGCGCGCGATCGAACTCGAGTTCGCGGCCGAGCAGGCCGAGCAGGCCGTGCATCGCCGCGATGAGGCAGAGCACGACCGACGCGGGCCCGAACGCGACGGCGAGCGTGCGCGCGAGTTCCCCGAAGAGCGAAGGAGAGGCCGACCCCTGAGCGAGGCCGGGCGTGAGCAGGTAGATGCCGGCCACGATGAAGCCGGTGGCGGCGATCGAAAACGAGATCAGCGTCGGCCGAAGGGACGTAAGCCCTTCCCCGGCCCGACGCCGCAGCGCGGAGATGTCCATCATGCGGTTCTCCGGGAGTAGATCGGCAGGTCCGCCGAACTTCGCCGCTACTTCTTCCGAGTCATCGAAATCTCGAGGCGCGCGGTCTTGCCCGGCGTGATCCGCAGCGACCGGGTTACCGGCGTAAACCCGTTCGCTTCAACGAGTAACGAGACCGGACCGGCGGGCAGGGAGTTCTGGCGGATGCGCCCCGCGCCGTCGGCCACGTTGTCGCCGTAGCCCGGCGGGATCTTGTGCTGCACCGCCTTGGTGGTGAGCGGCGCGATCTCCGGGAAGGACCAGAAGAGTTTGGCACCTTTTAAGGGGCGTCCGTCGTCGCCGGTGACGATCACCTCGAGCGGACCCGACTCCGGAAAGCGGACCTCGACCTTCGCCGTCTTGCCCGGCTGGACGAAGACGTTCTTGGTCATGCCGATCGGATGCTCCGGCGAGATCGCGAAGACGATGTACATGCCGGGCGTCACGTCCTCCACCGCGAACGCGCCGTCGCGACCGGTGTAGGGCTCCTCCTCGTTGGTCTCGAACTTCGGCGAGAGGATGTTGATGCGCGTGAACGGCACCGGCGCCCCCTGCGCGTCGACCACGCGCCCCTCGATGCGCCCGCCGCCACCGAGCCGGATGACGCCCAGGTCCTTCTCGTCGCCCTTCTTCAGGTCGAACTTCGGCGTGCGGAAGGGGGCGTGGCCCGGCGCCTTGAACTCCACCGCGAACTTGCCGTCGCTCTCGAACTCGTAGCGGAACTTGCCCCCGACGTTCGCGAGGCTCCCGAGATCGGCGTCCGTCGGCAGGAACCCGCGGTACGAGATGATGCCGAACGCGAAGTTGTCGAGCGGTTCGCCGCTCCGATCGGAAAGCACGCGCGCGGTCACCACGCCGCCTTCGAAGTCGTAGACGAAGTCCACGTCCGTCGCGCCCACCTCGACGACGCGCGTCCGCACACCCTTCTTGAAGTGCACGCCGCCCCAACCGCGGCGGCCGTCGTGCAGGCCGACCTCGTACTCGCCGGGCGCCAGCGATCGGAACTCGAAGCGCCCCGCGTCGTTCGTGCCGGCATAGTCGACGATCGGCCGGGAGCCCTCCGGCAATCCGAGCAGACGAGCGGCGACGGCGAGCTGGGGCCGCGGCTTGCCCCCCGGCGTGAGCACGCGGCCGGAGATCTTCCCACCCCCGACGAGCACCAGTTCGATGTCGTCGAGGACGGCGCCCGCGGTCACGTCGCAGAGCTTGGGCTCCGATCGCAGCCCGTCGCCGCGGTACTGCGTCGCGTGCACCATGATCATGCCGAGCGAGACGTCCAGGATCTCGAACCGACCGTCCCGGTCGGTCGTCGCGTGCCGGTAGCCGGGCCGCGTCTCGACGTGCGCGCCCGCCACCGGCCGCCCATCCTCGTCGATGCAGCGCCCCTTCAGGCGCGCCGAGGCGGCCAGCTCGATGGTGCCGGCGTCGGCAGTCTCTCCTTCCTTGACGTTGACGAACCGGCTGGAGTTGTCGCGGTAGCCCTCGGCGCGAACGTGGTAGTTCGCGTGCCCGCGACGCCCGACGCGGAACGGGCCGAGCCGAAAGCGCCCCTCCGCGTCGGTCTCATACCGGCTCTCGAGCGCGAACACGGTGCGCGTGTTGAGGTGGACCTCGACGCCCTCGAGCGGGTTGCCCTTCGTATCCGTGATCACGCCGGTGAGGTAGCTCGCTTTGCCCAGTCGGATCTCGCTCAGCTGCGTCACCTCGCCGGGGATGATCTCCACCGGAACCGGACGCCCCCAGCCGAGCGCGTGCCCGAAGAATCCCGGCGCGTGCCCCTCCTTGCCCGCCATCACCGTCACGAAACCGGCGCCGATCCGCTCCACGCGGAAGCGTCCCGCCGAGTCCGAGCTCCCGGTCCGGTCGCCGGCCCGCACGAGCGCGCCGGGCACCGGCTGGCCCTCCACGTCGAGCACCATGCCTTCGACGATGCCGCCCTGATTGAGCACGACCACGTGCTCGACCGGATCGACGCCCGGGATACGGACGGTGGAAACGTGCGTCGCGAATCGATTGTGCTCGACGCGCAGCTCGATCGCGCCCTCCGGCGCCACGCCCACCTGCACGCGGCCATCGGCCGCGGTCTGCTCGAATCCGATCTGCTCGACCTCGGACCAGGACCAGATGCCCGCCATGCCACGGCGTCGCTTGTCGTTGGCGCTGACCTTCGCGCCGGCGACCGGCTTGCGCTCGTCGTCGAGCACGAGGACGGTGAGCGGCGCCCCGCGGCGCAACACGTAGGTCTGCTCTTCGCCTTCCTGCGCCCAGACCTGCTGCGCGCGATAACGAACATGGGACAGACGCAGCGGCACCCAGCCCGAGGCGTCGAGGACGATCTCGAAGCGACCGTCGTCGCCGGTCCGGGACGTGGTCTCCTCGTAGGCCACGACGACGTCGGCCAGCGGCTGCTTCTCGGTGTTGACGACGATGCCCGTGAACGTGAAGCCCTCGGGCGCGACTTCGGTCTCTTCCTGCGGCGGCGGCCGGTCCGTCGCTGCGCGCTCGGTTTGCTCCGCGTCGCGCGACACGCGGTCCGTCTCCTCGCCCTGCCCAAACCAGACGAGGAGACCGACCGCACCGAGAAGTCCGAGAATCAACAGCGCCCGCATCCCGCGCCCATGATCCCCCATCGCGTCACTTTCGTGTCAGCGTGATCTCGAGCTCGGTCGGCTCGCCCTTCTTCGTCTCGATCACCTTGCGCACGAGGCCGAACCCCTTTTTGGACACCTGGATGGTGACGCGCGCCGCCGGCATGTAGGGCTTGCGCACGACGCCTTCGGTGTCCGATTCGTTCGCGCCGTACGACGGCGGCTCGAAGCTGCCGAACTCCTTGCTCGTGAACGGAGCCACCGCCGGGAACGAGTAGACGAACTTCGCGCCGGCGATCGGCTGGCCGTTCTCGTCGCGCACGCGCACGGTGAGCGGAGACGCGGCCGGTAGGCGGATCTGGATCGGCTCGGTCTTGTCCTGGGAGATGGACACCGCCCGCATGACCGCCACCGGGTGGCGCGGCGAGACCGCAAAGACGTTGAACAGGCCGACGTCCGACTGCTGGATGCGGAAGCGGCCGCCGCTGTCGGTGAAGACCGAGGCGCGCAGCTGGCCCGCGCCGCCCAGCAGGTGCACCTGGGTGTAGGGCACCGGCACGCCCTGCGCGTCCTTGACCACGCCGGCGAGCTCGAACACGGAGGGCAGCTTGATGGTGCCGAGATCGATCTCGCCCTGCTGCTTCACCTGGAATCGCTTGGATGTCCAGGCGGAGTAGCCGTCGGCGCGCACGGTGACCGTGTAGGAGCCGGGCGTATCGAGCTCCTCCTCGAACTTGCCCTCGCGGTCCCAGGAGCTGGTCATGAGCGCGTGCTGCGGCATGAGGAACTTGTAGCGCTGGAAGTTGAAGGAAGCCTGCGGAATCGCACGGCCCGTCGTCGCGTCGACGACGCGGCCGCGCACCACCGCCCCTTCGCGCACCAGCACCGCGTCGATGCGCAGCCCCTCGATCGGCTCCGCCCCGACCGTCACGCGACGCGGGCTGGGCGACGCGGTGAACTTACGCTGGCCGCCCTTGGCTCGCTCGGTGGCGCCCAGCAGGTACTCGCCCGGCTCCGCGACGCGGAACTCGAAGGCGCCCTCGTCGCGGCTGTGGGTGCGCAGCGCCGACCCGGCGTGCCACGGCTGCTCGAGCGCAGCGGGAATCAGCGCGAGCTCATGGCCGCTGCGCTCGACGCCGTTGACGCGGAAGGTGCCGCGCAGCGTGACGCTCGCGACGAGCTTGAGTTCGATCTCCTCGCCCTCATAGGTCTGCGTATCGACCGTGGCGGCGGCCGACAACAGACCGTCGTTCGCTTCGGCCTGCAGCCGGAAGACGCCCGGGTCGACCATCGCCTCCTGCGTCGCGTCGGGCCGCATGCGGACCATCGTCTGCTGCGCGCTCACGAAGCCGTGGAAGACGGCGCGTCCGTGGCGACGCACCAGAGTCACCATCACGTGCGGGTGCACGCGCGGCGGTGCGGGCGTGCCGTCCGGCATCACCACGCGCAGCCGCACGCGCGGACGAGACTCGACCGTGATGTCGCCCGCATCGAGGGTCTGCCCCGCGCGAATCGGCAGCTCCATCCCGCCCGCGAGACGATGCGTTTTGCTCTTGGAGCGCTGCAAAATCCAGCGGCTGGTCGGCTTGCGCAGGTTGTACGGACCGGCCACGAAACGGCCGTCCTCCCCCGTGACCGGGTACTCCTGCTGCGAGTAGGAGTGGCCGCAGTAGGACTGCACCTTGAAGCCGGCGACCGGGTTGCCCTCCTCGTCGACGATGCGCCCCCGGACGCGGGTCGCGCGGCCGAGCGTGATCTCGACGCCATCGACGACGGCACCTTCGTCGACCTGGACCGGCACGCTCTTGCCCCAGCCGACACTCGCTCCGAACGCGGCGGGTGCGAACGACGCATGCTCGGCGGTCACCTTCACGCCGTCCGTGACCACGTGGCGAAGCACGTAGCTCCCCTCGGCGTCGGTGCGCGCCTCGCGGTGCGGGGAGCGCACGATCGCGCCCGCGACCGGCTGGCCATCGGGGTCGAGCACGCGACCGCGCACCGTGCCGCCCTCGGCCAGCTGCACGGTCAGCTCGCCCGTGCGCAGATCCTCCGGCTCGAACCGCTTGCGGAAGTGGGCGAAACCGTCGTGGTCGATGGTCAGCGTCAGCCCCGACTCCGCCGGCAGGCGGCCGAGCGGGAGCAGGCCCGCGCGGTCGGTGGCGCCTTCGACTTCGTGGTTCCAGATCTGCCAGGTGTCGCCCGCCTTCTCGTGGAGCGTCGCCTCGCAGGGCGCACCCGGCACGCCGGCTCCGCGCGGCGAAAGGACGCGCAGGTTCATCTCCTCGCCGTGGCGCAGCACGATGCGCGTGGGTTCGGCGGACCACGACGAGAGGTACGCCGAACCCGGTGCGAAGTCGGGGTGCCGGACGTTGACGAACGCGCTGGCGTCGCCGGTCGTGCCGTCGAAGCGCAGCGCGCCGCGCTCGTCCGACTCGAGCTGGAGGTCGCGCTCGTGGTCGCCGCGCACCTGACCGGTGACGACGGCGCCCGCGATGGGATTGCCGTCGGAATCGACGACGACGCCCTGGAACTCGAAGTCCCGCGGCAGCGAGGGCCCGGACTCCTTGGGCGCGTCGCGGACACCCGCGCGCGGTTCCCCGGTCGTCGACGCAACCGTGCGTTCGCCGCGTTCGCCCGACTCCGCCGCACGTTCGACCGTGCGTTCGGCGTCCTGCGATGTTTCACTCCACAAGAAAGCGACCGCGGCAATCAGCGCGGCAGCGAGGGCAACAATGGACTTCATCCCGATCACTCCCGTGGCGATGGCGGCCGTGGTTCCCACGGCTGCCTGCGTCCGCGCCGGCGGCAACGCGAGCGGGAGCAGGGCGAGCTGCCACGCCTGGCGCCCGCCGGGGCGGGCGTCGAGGCGTCCACGCAACTGCTCCAGCGCGCGCCGCGTCCGCGTGCGCACCGTTTCGACGGGGATGTCCAGTCGCTGCGCCACCTCGCGCGGAGGCAGCTCGTCGAAGTAGCGCAGGACGATCACATCCCGATAGGGGCCGTCGAGCGCGGTCACGGCTTCGACCAGGCGCTTCTGCATGTCGAGGCGCTCGGCGATTTCGCTCGTCGCCGCCGTCGCCTCGGGTCGCGCGGCCACCTTCTCGCGCCGCTTCACGCGGCCTTCGGTGCGCCGGCGCATGCGCGCCAGGTTGGACGCCACCGCCGCCAGCCAGGGCTTCACCTCGCGCTCGGGCGGTTTTTCCAGCGCGGCGAGCAGCGTCTGCTGGACGACGTCGTCGACCTCGTGGTCGTCGAGAAGCAGTCGCTGCGCCACCACGCGGATGAAACCGGCGTGCGAGATCAGGGCCTCGGGGTTGGGAACGGGTTCAGTCCTCCGTGTCATCGCTCTCCCCACGGCTTGCCGCCGGGGGCCGGGAGCGGTTCACGGATTCTATTTTTTTCTCGCGGGCACCGGTTGGACGGCGACATTGCCGCGCGTGGAGACGGTGAGAAGCCGCTTGCCGTCCGGGGAAAACGCGAGCCCGGCGGAGCCCGACTTCCACTTCTTCCGAAGCGAGCCGGTGGCGACGTCGTAGAGATGCACGCGGTTCTTCCCCCCCACCGCGAGCATCGACCCGCCGGGCGAGAAGGCGAGCGAACTCACGATCAGCCCGGTGTCGATGCGGCGGACGAGGCGGACGAAACAGCTGCTTCAACGAATTCTCCAGCTGCAGCTGAGACACCGCCTGCTTTGCA
>JBCDBY010000246.1:0-6950 GCA_039182715.1 Planctomycetota bacterium
CATCACCATCGCGGTGAAGGGCTACAAGAGCAAGGAGCTGGGGACCGACGAGGGCAACGCCGCGCACCTGCACGCCGTTCGCCGCGTCGCCTCGATGCTGCCGCACAAGCCGACCGTGAAGAAGCTCTTCCACGAGGTCGCGCCCGCGGTGGGGGACCGACCGGGTGGATACACGCGTATCCTGCGCTACGACAAGGCGCGTCTCGGCGATCGCGCGCCGTTGGCGCTGTTCGAGCTCGTCGACTACGGGTCGATGGGCGCCGTGTCCGAGGAGACCGAAGAGGCGACGGCCGAGTCGTAGGAGAAGAGAGAGCATGAGCCTGCTGCTCGGCTTCGGCCTCTGGTTGGCGGTCGGGCTCTACCTCGTGCTCTTCTTCCTCGTCCTCCATCTCGTCGATCGGCTGGCGCACCGCGTGCCGGCCGAGGTCGAACCGGAGGAGAGCTAGATGCAGCCCGACGGCGGTTCGGCCGCGCGCCGGGCGGAATCGCGCCGCGGGCTGAGCTGGGAGCTCATCGAGTTCCATTTCGGCGGGCGCCACGCCTTCACGCGCATTCACCGCGCCTACGAGGCGACCGTGGCCAAGCTGGTTGCGGAGCGCAAGAAGCCGCGCGAGGAGCTGCGGCTCAACCCGGACGAAACGCGCGAGCTGTTCGACACCCCGGCGCTGCAGGACCTCATCGTGCGCTGGGTCGAGCCGCTGCGCGAGTCCGCGCGCACCTACTTCCGGCAGAGCAACGTGTCGGAGCCGTACGACATGAAGGTGTCGCGCGTCTATCACGAGCTCTCCATCCTGCTGGAAGAGCATCTGAGCGTGCAGAACTTCCCGGAGGACGGCTCGCCGCGCGAGTTCGCGCGCCTTTTCCGGGAAGTCTCGGAGTACTACCCGCAGCGCCTGCGCCGCGTGCGTGATCTCTTCGGCCGCGCCCAGCGGCGCCTCGAGGAGTTGCTGCCGGAATTCGACGAGGACCCGATCGTGCTGCGCTCGGCCTACCTCTTCCGCACCGAGCTGTGGCCGGACGGGCCGCAGGCCGGCCTCAACCGGTTCCTCGAGAAGATGTTCCCGAAGGGCGGCGCGGCGACCGGCTACCACATGCTCGCGCAGTCGTTCTTCCGCGCCGGCTTCTACGAGCAGGCGGCGGAATGCGCGCGCGTCGGCATCGCGACGCTTTCGCGGCAGATGCAGGCGCGCAGCGGGCACGTGCAGATCCTGCGCGATACCATCAGCGAACTCGACAGTCTCGTCGCCCGCGCCCGGCAGGAGCAGGCGGCGCTCGTGGAGCAGGACGCATGAAGCAGCTTTACCTCAAGAGCTTCGGCTGCCAGATGAACATCTACGACGGCGACCTGATGGTCTCCGCATTCAAGCGCGCCGGCTACACGCGCGCCGAGGAGCCGGACGAGGCGGACGTCGTGCTGGTCAACACCTGCGCCGTGCGCGAGCACGCCGAGGACAAGGTGTTCTCCGCGCTCGGCGAGCTGCGCAAGTTCAAGGAGCGCAAGCCCTCGATGCTGCTCGGTGTCACCGGCTGCATGGCGGAGCGCCTCGGCCAGGTCATCGCGCGCCGCGCGCCCTACGTCGACATCGTCGCCGGCGCGCGATCCTTCGGCGATGTCCTCGACCTCGCCTCGGCGGCCCAGCTCGGCAAGGGCCCGGTGGTTTCCATCGGCCACGACCGGCCGCCGCCCGCCATGGACGTGACGGTGCGCCAGGACCCCTATCGCGCCTTCATCGCCGTCTCGCGCGGCTGCGACCACCACTGCACGTTCTGCATCGTGCCCGCCACGCGCGGCCGCGAGGTGGGGCGCCCGCAGGCGGAGATCGTCGACGAGGTGCGTCGCCTGGTCGACGACGGCGTGGTCGAGGTCACGCTGCTCGGGCAGAACATCGACTCCTACGGCAAGGACCGTCCCGACGGCGAGGACCTGCACCACCTGCTGCACGCCTGCCATGCGGTCGAGGGGCTCAAGCGGCTGCGCTTCGTCACGTCGCACCCCGAGGACATGGAGGAGCGCATCTTCGACGACATGGCGAACCTGCCGAAGCTGTGCGGCGCGCTGCACATCCCGCCGCAGTCGGGGTCGAGCCGCGTGCTCAAGCGCATGGCGCGCGGCTACACGCGCGAGAAGTACCTCGACATCGTCAAGGAGTTCCGGCGCCGCTTCCCCGAAGGCGAGATCGCCGCGGACTGGATCGTCGGTTTCCCGAGCGAGACCGAGGAGGACTTCGATCTGAGCGTCTCGCTGCTCGAGGAGGTTCGTCCGCAGCAGAGCTTCGTCTTCCGCTACTCGCCGCGTCCCGGAACGCCGAGCGAGAAGCACTTCGAGGACGACGTGCCGCTGCCGGCGAAGGCCGCGCGCAACATGCGCCTGCTCAAGGCGCAGGAGAAGGTCTCGGTCGAGAAGCACGCCGCCATGGTCGACCGTTCCTTCGAGGTGCTCGTCGAGGGCGTCTCCAAGAAGGACCCCGACATGCTCACCGGCCGCACGCGCGGGAACCACCTGATCCACTTCCCGGGCGGCGCCGACCTCGCCGGCCAGCTGGTCGACGTCAAGGTGCACGACTACTCGCCGGTCAGCCTGCGTGGCGAAATCTCCGGATAGCCTTCACCTGCGTCGCGCGCAGGAGCTCGCCGAGCGGGGCCGATTCCGCGTCGCACCCAATCCGATGGTGGGGTGCGTGGTCGTGAAGGGCGGCCGCGTGGTCGGCGAGGGTGGGCACGAGTATCTCGGCGGTCCGCACGCGGAACGCAACGCGCTGGCGGCGGCGGGAGCGAAGGCGAAGGGGGCGACGGTCTACGTGACGCTCGAGCCCTGCGACCATCAGGGACGTCAGCCGCCCTGCACCGAGGCGCTGATCGAGGCCGGCGTCAAGGAGGTCGTCTACGGCCACGCCGACCCGCTGCGCGCCGGCGCCCGGCGGCTGCGGGCGGCCGGGATCCGCGTGCGCAAGGCGCGCATCCGTCTGCCGGAGCCGATGCTCGGCGCGCGCAAGCGACCGTGGGTCGTCGCCAAGTGGGCGATGACGCTGGACGGCCGCATCGCCGCGGTCGACGGCGACTCGAAGTGGATCAGCGACGAGGCCGCGCGCGACTGGGCGCACGCGGAGTTCCGCGGCCGCGTCGACGCCATCATCGCGGGCGCGGGCACCGTGCGTGAGGACGACCCGCGGCTCGACAACCGCTCCGGCGTCGGGGGCCAACCGCTGCGCGTCCTCGTCTGCGGCCGCAAGAAGCTCCCCGACCGCGACGCGGACAACACGCTCTTGGCGGTGCCGGAGGGCTTCAAGATTCCCAAGGGCTTCGACGCCGTGGTGTGCGGCAAGAAGGGGCGCGTGCAGCCCAAGCGCCTGCTGAAGGAACTCGGCAAGCGCGGCTGCAAGCGCGTGCTGCTGGAAGGCGGCCCGAAGCTGATCGGATCCTTCCTCGACAAGGACCTCGTGGACCAGCTGGTGATCTTCATCGGCCCCAAGCTGGTTGGCGGCGACAAGGCTCCGACCGAGGGCTGGCACGCGGCGGGCATGCACGTCGCGGTGGAGGCGGAGCACGTCCGGGAACAGCGGATCGGCCAGACCACTGTCGTGGAAGCGATCCTCTGATTCGGTCGGCCACAGAATCACAGAAACACAGAAGGGCTGCGGGAAGTCCCCGCAGCCCTTCTTAACTTGAAGTGGAGAAAGGAGAGGGACCTCGCTGCTTCCGGTTGTCCTGGCCCCCAAACTTCTGTGTTTCTGTGTTTCTGTGGCCCATCAACGTCACGACTTCCCCGTTGCACAGACCCCCGCGCGTCCGTTCTCATGCCGTAGGAGGTACGCATGCGGACGGTGATCATGTTGCTCGCGATCGGCGCGGTCGCGACGGGGGAGCCCCTGAAGCCCGCGCGGAAGCTTCAGTTCGATTCCGACGCGACGATCACCGCGGTGACGCCCGAGGGCGAGGAGGCACCGTCGATCTGCATTCTCGGGCCCGTGAAGCGGCTCGGCACCGCCCGCGGCGGCGTGCAGCTGCCGAAGCACTGGCTCTGGCTGGCGGAAATGCAGCGCGGCTACGACGCCTCGGTGCTGGCCGCGCAGCCTCCCGGCATCGTGATGCACTTCGCGCCGAGCCTCACCGCGGCGCAGCTCGACGCGATGGCGAAGAGCCCCGGCCTGCGCTATCTCGCCTTCGGCCGCAGTCCGGTGACGACGCTCGACGCGTTGGTCCCGGCGAAGGACCTCGAAGGCCTGCAGGTTTCGCAGAACGGTGCGCTCACCGACATCGACGCCCTGGAGCAGCTCCCCAACCTTCGCGCGCTCGGCCTCGACGGCTGTATGGGCCTGTCGCGTGACGCGCTTGCCGTGCTTCCGCGGCTCCTGCGCCTCGAGCGCGTCTACCTCGCGCAGTCGAGAGCGGACGATGCGCTCCTCGCGAATCTCCCGAAGTCGGTCACCCACCTTCGCTTGCGCGGCACCGCGGTGCGCGACAAGGGGCTCGCCGTGCTCGCGAAGCGCTGCAAGTCGCTGGAGGAGATCGACCTGGAGAGCTGCGGAGTCACCGACGCGGGCATCAAGTCGCTGGCACGCGCGAAGAATCTGCGCCGGCTGCACCTCGGGATGACGCAGGTCACCGAGGGCGCGCTCAAGTCGATCGCGAAGTGCAAGGAGCTGCGCGCGCTCGATCTGAGCAGCGTGCGGCTCGGCACCAAGGCGCTCAAGCGCTGGAAGGGCAACGCGAAGCTGGAGGTGCTCGTGCTGGTCGATTGCGGCGTCAATGCGGACGGCATGCAGGCGATCGCGCGGCGCGACGGCCTCAAGGAACTCACCATCCACAAGATCGACGACGCGACGCTGGACGTGATCGGGGGGCTGGCCGCCATGGAGCGGCTGCACATCCGCTTCTCGCCGGAGTTGTCCGACGAGGCGGTGGTGCGGGCGCTGGAGAACATGCCGAAACTGCGCGCGCTCTCGCTGAGCGGCGGCACCGGATTGACCGACGCGTGCAGCGGCGTCTTCCGCAAGCTGAAGGCGCTGGAATGGCTCGATCTCTCACGCTGCGCGAACCTCACCGACGCGACGCTGAAAAACCTGCACGGCCTCCCGACGCTCCGGCAACTGGTCTTGAGCAACTGCCCCAAGATCACGCCGGCGGGCGTCCAGGCCCTCCGCGCGGCAACGCCGTCCCTCCAACAGGTCAACCAGATGCAGATGCGGACCGGCAACACACCCGCTGACGTCCGCCCGCGGTAGGGGAGAGCCGCTGCGTTAGTTGGCCACAGAAACACAGAAACACAGAAACACAGAAACACAGAAACACAGAAACACAGAAGTTCGAGGGCCAGGACAACCGGAAGCAACGAGGCCTCTCTCCTAGTCCACGACCAAATCAAGAAGGGCTGCGGGGACTTCCCGCAGCCTTCTGTGTTTCTGTGTTTCTGTGGCCAGTTACGGCCCGGGCTTCGCCAAACGCCTACTTGGGTGTGACGATCGGCCCGCGGATGCCCGTGATGTCGCTCGCCTTGAACGTGATGCGGTTCTTGCGAATGATGCGCGCCATCTCCAGCGCCTCTTCATGGATGGGATCGTAGAAGAGGATCTTCTGCACCATCTTCACGGCGCGCTTGTAGTTGCGCTCCCGCATGTAGAGACGTGCCGGCGGAAGGAAGCACTCGATCAGCTCCTTGGCGATCGCGTCGAACTCCCTCTGCACCTGCTTCTTGTCGACGATCTGGAACTGGCGGTCGGCCCGGACCATGTCGCGCAGCAGCTGGCGCGCCTTCTTGTAGTGCTTCTCCGCGCCCTTCGGCTCGAGCAGCTTCTTCTTCAGTCCGGAGATCGAGCGCCGCTCGATGTAAACCTTCGCCTCATCCTGCAGCTTCGACGCGGTTCGGAGCGCCTTGACCTTCTTCTCCTGCAGCTTGAGGATCTTCTTGCGCAGCGCGGCGAGCTCCTTGCTCTCCTTCTGCTGCTGCTCCGCGTCGATCTCCTGCTGCTTGCGGTCCGCGAGGATCTTCACCAGTCGCTCGATGTGCGGCTGATACTCCTCGTTGCGCGGATGGGTGGGGTAGCGCGACTTGAGGCGTTTGATCGCCTCCAGGCACGCCTCCGGCTCCGCCTTGGACTTGAGCAGCGCATCGATGCGCGCGGTCAGGTAGGCGATCTCCTCCTGCTCGATCTGCTGGGCAAGCTTCTCGAACGCCGCCTCGTCGAGGCCGCCGAGCGCGAGAGCGATTTCGTACTGCTCCATCGCCTCGGGGAAGAGCTTCAGCTTGCGCGCGAAGTCCGCGAGCGCCACGCGCTCCGCCGCGTCGTCGTAGGACGTCAGCTCCTTGCGCGCCTCGTAGGCGGAACGGGGTTTGAGCTCGTCCCAGCCGACCATGGTTTCGCGCCCGGACTGGGAGAAGGTGAGGCCCTCGTCGTCGACGCGCTCGCGCACCCCGGGCTGCTGCTTGCCGGTTCGGGACTCGATCGTCCGCGTCGGTCCCGCCCAGACGAGCGGGGCACACAGCACGATGAGGAGAAGCACTCGCAGCTGCATCATGTCCAGTATAAGGAACGTCCGCCGGGCCCCTTTTTTCATGAATCTGCTTCTGCTTCTCGTGCTTCAATCCGCGCCGGTCGTGCAGGGCGCCGAGCTGATCCGCCAGTTCCACACCTATGACCTGCAAAAGGTCGCCGTGCGGGCGGTGCCCGGCGAGCGGGGCGCGCAGGTGCGCTGCGATCTGACGCTGATCCCGCAGCGGCCGGGGCCGCTGCGCTTCGTGTTCACGAGCGACGCTCGCAATCTGCGCGTGACCCGCGACGGTCAGCCGGTGCCGGTCTCGGTGGAGGGCGCCACGATCAAGACGCTGGTCCGCCTGCTGGCGCCGGACGCGCAGGGCGTGCCCGGTCTGCTTGTCCTGCGGCCGGAACCGGGCTGGCCGCTGGGCGAGCCGGTGACGGTGCGTCTCGAGTACGACTGGATGCCGCGCGGCGGTC
>JBCDBY010000247.1:0-6926 GCA_039182715.1 Planctomycetota bacterium
GAACGGAACCCACCACTCCCACGCGTGCATGTGGCCGCTGTCGTATCGCGTGAGCGCGTACCCGACGACGCCGCACAGGCCGAGCGCGATCCACTGCCAGCGCTTCACGCCGCCCCCTTTCCGAACACCGCGGCCGCGACGTCGCGTGCCATGCCCAGGAAGAGGTCGGGCCAGAAGAAGAGCCCCACCGAGAGGCCCGCGACGAAACAGATCGGGACGACCATGATCGTGGGCGCCTCGCCCTTGGCCGCCACCTCCTCCGAGGGCGCCCGGAAGAACGCGCGGTGCACGATGGGGAAGAAGTAGGCGGCGTTGAGCAGGCCGCTCGTCAGCAACACGATCAACGCGATGTCGGTCGCCCCCTCGCACAGCAGCCACTTGCTCAGGAAACCGTTGACGGGTGGGACGCCGGCCAGCCCGAGCGCGCCGATCGCGAAGGCGCCCATCGTCCACGGCATGGCGCGCCCGATGCCGTCGAGCTGGCTGACGCGGTCCTTGTGCAGGTGCACCATGATCGCGCCCGCGCAGAAGAAGAGGGTGATCTTCATCGTCGCGTGATTGACCATGTGCAGCATGCCGCCGGCGAACCCGTCGCGCGACAGCAGCGCGATCCCGAGCACGATGTAGCTCAGGTGCCCCACCGTCGAATACGCGAGCCGCCGCTTGAGGTTGTCCTGGCGCAGCGCGATGCAGGAGGCGAGCACGATCGTCGTGCCGGCGACGAAGACCAGCAACCCGTCGAGACCGTACAGGTGCATCGTCTCCGGCCCGAAGACGAAGCCGACGACGCGGATGATGCCGAAAACGCCCGACTTCACGACCGCCACGGCGTGCAGCAGCGCGCTCACCGGCGTCGGCGCGACCATCGCCGCGGGCAGCCAGCCGTGCAGCGGCATGAGACCCGCCTTCACGCCGACGCCCGCGAGGAAGAGCAGGAAGAGCACCCGCATCGACCCCGCGTCGAGCATGTCGGGCTCGATGATCCCGCCCGGCTTGAAGTCGAAGTTGCCGACCGTCACGCCGGTCCAGATCACCGCCGCCATCAGCAGCACGCCCGCGGTGAGCGCGTAGGTGAGGTACTTGCGGCCGGAGCGGATCGCCTTGGGGCTCTCGCTGTGGATCACCAGCGGGTAGGTCGCCAGCGAGAGCATCTCGTAGAAGACGAGGAAGGTGACCAGGTTGCCGGCGAAGGCGACGCCCAGCGTGCTCCCGACGCAGGCGGCGAAGCTGGCGAAGTAACGCGTCTGGTTCTTCTCGTCGTGCGCGCGGACGTACCCGATCGAGTAGAAGCAGGTGACCAGCCAGAGTCCGCTGGCGATCAAGCCGAAGTAGAGCCCGGTCTGATCGACGCGCAGATTGAGCTCGATACCGGCGACCACCTCCCACGAACCGGAGCCGACGAGCGTGTTCGCGTCGACCTGGGTCACGAGCGACGCCACCAGCGCGAATGCGGCGAGCGCCGCCATGATGGTGAACGACTCGCGTACGTCCGGCATGCGCCGCGCCGCCACGATGAGCGGGATCGCGAGCAGCGGCGTGAGGACCGCGAAAAGCGGCGTCATCGACTCGATCACGACGCCCCTCCGCCGAGCATCGGCAGCAGCAGGTGGTCGACGAGCAGCGCGTTGCCCACGCCGAGCACGAGCAGCAGGACGGCGAACACCACGGTGGGCACCACCATGGAGAGCGGCGCCTCGCCCGACGCCGGCCGTCCGCCCGCGCCCTCACGCGCCGGCCGCAGGTAGATCTGCTCGAAGACGCGCACGAAGTAGACGGCGTTGAGCAGCGTGCTGATCAACAGCGACGCGAGCAGCACCCAGCGCCCCTGCTCGACCGTCCCGAGCGCGAGATACCACTTGGAGAAGAAGCCCGCCGTCGGCGGCAGCCCGATCATGGAAACAGCGGCCACGGAGAAGGCCGCCATGCTCCACGGCATCTTCCGGCGCACCGACGAGTCGATATTGGGCAGATAGGAGTGATGCACCACCTGCCGCAGGTTGCCGCTCACCAGGAAGAGGCACGCCTTCATGCAGGCGTGGTTGACGATGTGCAGCACGGCGCCGATGAAGCCGTAGCCGGACGCGAGGCCGATGCCGAGCGCGATGTAGCCGACCTGCGCGACACTCGAGTAGGCGAGCATGCGTTTGAGCTCGCGCTGCGACATGGCGAGAAACGAGCCCCACAGGATGCCGGCGGCGCCGAGGTAGGCGATCACGTCCGCGACGAGCGCGCCGTCGGCGACCAGCGCCGGGCCGAGCAGGAAGTAGGTCACGCGCAGCATCGCGTAGAGCGCCGCCTTGGTGCCGATCGGCGCGATGAGCGCGGTCGCGGTCGAGCCGCCGTCGGTGTACGCGTCGGGCAGCCAGCCGTGCAGCGGGAAGAGTGCCGACTTGAGCGCGAGCCCGGTCAGCAGCAGCACGACGCCGATCTGCACCGGCACCTGGTCGGCGACCTCCGGCACGATCGCGGCGAAATCCGCCATGTTGAGCGTGCCGGTCCGCATGTAGATGCAGGCGAGTCCCAGCAGGTAGAGGCTGCCGGCGGTCGTCCCCATCACGAGATAGCGGAACGCGCTGAACGGCGCGCGCTTCGAGCCGATGCCGAGCAGCGCGTAACTCGAGAGCGAGACGATCTCGATGAAGACGTAGAGGTTGAAGAGGTCGCCGGTCAGAACCAGCCCGCACAGACCGCCGAGCAGCAGCAGCGAAGCCGCGTAGAACGCGGTCTCGCGGCCGGGCAGCTCGCGCGGCACGATCGGCCGCGAGTGGATCAGCACGAGCAGCCCGACGCCCGCCATGAGCAGCGTCAGGAACGCGGAGAGCGGGTCCATGACCAGCTCGATGCCGAGCGGCGGCCGCCAGCCGGCGAGCTGATAGCGGATGGTCCCTTCCGCCAGCACGTGCACCAGCCCCCCCGCCGCGACGAGCGTCGCGAACGCGCTCACCGCCACGGCGAGCGGCTGCGCCCAGCGCGGACGGAACAGCGTGCCCAGGACGGCGAGCATCGCACCGACGAGAAACGCCAGCGGGACGATGACGGGAGCATGCGGAAGGAGGTCGAACCGCATTACATCTGCCCCAGCACGTCCTTTTCCTCGAGCGAGCCGTAGTTGCGGTAGACCTTCACCAGCAGCGCGATCGCCACGCCGCTCGTCACCACCGACACCACGATCGCGGTCAGCATGAGCGCGTGCGGCAGCGGGTTGACGTATTCCGTCGGATCGACCGCGCCGTCCCCCTTGCGGATGATCGGAATGGTCGCGTCGTCCTTCTCGGCGGTGACGATCCAGAAGAGGATGATCGACGCCTGCAGGATGCTCATGCCGATCAGCTTCTTGATCAGGTTGCGCTTGGCGACCATGCCGAAGAAGCCGATGCCGATCAGGATCGACAGGCTGACGTGCGCGTAGTGGTCGACGAAGAACTCAATCATCGCGATCCTCGCCGCGCCCCGCGCTGGTGAGCGTGTCGTCGTAGATCGAGACGAGCGCGCAGATGCACGCCAGCGCGACGCCCAGCTCGATGAGCAGGATGCCGTGCGAGCGGCGCTGTGCGACCTCGTCGGAAAACGGGATCACCCCGTAGTCGAGGAACTCGCCGCCGTAGCGCCAGGCGACCGCCCCGACGGCGGCGAAGACCAGCGCGCCCAGCGCCGCTCCCATCGTCGCGACGGAGGTGACCATCACGCGCTGCGTCGCGCGGTGCCCGAGGGCCAGCCGCAGCAGGATGATGCTGGCGGCCACCATGACGCCGCCCTGGAAGCCGCCGCCGGGGCTGTAGTGGCCGTGGAACAGCACGTAGAGCGCGAAGATCTGGATGAGCGGCGCCACGAATCGCGCGGTGACGCGCACGATGAGGTTGTCCGAGCGGCGTCGCAGCATCAGCGCCACTCCCGGAACTTGGCGCGCAGCAGCAGCATGACGCAGACCGCGCCGCAGAAGACCACCGTCGTCTCGCCGAGCGTGTCGAAACTGCGGTAGTCCGCCAGCACGACGGTCACGACGTTGGGCGTCTTCGCGTCGGCGTAGGCGTTGCGCAGGTAGTAGGTGCCGGGCGTCGTCGATCCGATCGGCGAGGTGTCGCGGTGCGCGGGCGCGTAGACCGCGCCGTGATCGGGCACCGCCGAGATGGCGTACAGCAGCGAAGTGCCGAACACGGTGACGCCCAGCAGCGTGATCGCGATCTTCATCTGCGGCGGGAGGCGGATCATGCCTGGGTCCTCCGCGAGGTCTTGTAGAGCGCCAACACGAAGTAGACGCCGGTGATACCGGCGCCGACGACCGCCTCGGTGAAGGCGACGTCCACGGCGCCCATCGCCAGCATGAGCAGCGCGCTCAGGTAACTGAAGATCGTCAGCATCGCGAGCGCGACGAGCAGATCGCGCGCCTGCAGCGCGATGATGGCGCAGGCGATCTGCATCGCGTACAGCACGACCTGGATGATGCCGCCGTAGGTTTCCACGCTACTGCTCCCCCTCCGGTGCCGCGTCGGTCTTCGGCCGCCGCCACGGCTTGAGTCCGGCCGCCAACGCGCTGCTTGCGAGCGCATGCGTGCCGACCGGGTTCACGAGCAGCACGAACACCGCGACGAAGACGAGCTTGGCCGACGTCAGGTTCGCACCCTCCTTGCACGCGATGCCGATCACGAACAGGAAGACGCCGAGCGTATCGACGTTGGTCGAGGCGTGCGTGCGCGAATAGAAGTCCGGCAGCCGGATCAGGCCGATGCTGCCGATGAGCATGAAGAGCGAGCCCGCGACGAGCAGGGCGGTACCGAGGATCGTGAGGAACACTACTCGTGCGCGCCCCCCGTGCGCATGTACTTGGCCACCGCGATGGCGACGATGAAGTTGAGGATCGCGTAGGCGAGCGCGATGTCGATGAACATGTCGAGCCGGTTGAACAGCTCGCCGATGAGCAGGATCAGGGTGACGATCTTGGTGCCGATTACGCCCGCGCCCAGCAGCCGGTCGAAGACGCTCGGGCCGGTCACGACGCGATAGAGCGGCAGCGAGAGGCTGACGATCAGCACGGCGGTGGAGAACAGGAAGGCGGGCGTCACGTTTCGCTCCCGCCCCTCTCGTCCTCCCCGCGGTCGATCGTGCCCTCGTGCAGCGTGCCGGTGCCGCCCCACATGCCGGCCACGCGCCGCGCCATGTCCCCGTCGAGCACGTCCTCCGCGGAGCTCTGGTCGAGCGCGTGGATGAAAAACTCGTCCCGACGTTCGTCGATGCGCAGCGTGAGCGTGCCGGGCGTCAGCGTGATGGAGTTACCCAGCGTGACGAGCGCCACCTCGTTGGGCTGCTCCGAGCGGAAGCGGACGATGCAGGGGTCGATCTTCGACTCGCCGGCGAGCGTGAGCCGCGCGACGTAGAGCGCCGACGAGACGATCTGGAGCACGAGCCAGGGCACGTACGCCACGACGCGCACCCAGACGAGCCGCTCGCGCTTCTCCGGCCCGCCGTGCGTCGGACTCAGCCGCCGGATGGCGGTGTTGAAACCCATCACCAACGCGACGGAGATGGCGCCGAGCGTCAGATGAAACGCGTCGTAAAGACCGCTGAAGACCAGCCAGATGACGCTCAGCAACAGGGCATGGTTGACCACCTGGGTCCACCGGAGCCCGCCTTGTCGCCGCCGCCCTCTCATCGAGCGGCGGTTGTACCAGATGCGCGGAAAACTGCTAGCCGACGGAGCGCAACAGCGAGCGCGCGATCACCATGCGCTGGATCTCGCTCGTGCCCTCGCCGATCTCGCACAATTTCGCGTCGCGATACATGCGCTCGACCGGGTATTCCCGGCTGTAGCCGTTGCCGCCCATGATCTGGATCGCGGAGTCGATCGCGTCCATCGCCATCTCGGAGGCGTGCAGCTTGGCGATCGACGCCGAGTAGTTGACGTTCTCGCCCTTGTCCTTGAGCGCGGCCGAGTGGTATGTCGCAAGTCTCGACAGGTGGATGTGCGTCGCCATGTCCGAGAGGCGCTGCTGGATCGCGCCGAACTCGCCGATCGACTGCCCGAACTGCTTGCGCTCCGCCGCGTACGGGAGCGCCGTGTCGAGCGCGCCCTGCGCGAGTCCGAGGCTCAGCGCCGCAATGCTGATGCGCCCGGAATCGAGCGTCTGCATGAACTTCTTGAAGCCCGAGCCCTCGTCGCCGAGACGGTTCTCTTCCGGCACGCGGACGTTCTCGAGCACCAGCTCGCGGGTGTCCGAGGCGCGCAGGCCGAGCTTGTCCTCGAGCGTGCCGAGCGAGATGCCGGGCGCGTCGCGCTCGACGATGAACGCCGTGACGCCGCCGGGGCCCGCCACGTCCGGGTTCGTGCGGGTGGTCATGATGACCGTGCCCGCGTGCGTGCCGTTCGTGCAGTAGACCTTGACGCCGTTGAGCACCCACTCGTCGCCATCGCGGACCGCCGTCGTGGTGGTCGCGCCGGCATCCGAGCCCGCACCCGGCTCGGTCAGCCCGAAGGCGCCGAGCATCTCGCCGCTGGCGAGCTTGTGGAGGTACTTCTCCTTCTGGCGCTCGGTGCCGAACGCGTAGATCGGGTTGGTACCGAGCGACGTGTGCGCCGCGACGGTGATCGCCGTCGTGCCGCAGACGCGCGCCAGCTCCTCGACCACGATGATGTAGCTCAGGTAGTCGAGACCCGCGCCCCCGAACTCCTCGGGGAACGGAATCCCGAGGAAGCCCATCTCCTTGAGCTCCGCGACCGTCTCGTGCGGGAACTCCTTGTTCTCGTCGATCGCCGCGGCACGGGGCCGGACGACCTCCTGCGCGTAGCGATGCGCCATCTCCCGGATCTCGTAGTGATGATCCTGGAAGACCGGCATCGGGTCCTTGTAGGTGATGTTCGCGAGTGCCATCGATCAACCCCTGAGCAGCGCCCGCGCGATGACGAGCTTCTGGACCTCGGTCGTGCCTTCGTA
>JBCDBY010000248.1:0-6885 GCA_039182715.1 Planctomycetota bacterium
AGATGGAAGAGGTGCATCAAGTGGCGCGCATAAGTCGTTTTGGGGGCTGGGCTTGTGCGTGTCGTCTGCGGAATTGATTCCGCGTTATCCACAATGGCTGTTCGGCGTGGCGCGGTGCCCGGGCGCACTTTGGCACCGGCCTTGCGCTCTGACTGCCTGTGGACCGAAACGTCGACAAAATCCAACGACGGCTCGCTCCCCGGGATGGAGGGCACCCCATGATCACCAGTTACGTCTCGCCGAAAGGCACTCTGCTATATCTCTCCCTGGTCGGCACACTCGATCGCGAGGCGGTGGATGATCTGGTGCGGGAGTTCGACGAGCGGCTCCACGCCGACGCCACACGCTGCCTGCTCGACCTCAACGGCGCGGAGGACTGCGACGCGGCCGGGCTTTCGCTCGTGACCAAGCTCGCGGACCGCAGCCGCCTGCGTCGCGTGCGCTTCGGGGTCACGGCCACCAACAGTCCGATCGCGGACAAGGTGCGGCAGCAGGCCGGCGAGCTCTGGCTCGAGGTGCTGCCCGAGCTTCCGCTATCCGCCTGACGGCGGCTTCTGCGCCCAGAGGTATCGGCCGCCCGACTCTTCGGCGACGCCCTTCATGAACGCCTCGGCCGGATCCTTCCGATTCGAGATGCGGATGGCGACGACCTGCACGCGGCGGAATCGATTGATCCGCCTCCAGGCGGCCACCGCGGGCTCCGGGCCCATGAACCGGCCGCCCGACGGATCGCCCGTGTGCCACAGCACGATCGTGTCGACCGGCTCGCCCGCCATGGCAAGCGCGGTGCGCAACCCCTGAAACGCGCTGCACCAGCCGCGCTGCGGCGCGCCGTCGATGAGTTTGAGGCCCGCCTTGCGATCGCGCGTGCCGGTCTTCAGCAGTTTCTTCTCGCCGATCGTCTTCGCGGTAAACGGCCCGTGCAGCGCGACCATGCCCCAGCGGAAGTCGGCGGGAAAGGCGTCGAACGCGCCCTCGAACTGCGCGCGCAGTACGGTTTGGTGGGCGACGTGTTCCTTTTCCCACTGCGCGCGCGTGCCGCGCCACTCGTCGCGCCACTGCGTCTTCTGCACGTCCACGTCGGCCGGCATGGCGATGTGCTGCGACTCGTCGATCACGAAGATCGCGCCCGCGGCCTCGATGGGCAGTTCGTAGAAGGCGAACGCGCCGTCCGCCGCCTTCGGCTTCACCTCCGCCACCTCGACCGTCGCGGGGTCGAACTTGCCGCTCTTCAGCTCCTCGCCGTACTCCTCGCCCCATTGCTTCCACGCCGTCAGATCGTGCCCGAAGGGCTGACGGGTCAGGCGCCCCAGCACCGCGACCGCGAGCTGCCGTTCGAATCCGCGCGCCCGCTCGGCGCATGCCAGGACCGGGGCGAACCAACCGCCGCGCATCTCCTTGACCGGCAGGCGGGAAAGCGTGAGCAGCGTCGCGCGGCGCACGATGGGGCTCTCGTCGCCCAGCAGCCCGCTCGTGTCGTCGTCGCTGCGCGCGGCCAGCGCCTCGGCGGCCGCCACCCGCACGGCGACGATCGCCTCGCCGGCCCACGCGGTGAGTGCCGCGGCCGCCTCGGGACTCTTGCCGCGCGCGACCGCGTCCACGATCGCGACGCGGTTGCGGTGCATCTTCTTTCCGTCCGCCTTGGTCGCCTTTTTCCACGCGTCCCCCGTGAGGAAGTCGAGCGGGGCGGTCGCGAGCGCCTCCACCAGCGCCGCGCGGCGTTGCGCGAGCGCATGCAGGCGGCAGCCGTGCGACTGCTGGAAGACGTAGCGCGAGAAGTCCGGCTTGGGCTCCTCGATCTCCTCCTCGATCTTGCGCATCTGCTTGCCGTTGTCGATGAGCGCCTTGAGCAGCGCGGCGCGCGCCTTCCCGTCCGTGAGCGCGAGCGCCCGGTCGGCGGTCCCGCGCTGCTCGGCGAAACGCGCGGCGTCCTCGTAGAGGGAGAGGATCGGCGCGTAGTCGAACAGAGACTCGGGATCGGCGTCCGGTCGGTCGCGGGCATCCTCGACCGGCTGCCGGAATTCGCGGTACGCCTCCTGGAACCGGCTCTTGAACTCCTTCCAGAACCGCGCCTCCTGACGGTCGATCGTGCGCTGGGTCTTTTGCCAGGACTTGAGGTCCTGGGCGAGCAGCGGGGCGGCGAGGAGAAGGAGCAGCAGCGGGGTCCGGACCATGCCCCCATGGTAGAGCCCTTGTTTCGCCTTCGCGATTCTGGATAGTCGAGCGCCATGGCGGAGGATCTCTACGTACTCGGTCTCAACACGTGGGACCACGACGTAGCGGCCTGTCTGCTCAAGAACGGCGAGATCGTGGTCGCCATCGAGAAGGAGCGCGTGGCGCGTCAGAAGCACGCGCCCGGCTTCTACGACCGCACCGTCCGCTACTGCCTCGAGACGGCCGGCATCGAGCTCGAGCGCGTCGATCTCATCGTGCGCAACAGCTACCTGCTGCCGGTCCCCGAGCTGGAGGCGATGCTCGACGTGCGGGCGGACAACTACCACTTCGTGCGGCGCGAGCGGACGCGGGCGCGCGGGCATCCCCTTTTCCTGCAGCCGGACGGGGAGCGTTTCGTCACCTGTTCGCACCATCTCGCGCACGCCTACTCCGCGTTCGCGGCGTCGCCCTTCGAGCGCGGCGCGGTCATGGTGGTCGACGGCGTGGGCGGGCACCGGCGCGACGCGCTGGAGGAGATTCCGCCCGACTCCGACGCGCATCCGACCGCGCGCGAATCGGAGTCCTACTACACCTTCGACGGCAACGCGCTCGCGACCGTCCGCAAGGTCTGGATGGGGCCGGAGTGCGTGATGGTCAACGACGACTTCACCGCGCTGCCCGGACTGGGTGCCGTCTACAGCCGCGCCTCGGAGTACATCTTCGCCGACTGGAACAAGTGCGGCGAGGTGATGGGGCTCGCGCCCTACGGCAAGCCCAACGCGCCGCGCCTCATGTCGCTCGACGACGGTCGATTCGTCGCGCATCCCTGGCCCGCCGCCTACAACCACCCGTGGTTCGCCGACGGCGACGCGAAGTGGGAGAGCAGCGAGTTCCGTGACGAGTACGCGGACGTCGCGTTGCGCATCCAGGACGACGCCGAGAAGATCCTGCTCGAGCGGGCGCACTGGCTGCACGAGACGACCGGCGAGACCAACCTCTGCCTGTCCGGCGGCGTGGCGCTCAACTGCGTCGCGAACGGCAAGCTGGTGCGCGAGGGCCCGTTCGAGAACGTCTGGATCCAGCCGGCCGCGGGCGACAACGGCATCGCGATCGGCTGTGCGCTCTATGGCCATCTCGCGGTGAAGAAGCAGCCGCGCCGCTTCGTCATGCGCAGCCCCTACCTCGGCCGCACGTATGACCGCTTCGACGAGGAGGAGGCGTTTCGACCGTGGACCGTGCGCGCGACGACGCGGCGCCGGAAGGCCCAGGAGGTCGAGAGCGAGACCGCCGCGCATCTCGCCGACGGTCGCGTGATCGGCTGGTTCCAGGGCGCCAGCGAGTACGGCCCGCGTGCGCTGGGCAACCGTAGCATCCTCGCCGATCCGCGCGACGCCGCGATGAAGGACCTCGTCAACCGGCGCGTGAAGTTCCGTCAGGGCTTCCGCCCGTTCGCGCCCGCCGTGCTGGCGGAGCGCGCCCACGAGTACTTCGTCGGCGACCAGGAGTCGCCCTACATGCTGCTGGCGGCCGAGGTGCATCCCGACAAGCGCGACGAGATCGCGGGCGTCGTGCATGTCGACGGGACCGCGCGCGTGCAGACCGTGCGCCGCGAGGACAACCCGCGGTTCCACGCGCTGATCACGGCGTTCGCCGAGCGGACCGGGGTGCCGGTGCTCCTCAATACCTCGTTCAACATCCGCGGCGAACCGATCGTCGAGGTGCCGTTCGACGCCATGGAGTGCTTCCTCGGCACCGGCATCGACGTGCTCGTGCTGCACGACTGGATCATCCAGAAGAACTGGCTCTATCGGCCGCTCGGGCGCTTCGTCCACGCGGCCGCCGTCACACGCAAGCGGATGCGGACCAAGGAGTGGGCGGAGCGCTATGCGAGCAAGGTGATGGTGGGGGAGGACTGAATGCGAATCGGGATGGCCCTGCTTCTGTTCCTGACGGCATGCGCGGGCACGCGCAACGACAACGAGGACGCGACACGCATGGAAACCGACACGATCGTCTACATCCAGGCCGACTACGACGCCGTGTGGGAGCGGCTCACGACGGCCGAGGGCTACGCCGGCTGGTACTCCATGGGAGGTCGCGTGTTCGCGACCGAGCCGGGCGGAGCGGTCGAGTGGGGGACGGCGGATCGTGTCCTGATTCTCGGCAAGCTCGATGCGATCGAGAAGGGGCGCGGCTTCGTGCACACCTTCCAGTTCCGGGGGCTCGGGTTCGACGACGAGCCCACTTCGCTCGTCACTTGGACCGTCGAACAGCAGGGTCCGGTCGTCCTCGTACGCGTCCGTCACGTCGCGCAGCGCGCGCCCGAGACGATGGCGATGATCGGCGACGTCGGCTGGCCCAAGGCGCTGAACCGTCTGAAGACGCTGCTCGAGACGGGGAAGCCGATGCCCTGGCCGGAGGAGCCGGTCGGCGCGGAGGCGCCCGCTAGCGGTTCATGACGGGGGAGCCGGCGCCCCCCAGTCGCGCGTCGACGCCGTCGAGGATCGAGAAGGCGCGCTGGCGGCGCCGGATCCGGCTTTCGTCCGCATTGAATCGGGCGCGCAGCCGCGTGTAGCGCTCGTCCTGCGGGTGGTAGCGGATGTCGACCCAGCCACCGCGGAACGGAATGCGCGCCCCCTCCTCCGCGTTGAACGCGAAGTCGTGGTTGAAGTCGATCTCCTGCTCGATCATCTCTTCGCGCGTCGCGTCCCAGGTGTCCTGCGGCGAAGCGAAGTAGTCCTGGGTCGCCGTGCCGTCCTGGTACTGGCGCACGGCGAGATCGACCGCGCCGATCGCGAACAGCGTGCATCCGGAGAGGGCGGCGAGCAGGAGCGGGACGACGCGGCGCGGTCCCATTCCTACTTCGTGATCACGGGCGAGCCGGCGCCGCCCAGGCGGGCGTCGACCCCATCGAGAATCGAGAAGGCGCGGTCGCGGCGCTTGCTCTCGCTCTCGTCCGCGTTGAAGCGCGCCGTCAACCGGGTGTAGCGCTCGTCCTGGTCGTGCAGCTTCACCTCGACCCAGCCGCCCTTGAAGGAGATGCGCGAGCCCTCCTTCGGATCGAGGACCTGGCTCTCGTCGAACGTGAGCTCCTGCTCGATCAGCTCCTCGCGGGTCGCCTCCCAGGTGTCCTCCGGCGAGGCGAAGTAGTCCTGGATGGCGGTGCCGTCCTGGTACTCACGCACAGCAAGATCAACCGCGCCGATCGCGAAGAGCGTGCATCCGGCGAGGGCGGCGAGGAGCAGGGGGAGGATCCGGGCCATCAGAAGAGCTATCAAAAGAGGATGTACAGCTCGAGGTAGAACCCGTCGAGCGTGATGTCCACCGAGACCGCGTCGATATCGCCCTTGATGCCCAGGTACCGGTAACCGGCCGACAGGTTCACGTAGTCGTTGAACTCGTAGCCGATCGAGACGCGCCCGTCGATTGCGTTCACGTCGAAGACGTCCGTCGAGAGGCCGATCCAGCCGAACTCGACCGAGTAGAGCCACGGGTAGCGGATGTAGCCGGTGAGCGCGAGACCGATCGTCGGCAGCGGCAGCCACTGGTCCCAGCGCGCCTCCGCGTCTACGTTGACCGCCCGGACCTTGCCCTCCGTGTAGAGGGCCGCTGCGCCGATCTGAAGCTTGAGCGTGGCGTAATCGAGCCGGATGAGCGCAAAGCCAAGCGTCAGCTTGTACTGGTGGATGCGGATGCGGCTCGAAATGACGTCGCCCACCTCGAAGATGACGCCGTCGAGTTCGAACTCCGTGGCGACGATCTGGTCGCCGTTGTTGTCGTACCAGAAGCCTTCGAACGTAATCTCGAACCAGCCGAGCCGCCACGCCGCGCGGATGAAGGGGATGAACTTGCGCGCGCGCAGACCGAACGTCTCGGAGACATCGAGCTCCGCGCCGTTCGAGAACTCGACGGGGCCCTTCAGGCGCGCCCACCAGGCGCCGGCCGTCAGGATGAATCGGTCGGGCTCCTCGCCGTAGAAGATCGCGTTGATGTACTCGTTCTCGGTCGCCCACGCGTTCGAGGCGGGCGGTTCGTCGAGCAGCTGCTCCACTTCGTGCTCGAGCGACGCATCGACGGTCGAGGCAGCTGCCGGCGTACCCAGGAAGGGCACCAGCACGGCAACGAGAATCAGGATCCGACGGAACATCGAGGAACTACCAGCCCGAGCTGCCCGTGGCGTCCTCGGGGTTCACGTTCTTCTGGTAGTCCTCCTTGTCGATCTTCTGCACCTCGCTCTTGGTGAGCGTGATCTGGGTGCCGGTGTTCGCATCCTCGAACTTGATCGAGCCGCTCTTCTTGTTCTCGATGCTTCGCGTGTAATACACGCGGTTGCTGTCCGGGTCCCGCACGCGGTAGTAGCGGCCGCACGAAACCGTGAAGAGCGCAAGAATGAGCAGCAGAGTGAGTCGCTTCATGGCGACGGAGAGACTACCAAGTTACGATTCTGGACGAGTAGGCCGATGCGCGGATTTCTGCTTCTTTTGCTCGCCGCTCTCCCCGCTTGCCGGGAGAAGGATATGGGATGGCCGCGTCCCGATTTTCCGCCCAACGTCGAGTACGGACCCGTTCTCGGGATCGCCGGTCAGAAGACGCTGCGCGTGCGGTGGCAGACCTTCGCGCCGGTCCTGGGCGCGGTGGAGTTTCGCGCGGTGGGGGCATCCGAGTGGCGCAAGGTCTATGGGCCCGCGTTCGCGCGCCGGGACCACGACGTGCGGCTCGAAGGGCTCGACC
>JBCDBY010000249.1:0-6809 GCA_039182715.1 Planctomycetota bacterium
CGGGAACCCTCCGGAATCTCGAAGACGCGCTTCGCGAACGCGCGGCCCTGCCGGGTGAGGAAGAGCAGCGTGTCGTGCGAGTGCGCGCCCCAGAGGTGCGTGATGAAGTCCTCGTCCTTGGTGTCCGCGCCGCGCACGCCGCGTCCGCCGCGGCCCTGCGCGCGATAGGTATCGAGCGAGACACGCTTGAGGTAGCCGCCGTGGCTCTTGGTCACGATGACGTCCTCGGGCGTGATGAGTTCCTCGCGCTCGATCTCGATCGCTTCGTTGTAGATCTCCGTCGCGCGCTTCCGCGTGTGGCGGCCGCGCAGCGTCTCGAGCTCGCCGACGATCACGTCGAGCACCTTCGCCTCGCTGCCGAGGATCTCCTTGTACTCGGCGATCTTCGCCTTCAGCTCCTCCAGCTCGTCGACCAGCTTCTGCCGCTCGAGGCCGGTCAGGCGCGACAGCGTCATGCGCAGGATGGCCTGCGCCTGGCGCTCGGTGAACTCGAATTTCTCGACCAGCCGCTGCTCCGCCACCTCGGGGTTGGGCGAGCTGCGGATCGTCTCGATGACCTGATCGATGATGTCGAGCGCCTTGAGCAGGCCCTCGACGATGTGCGCGCGCGCCTCCGCCTTGGCCAGCAGGAAGCGCGTGCGGCGGCGAATGACGACGATGCGATAGTCGCGGTAGCACTCGAGCTGGCGCTTCAGCGTGAGCGTTTCGGGCTTGCCGTCGACCAGCGCGATGGCGTTGACGCCGAAGGTCTCCTGCAGCGGCGAGTGCTTGTAGAGCAGGTTCTCGACGACGCGCGGATCCTCGCCCTTCTTGAGTTCGATGTGGATGCGGTACGGGTTGGTCCGGTCCGCGTAGTCTTCGATGCGCTTGATGCCCTCGATCACGCCCGACTTGTCCAGCTCGACGATGCGCTTCAGGATCAGATCGCGGCGCGGCGGGTACGGAATCTCCTCGACGTGCAGGACCCAGCTGCCGTTCTTCTGCTCCTCGTGGCGGATCTTCGCGCGCAGCACGAATCGGCCGCGGCCGGTGTTGTAGGCGTCCCAGATGCCGCTGCGTCCGCAGATGACGCCGCCGGTCGGAAAGTCCGGACCGGGCATGACCTCCATCAGGTCCTGCACGGAGCAGTCGGGATTGCGGATGTAGAGCGTGAGCGCGTCGATCACTTCGGCGACGTTGTGCGGCGGGAAGTTGCACGCCATGCCGACCGCGATGCCGATCGAGCCGTTCACCAGCAGATTCGGGAACTTGCCCGGCAGCACCGTCGGCTCGGTCGTCGATTCGTCGTAGTTCGGGACGAAGTCGACGGTGTCGAGGTCGATGTCCGACAGCATGTCGATCGCGGCGGTCGTCAGACGCGCCTCGGTGTATCGCATGGCGGCGGGCGAGTCGCCGTCGACGGAGCCGAAGTTGCCCTGGCCGTCGACGAGCGTGGCGCGCATGTTGAACGGCTGCGCCATGCGCACGAGCGTGGGGTAGATGACCGACTCGCCGTGCGGGTGATAGTTACCCGAGGTGTCGCCGGCGATCTTGGCGCACTTGCGGAACTTCGAGCTGGGCCCGAGGTTCAGGTCGTTCATGGCGACGAGGATGCGGCGCTGTGACGGTTTAAGGCCGTCGCGCACGTCCGGCAGCGCGCGCGCTACGATGACGCTCATCGCGTAGCGCAGGTAGCTGCTCTTCATCTCCTCCTCGATCAGGAGGTCCTCGATTTTGTCGGGGGGGTCGCGGCCGAATTCGTTGTTCGGGGGCGTCTCAGGGGAGGTCATAAAGGAAGCCCAGAGACTAGCATTCCCGGCCTCCGGCGTCAAGCTGCGGTGTTGACGTAAATCACTGTCATAAAACAAGTTACATGCGCTCTCTTCTTGCCCTCGCGATGGTCCTCGCCGCACTCGGTTTTGCGCTCTATCAGCTGCGTCCGGAGCCGCCTGCTCCGGATCGCGTCGACTTCACGCCGGCGTGGACCGGTGCCCGGCTGGAGGAGCGCGACGGCTTCTCCGTGCTGCGCCTCGCGGGGACGCCGCGGGAACGCGGCCGGGCGCACGGCGAGCAGCTCCGGGGGCGCATCGAGGCGTGGTACGAGCGCGTGCGGCCGCGCGCCGGCGATACCGAGGCGCTCTACGTGCAGTCGCTCGGGCCGCGCGCCGCCGCCTCGCTGACGCCCGACCTGCGCGCGGAGATCGAAGGCATCGCCGAGGGCTGCGGCCTCTCCTTCGAGCAGATCTGGTACCTGAACCTGCGTTTCGAGCTGCGCGGCTTCCATGGCGGCGGCGTCGGGTTTGCCGGGCCGGCCGCCGTCGGGAGCTTCCACGAGGTGGTGCGGCGTTTCGAGCCCGGCGATCTCGGAGGGCCGGCACGCGAGCTGGTCGTCTTCGTCCGGCTCGACCCGCAGCCGCTGGTGATGGTGGGGCTCCCCGGCATGGCGGGCGGCTTCATCGGCGTGCGCGGGCGGCGGGGCGCGACCCTGCGGCCGGTGCAGGAAGCCCCGACGCCGGTGCTCACCGGCCTGCCCTGGACCCTCCTGTTGCGGCGGCTGCTCGAGGCCGACGCCGTCGATACGCTGCCTGCTGCGGCCACCCTCGACGCCTCGGCGCCCGTGGTGCGGGCGGACGGGACGGTCGGCACTCTCGACCTCTCGCCGCGCGCGGCGATCTGGCACGAGACGGCAGGTGATTTCGCGATGGCGCACCCCGAGCCGCTCTCCGAGCGACCGGACATCGACGTCGCCCGGCTGCGCCAGCGCGTGGAGCGGGCGCGCCGCATCCTGACGGAGACACCGCCCGCGCGGCAGGTCTCCGTTCGCCTCAAGGCGGGCGACGCCGGGGTCCGGATCACCGTCGAGGACCGGGGCGTCCCGGTGTCGCAGTCGATCCGCTACGCCGATTGAGCTAGGCTCTGTGTAGAAACTCGATCTGGATTCGACCGGCTGCGGCGGCGCCGGACTGTGTCGCGGCACGTTGAGGTGATGCGCGAACACATCGGCGGTGCCGCGACTTCGTCCGGCTTGTCCTCGCTCGGTATCGGTCCTACGATCGAGTTTCTGCACATAGCCCGGAACTCCGGGATGAAAAGAAAGGTGACGAACCGAATGCGTGCACTGTTGATGCTTCTGGCCCTGGCCATGCCCTTGGCGGCGCAGGAGCCGGCGAAGGGCAAGTACGAGAACAAGGACCTCGGGCTGAGCTTCGCGGGCATCTACGGCTGGAAGGTGGAGGCTGCCTCCGGTTCGGGCGCCTGGACGAAGCTGGCGCGCTACTTCGACGAGGACTACGACGCCGAGGCGATCCTCTTCGTGCGCAACAACCCTTACGAGAACAGCGCGCAGCTGCGTGAGGCTTTGGCGGCGGAGTTCAAGGAAGGCGGCGAGGTCACGGCGGGCAAAAACGTCTACAAGGCGATCGCCATCAAGCCCTTCGACATGGCGCGCGGCAACAAGCTGCCCGGCTTCGAGGTCGAAGGCGTCGCCGTCGGCGTGACCGAGGAAGGCAAGAAGCGCGAGCGCGCCATCGTCGTGGCGACCTTCATGGGCAAGAACCGGCTTTATCGCGTGCACTGCTCGGTGCGCCGCAACCGGTTGAAGAACGTGCGCGACCTCTTCACCCGGGCGGCCTCGAGCCTCACGGTGAAGGCGGCGGACGAGAAAGTCGTGCGCGGCGTGCCGTTCAAGAGCTCGCGCGGCGCGTGGAGTTGCGCGATTCCCGAGGGTTTCGTGCCCGACCTGCCGCCGCGCGGCCGGAACTACGACATGCAGTTCATCGGCCGTCGCGGGAAGGTGCGCATCTACGTCTACGCCTATCCCTACAACGGGACGATCGACGACCAGCGCGAGGATCTGATCGACTTCTACGGCGATGACATGAAGATCGAGAAGGAGGACGGCAAGCGCTGGAACTCCGACGCCTTCGACGCCAAAGTCGAGAAGAGCGGCCGCCTGACGCACATCGCGGCGGCGGTGCGGGGCAACCGCGCCTACCGCATCCACACCTCGGGGCCGAAGGAAATGGCCGGCGATCTGGCCGCCATCCACCTCGCATTCCTCAAAGGCTTCCGTCCCGGTCGCTAGACTGCGGGGAAACATGCCCAGTCCCGAAGAGATCGCCGCCGAGGTCAAACGCATCCTCCAGAAGACGGTCAAGATCGACCCCGAGCAGGTGTCGGCCGAGACCAACCTCAAGGAGGACCTCAACCTCGATTCGCTCGACATGATCGAAGTCGTCTACGAGGTGGAGGACCACTTCGACGTCCAGATCCCCGAGGAGTCGATCAAGGACATCCAGACCTTCCAGCAGGTCGTGGATGGACTGGGAGAGGCGCTGAAGGCGAAGGGGGCGTAGCGCGGATCGGCCGGGGGCTGGGGGCCGGGAGCCGGGGGCTTCTGCGAACCCGCGGCCTCGGGCGGCGATTCAGCTCCCGGCCCCGAGCCCCTAGCCCCCAGCCGTGCGAAGCACGATCACAGAGTTCTGCCCCCCGAACCCGAACGAGTTCGTCATCGCGTACTCCATCGACACGTCGCGCGGCCCGTCGGTGACGTAGTCGAGGTCGCACTGCGGGTCGGGGTTCTCGAGGTGCAGCGTCGCGGGGACGCGCTGGTTCTCGAGGATGAGCGTCGTCGCGGCGATCTCGATCGCGCCCGCGGCGCCCATCGAGTGGCCGATGTGGCCCTTGATGCTGGAGACGGGAATCGCGCGGGCGCGGTCGCCGAGCATTTGCTTGAGGACCTCGGTCTCGTTGAGATCGTTCGCCTCGGTACTCGTGCCGTGCGCGCAGACGTAGTCGAGCTGTCCCGGCTCGATGCCCGCGTCGGCGAGTGCATGCTCGATCGCCTCGGTCTCGCCGGTGACGTCGGGCCCCACGATGTTGACCGCGTCGTTGGTCGCCGCGACGCCGGCGATCTCCGCCCGGATCGGCGCGCCACGTGCGACGGCCGTGTCCCAGTCCTCGAGCAGGAAGATGGCGCCGCCCTCGCCGAAGACGAGTCCGTCGCGCTGCCCGTCGAAGGGGCGCGAGGCTTCCGGCGTGTTGTTGCGGGAGAGCACGCGCAGCGCGTTCCAGGCGGCGACGATGGCGTCGTTGCCGATGACGTCGACCCCGCCGGTCACGCATGCGTCCAGATCGCCGGAGCGAATGCGCTCGGCGGCAAGTCCGAGCGCGATGGCGCCGCTCGAGCAGGCGGTCGAGATGGTCGCGTTGATGCCGCGCGCGCCGTAATGGATGGCGAGGTGGCTGGCCGGTGCATTGGGCATCAGCTTGGGCACGGTGACCGGCTTGATGCGCTTCCATCCCTTGTTGAGCCAGGTGCGGTAGAGGTCTTCCATCTCGTAGAGACAGCCGTACCCGGTGCCGAGCAGCACGCCGGTCCTCGGTCCCGCGAGTGCGCTCGCTTCCAGGCCCGCGCTGCGCGCCGCCAACTCGCCCGCCGTCACGGCCGCCTTCGATGCCACGGACCAGAACGCGGACTTCTGCGGATCGAGGTACGCGTCGTAGTCGACCTCGGGAAGCAGGCCGTAGTGCGTCGTCGGAAATCCGTGCTCCCGGAACGCCTCGACCTCGCGGACGGCGGTGCGCCCTTCGATCAGTCCGTTCCAGAACGGTTCTTCGCCGACGCCGTAGGCGGTCAGCAGTCCGATTCCGGTGAGGGCTACGCGTCGGCGCGTCATGGCGGTCATTCAAACAGACGTTGCGAGGCGATGCGACACTTGGCCGGTACACTCCACCGCCGATGCGCGTGATGATGCTGGACGGGGGCGACAGGACGCCCTACCTGAGCCGCCTGGTCATGCGTCTCGCGGCCCGCGGATTCACGATGCACTACGCGGGCGACCCGCGATACAAGGACTTCGAGGCGCTCGGCGCGGCGGGCGTGCAGTGCCACGCCGTCGAGATCCGGCACAAACTCGACTTCCGCACGCGCCGCGAGATCCGCGCGCTGCTCGAGACGCACGGCATCGAGATCGTCCACACGATCACGAGCCGTGACGCGTATGCGGGCATCAAGGCGCGCGGTCGACAGCCGGTCAAGGTGGTCATGCGCCGCGGCGCGTACGCCCCGATCAGCCGCTGGAACCCCGCCGATCGCGTGACCTACGGCCGGGGCGGCGCGGACGTTGTGATCGCGGTCAGCCACGACCTGCGCGACCACATCGTGCGGCAGGGCATCGCGTCGACGCGCGTGCAGCAGGTCTACACCGGCATCTGGAGCCCCGAGCTGGAGATCGAGCAACGGGACCTGCGCGCCGCGCACGGTATCGGGCCCGACACGCTGCTCCTCGGCTACGTCGGCAACGATCGCCACGTGAAGGGCTTCGACGTGCTCGTTGCGGCGATGGAGGAGCTGGCGCGGCGCGGCGTCGACGCGCACATCCTCGTCGCGGGCGAGAACTATGACCGGACGAAGGAGTATCCGTCGAACATGACGCTGGTCGGATTCATCGACGGCATCATGGGGTTCACGCCGAACCTCGATGCGTTCGTCATCCCGTCGCGGATCGACGCGCTGCCCCGCGCGGTCATCGAGGCGACGGTGGTCGGCACGCCGGTCATCGGCACGGCGGTGGGCGGCATCCCCGAGATCCTCGACGAAGGCAAGGGCGGCGTCCTCGTGCCGCCCGAAGACGCGACGGCGCTGGCGGCGGCGATCGAGGAAGCAAGCCGGGACCGTGAGGCGTTGGCCGCGAAGGCGGCGCATGCGCTGGAACGCAACCGGGGGCTCTTCGACCTGGACCGCTGCGCCGCGGTGCATGAAGGGATCTATCGCGGGTTGGGCGAGGTCGGAGAGGGAGGGAGCTGAGAGCGCGGAGTGATCGCGCTGA
>JBCDBY010000250.1:0-6782 GCA_039182715.1 Planctomycetota bacterium
CTCGCTCGAGCAGGTGCTGGCGTCGATGCCGCCGCCGGCCACCCCGACCGGAAACGGAATCTTCACCGGGCGCATCGTCGATCCGAACGGAGTCCCGATGCCGGACGTGCTGGTCCTCGTCCAGCCGCAGCCGCAACAAGACGTCCGGTTCCGCTCGAGGGCACCCGACCCGCCCCCGGACGTTGACCTGGAAGCAGAGGTTCGCGACTTCCTGCGCGACCGGCGGGCGCAACTCAGCGATACCTATCGCGTTCGCACCGATGCCGACGGCCGCTATCGCGTCGAGGGGCTGGGCGGCGAGCGCTACCTCGTGCGTCCCTACGCGTCCGACACGGACTTCATGGTGTCACGGGGGCAGGGCTGGAATGCCGAACCGGGCACCACGATCGATTTCGTGGGGCATCGGATCATGACCATCCCGGTCTCCGTTCGCCTCTCCAACGGCGACACGCCCGCGTCCGTCAGTCTCACGTCCCAGTCGCTCGACCCGAAGCGCCCGCACGGCCGCAGTCACCAGTGGGATTCGAAGTGGCCCTATCTCCAGTTGACGCCTGGGCCGTATCGCATCAAGGCGAACTTGACCGACGGGTCGCTGCTTGCGTCCGGCGCGATGGAACTCGAGGTCCGACCGGACCGGCAGCCGGAGCCGATCGAGCTCGAGATCACGGTGCGTCCCAGCGTCGGCCTCGAGGTCGCGTTTCCCACGGGCTTCCGCCCGTTCCCCCTGCGCGTGCACGCTTTCCTCGCGCCCGTGCGGGACGGGCGTGAGCCGAGCGACGCCGAGCTCTTGGCGGACGGCCGCAAGCGCAACTACCGGGGAAGAATGGACGCGCTGCGCACCTTCACCGACCTGCAGTCGGGTCGCTACGTCGTCGGCCTCGCCGACGGCGTGCCGCCGCGCGTCGTGGCGCGAACCGCGGTCGACGTGGGCGACCGCGAGGCGAAGGTGAAGCTCACCTGGCCGACGCCGCGCCAGGCCGGTCACTTCCTCGTGCAGGCGGTAGGGCCCGACGGCTCGGTGATGCGCGGCCTGCGATGGAACGCCGGTCTGCGTACGCAGACGACCTTGCCTTCGTATCCGGGCCGCGTCTACGAGCGGGACGACGGCGTGGTCTACATTCCGCACCCCAAGCCGCCCAGCGGCGCCGCCCCGGGATACGTCGTGCAGGCGCAGCACCCGGCCCAAGGTGTGCGACGCATCCACGTCGACAAGCTCTCCACGAAACCGCTGAGAATCGAGTTCGAGGAGGTCGGTCGCCTGCGGATTCAGCTGTCGGGCTATGAGAACACCCTCTACGCAGGCAAGCTGTCGGTCGGTACGGTTCTCGCCGGCGTTGCCTACCCCATGGGCCAGCGGCATCCCGACCCGAACGGTCGCGTCGAGCTCGGGCCGTTGCAGCCCGGTTCGATGCGCGTGAGCGTCCGGTCGCTCCGGCCCGGCCTGGTGAACGTCGAGCTTGCTCGTGTGGACGTGGTCGTGAAGTCCGGCCGTCAGAACGTGGACGTGAAACTGCCGGCGTTCCACGACTTGACCGTTCGGTGGCTGGGGGGCGCGCGACCGCAGTTCACGCTGGCGCCGCGCAAGCTCGAGGCGGGACTCGAAGAGCCCCGGTTCTCCCAGCTCACGCAGCGCGCCAACACAAAGGGGAACGCGCGATTCAAGGACCTTCCCCCGGGTCAGTACGAACTGGTCGTCGTCGTGCCGCGGCGTCCGACCGTGCGTCACATGATCTCGATTCCGAAGCAGACCGACATCGATCTGCCGCTCCGCCGATAGCTGCCCCGCCTTCGCTACTCAGCGCCGGACGTGACGGCTCTCGGTGCCGAGCTTGGCACGGAGCGCTTCGAGGTCGGCCGCGACCTTCCGTGTGCGCGCGTGCCCGGCGCCCAGCTTGCGCTTCAGCATGGCGTGGGACCGCTCCAGAATCGGCTTCGCCTCTTCGAGACGGTGCGCGGCCACCAGCGTGCGGCCCCATTCGGCCTCGAACACCGCGATGTACCAGTGGCTCGTCGGGAGTGCCTTGCGGGCGCGGGCGACCACGTCGCGCGCGAGCGCTTCGGCATCGCCCACGGCGCCACGCAATCGCAGAACGCTGGCGAGGGAGATGTCCGAAATCAGCGTCCGCGGATGCGCCGCGCCCAGCGTCTTCGTGCGGGTCGTGGACGCCTCGCGCAGATATCGTTCGGCTTCCTCGTAGCGCCCCAGCTTCCGCGAGAGCACGCCGATGAAGTTGAGCGAGTGCAGCGTGTCGCGATGCGCCGGCCCGAACAGACGTCGACGTCCTTCGTACGCGCGCATGCCGTGCTGCCAAGCCTCCTCGTCGCGGTGCATCGCGTCGAGAATCTGGCCGACGCTGGCAAACGACCGCAGCGTGTCGCGGTGGTCGTCCTCGATCGTCGCGCGGCGCGCATCGAGCACCTCCTGACCGAGCTCGAGCGCCGCTTCCGTCTGGCCGGCGGTGAAGAGAATCGTCGCGAGATTGAACTTCGTGCGAAGGGTCTTCGGATGGTCGCTGCCGAGCAGACGCTGCAGCTGCGTCGCGGTCTCCTGCATCAGCGGCTCGGCCTCGGCGAACAGGCCGCGCTTGGACAGCAGCGCGGCGTAGTTCGCGCGGGCGGTCTGCGTCCGGACGTGGCTCTCGCCGAAGACGCGGAGACGTCCCTCCATGACCGCGCGCGCTTCGCGCTCGGCCAGCTCCAGCTTGCCCTGGCGGTGCAGGGCGGTGGAGTAGTTCAAGCGCGCAAGAAGCGTCTTGGGGTGGTCCCGACCGAGCATGCGCGCGGCGTCGGGCACGAGCCGTTCGTACGCGGCAATCGACTCCGCGGCGCGACCGCTGCGCGACTCGACGACCGCGAGCGTGGTGCGAACGCCGATGGCGACCTCGGGTGCCGGCGCCGTGAGAGCCTCCTCGGCGAGGGCGCGCGCGCGGTCGAGGTGGCCGAGCTGCATTTGCAGCGACGCGGTGCTGGCGATCGAGGCGAACGTGTCGGGGTGTGCGTCGCCCAGTTTCTCGCGACGAATGGCAAGCGCCTCGTCCTGCGGCCCCTCGGCGCGCCCAGTCAGGCCGAGCTCGACAAGGATGTCGGCCAGCCCCTGGAGCAGGTCGGCGCGCACGATCGTCGACTCGGGAAACTGCGTGTCGACCGCCGCGAGCGCACGCTGCAGGATGTCGCGCTCGACGGAGGTGCGGGCGACGTCCGTGAAGTTGATCTTCTCGCCGACGCGTCCCTCCTCGATGGCGAGCGCCTTGCGGATCGTCGCGCCCATCGCGACGAGGTCGAGGCCCGCCAGGTTCTTCTTCTGGAACTGGACGACCTGCCGCATGGTCCGTTCGCCCTCGGCTTCGCGTCGCAGCGCCGCCTCCAGCTCGTGCTGACGCTGGATCGACTGCAGCAGCCCGTAGGTCGTGCCGATCAGGCCCAGCACGATGGCCAGCGCGACGGCGCCGACCGCGGCCACGCGCCCTCGGTGTCGCGCGGCGTACTTCTGCAGCAGGTAGAGGGGCGTCGGCTCCTTCGCCTCGAGCGGCCGGCCGGCGAGATAGCGCTCCACCTCGTCGGCGAGGTCCTTGACGGTTTCGTAGCGGTCGCGCGGCGCTTTCTCGAGCGCCTTCAGCACCACGCAGTCGAGCTCGCGCGGCGATTCGCTTCGCTCGCTCGGACGCGTCGATCGGGATTCGTGGATCAGGGTCTGGATCTCTGCGACCGACTTGCCCTCGAACGCCGCGCGGGGAATGGGCGTCGAACCGGTGAGCAGCTCGTAGAGCACGACACCGAGGGCGTACACGTCGCTGCGCACGTCGATGTCGGGGTTATGGAACTCCGCCTGCTCCGGGCTCATGTACTCGAGCGTGCCGACGAGCTGCTGCGCCGTGGTGTGGCGCTCCTCGGCGAGCGGCGAGCTAGCGCCGAGCGCCTTCGCGACGCCGAAGTCGATGATCTTGACGACCGGCTCGCAGTCCTCGGTGCCGACCAGGATGTTGGACGGCTTGAGGTCGCGGTGGAGCACGCCGCGCGCGTGGGCGTGCTGCATGCCGCGGCAGAGCTGCACGAAGAGCGCGAGCCGGGCGGGGACGTCGAGCTCGTTCTGATCGGCGTACTCGGTGATGCGCGGCCCGTCGACCAGCTCCATCACGAAATACGAGGGGCCGTAGGGATCGGCGCCGGCATCGAGCACGCGCGCGATGTGGCGGTGCTCGAGGTGGGCGAGCACGCGGCGCTCCGACTCGAAGCGCGCGAGAATCTCGTCCGAGTCGAGGCCCGGCCGAATCAGCTTGAGCGCGACGGATCGGCGAAAGGGATGCTCCTGCGTCGCACGATAGACGCAGGCCATGCCACCGCGACCGAGCAGACCTTCGATGCGATAGGGACCGACCTGCGTGGGATCGACGGCGTCCTCGTCGGTGCGGGGGACTTCGACGAGCGGGTCGAGAAAGTCGGTCTGGGCCTCGTCGCCGGCGCGCAGGAGCCGGTCGAGCCGCGCGCGCAGCGCCGGGTCGTCGCCGACCTCGGTGTCGAGAATCTGTGCTCGCTCCCGGGGGCCCAGGCCCTGCAGGCGCAGCAGCAGCTCCTTGAACCGTTCGTGCGTGGCGGAACGTCCGACGTCTCCCATCCTTGTTTCCGATTTCGAGCATCGCCCGAAAGCGGATGCAGCGTCACGCACCGAGGGTGTCGCCGAGCCAGGCGCGCGCGAAGGTCCAGTCGCGTCGGACGGTGCGGTCGGTGATGCCGAGCACCTCCGCGATCTCGCACTCCGCCAGCCCGACGAAGAACCGCAGCTCCACGACCTTGGCCGCGCGCGCGTCGATCTCCGCGAGGGAGGTCAAGGCATCGTCAATTTCCAGAAGCTGCGCCGGATCCATGCGCTCCGCGCCGGAATCCTCGTGCAGCGGCTCGCGTTTGCGCCCGCCGCCGCGCTTCTCCGTCATGCGCGCCCGCGCGCGGTCGACGAGGATGCTGCGCATCGCCTTGCCGGCCGTATCCATGAAGTGCCGCCGGTTCTCGTAGCTGCGGCCTTCGACCGCGACGAGCTTGACGTACGCCTCATGCACAAGGTCGGTGGGCTGGAGCGACTGGCCCGGCGCGGCGCCCTGCAGGCGGTAGCCGGCGAGCTTGCGCAGGCCGTCGTAGACCAGCGGAAAGAGCTGGTCCTGGGCGGCGGCGTCACCCGACGCCGCCAGCGAGAGAATCTGTGTGACTCCGTCCACGGGGAAGAACACGCGAATTATGCCGCGAACCGGAAACGCGATGTCCGGATTCGCTCCGATTCGGCGTGATCCGGGGTGCCATGCGAACCCTGGTCCTCTACGCCAGCGATTACGGCCACACGGCCACGGTCGCCGAAGCCGTCGCCGAAGGTGCGCGCGGCGTCGGAGGCGCGCATGTGGACGTCGCCCGCGTCGCCGACGTCGAAGCGCAGCAGCTGCTCGCGGCCGACGCGGTCCTGCTCGGCTCGCCGGTCCACATGGGCAGCGTGCACTGGGAGGTTCAGCGCTTCTTCGACCAGGTCTGCGCCTCGCTCTGGATGCGCGACGAGATGGTCGGGCGCGTCGCCGGGCTTTTCGCCACGGGCGGAGGTCTGGGCGGCGCCGGCGGCGGCTGCGAGCTGACGCTGCTGTCGATGCTGGCCAACTTCGCCGAGCTCGGCATGGTCTTCGTGCCGCTGCCCAAGAGCACGCCCGGCTACGCGGACGGCGGCTTGCACTGGGGGCCGTATGTCCGCTGCGCCACCGCCGACAACCGGCAGGCCACCCCGCAGAAAAAACAACTCGTCGCCGCGCGTTGCCATGGCGCCCACGTGACCCACGTCGCGCAACGCCTGCGGCGGCTTGATCCCCTCTTTGCCCATTAACCCCTTTTCAGGAGTCATCCCATGAACACCCGTACCCTTCTCACCGGCGGCAGCCTCGTCGTGCTGTGCGCTCTCGCCCTTCTGTTCGCGCCGACCGCCGAGGCGGAGCGCAGCGAAACCGTCGCCGTCGACGGCAAGCTCAAGCTGCTGACGCCGCAGAACTCGCAGCTGCTGCTCATCGACTACCAGCCGCAGATGATCTTCGGCGTGCGCAGCCACGACCGCCAGTCGCTGCGAAACAACGTCGAGGCGCTCACCAAGGCGGCCAAGGCGTTCGACATCCCGACCGTGCTCACGACGGTCTCGGCCAAGTCCTTCTCCGGCCCGCAGATTCCCGAGATCACCCGCGTCTTCCCCAACGCCGAGATCTACGATCGCACGAGCATGAACGCCTGGGACGACAAGCGCGTCGTCTCCCGCATCCAGCGCAACGGCCGTCCCAAGCTGATCATCGGCGCCCTGTGGACCGAGGTCTGCCTGACGATGCCCGCGCTCGAGGCGATCGCGGCCGGCTACGAGGTCTACATCGTGACCGACGCGTCGGGCGGCACCAGCAAGGAGGCGCACGACATGGCCGTCAACCGCATGGTCCAGGCCGGCGCCGTCCCGGTGACCTGGCAGCAGGTGATGCTCGAGTGGCAGCGCGACTGGGCGCGCACCGGCACCTACAAGGCCGTGACCGACATCGCTCGCGAGCACTCCGGTGCCTACGGCGTGGGCATCGACTACGCCTACGGCATGTTCGGCGCCAAGGAGGGCGGTAACTAACCCGTTTTCTTCATCCCGGCCGGGGCCCGGCGCCCGGGCCGCTTCTTTCGAGGACCTGAGCCATGACCACTTCCCGCCGCGACTTCCTCGGCCACGCCGCCACCGGCGCGGCCGCGCTCTTCGGCCTGGGCGCCCTGCAGCGCTTCGCCGAGGCAAGCGACAC
>JBCDBY010000251.1:0-6750 GCA_039182715.1 Planctomycetota bacterium
CGACACCGAGGGCCGGACGATGGTCTTCGTCTCGCATTGCGCGTACGGCAAAGTGATGCGGACGGTGACGGCGGAGGAACGGGAGGACGCCCGGATCGTGTTGGGCCGCGGGGAGACGATCGGCGGGCAGGTGCGATTCCCCGATGGTTCGCCCGCGCCGCACGTGTTCGTGGCGCTGCATGACCGGGGAAGCTGGACGCGCACGGATGCGGAGGGACGGTTCGCGTTTCGCGGGCGCGCGCGCGACGACCACCAGCACCTGGTGCTCGCGCTGCACAGCCGGCAGGATCACCCGATGCAGAGTGGAGGCGGAAGCTGGACCTCGTTCGAGGGACGCGCGGGCCAGACCGACCTGGACGTGGCTTTTCACCAGTGGGTCGTGGCCGCACGCGTCGTCGACGATCGGGGGAGGCCGTTTCGCTACGCCACCGTCACGGACGGCCGCTTCCGCTACCGGACCGGTGCGGACGGGATCGCGTACTTCGTGCGGGGATACGAACGGTGCCGGCTCCACGCCGTCAGCCCCGGATGCCTGAGCGAACCGGTGAACGTGCCGCGCAGCGAGGCCCCCGGGCTGGAAACGGTCACGCTCGTCATGCGTCGCGACATCGTGCGCGGCGATGTCGAACTTCTGGTGCGCAATACGTCGGGGGAGATCCCGCCCGCGATCTACGTCACGGCGCGTCTGGCGGAGACGAATACGGTTCTCCCGCTCTGGGAGAATCGTCGTCTGCCAGTCGACGAGCACGGCCGCGCGCGACTCGAAGGCCTCCCGGCCCGACACTGCAAGCTGGCGCTGCAGACGCGGCCGTGGGCGAGCCGAAAGCGCTACGAGCTCGCCGTCGAGGCGAGTGTTTCGGTGCGGGCGGGCGAGACGACGACGCGCGAAGTCGTCTTTCCGATGGGCGGGCGCATCCGCGTCTGGGTGCGCAACGGGCAGGACGTCAGCGTCCCTCCGCGGAGCATCGAGCTCGACGGACAACACGCCCTGTTCATGCGGACGACCGCCGACGAGGGATCGACGATATCGACGCCGTACAACGCGCGCTCCGCCTACGTCACGCCGTGGCCCCTGCAGCCCGGCCGCTATCGCGTCTCCATTCGGGGCGAGCAGGCGGGCGCGATCGAAGTGCGCGTCGAACCGGGCAGGACGGTCACCGCGGAGTTCATCCGCGAAGACTAGGTCTTCTTCTTTCGCGCGACCTTCTTCTTCGCCGTCTTCTTCTTGGCAGCTTCCTTCTTGGCGGCTTTCTTTTTGGTCGCCTTCTTCTTCGCCGCTTTCTTGCGCGCCGAGGCGGGGATGCGCTTCGTGTAGAAGGCGAGATACTCGTCGACCGGCACGCGCGCCACCGCTTCGGTGATGACCTCGAGCGGCACGTCCTCCAGCTTCTTCACGCGCACGCACGCCTTGCCCATGTCGAGGCGCTTGCCGGTCTTCTTCCAGGCGTCGACGAACCACTTCTGGTGCTTCGGCTGGCCATAGATGCACATCAGGTAGATCCCGATGTGGCTCTTCTGCGAGGCGAGTCCCGCGAACGGAACCGGCTGCTTCGGGTCGCAGTGGTAGCCGTCGGGGTAAATGCTGTGCGGCACGAACCAGCCGGGCATGCCGTACTGAATGCCCTCCTTGTAGCCCTTGGGAAGTCCCTTGTTGATGGCGGCACGAATAGCGCGAATGGCCTTGCGGCGGTCGTCGTGGAGGGAGGCGAGGTACTCCGTCAGGTTTTTCGCGGGCATGGAAGGCTCCTTCTGCGGCGGATCTTACCGGGGAGGCCGGGGGCTGGGGGCCGGGAGCCGGGGGCTCGGACTTCTTGGCCCTTGGCTCCTGGCCCCTAGCCCCTGGCCTTCCTAGACTCCTCCTGTGCCCCACCCCCACCTCCGCGACCTTGCCATCCCCGACCTGCTCGGGATCTTCGCGCGTGCGGGCATTGCGGAGGAGTACGCGCGCAGGCTGACGGTTGCCATGCACCGGCACGGCGCGTGGGACTGGGACGACCTGCGACTCAAGTCGGCGAAGCGCGCGGCGCTCGAGGAGGTCGCGCGGTTCGGGCCGCTGCTGACGCCGGTGCACACCCGCGTCGCGGACGACGGGACGCGCAAGGATCTCTACCGCCTCGGCTCCGGCGACGTGGTCGAGACGGTTCGCATTCGCAACCTCAAGAACCCGAGCCTCTGCGTCTCGTCGCAGGCGGGCTGCGCGCTCAGGTGCACCTTCTGTGCGACCGGGCGACTTGGCTTGCTGCAGCACATGACGCCGGGCGAGATCACCGAGTCGGTGCTGCGCCAGCCGACGCCGGTGCAGGACGTCGTCTTCATGGGCCAGGGCGAGCCGCTGCACAATTACGACGCGGTCATGACCGCCGCGATCAACCTGCAGCACCATCTCGGCGCATGCCTCTCGCGCAAGAAGATCACCATCTCGACGGTCGGGCTGATCCCGCAGATCGAGCGGTACACGCGCGAGGAGCGGCCGTGGCGGATGCACCTCTCGCTCCACTCCGCCATCCAGGAAACGCGCGAACAGCTCATCCCGGCCGCGCGCGCCAACCCGCTTCCCGACCTGCTCGACGCGATGCGCCGCTTCCAGGTCACGCGCGGCTGGCCGTGGATCACGCTGCAGTACGTCGCCATCCCCGGCGTCAACATGGACGACGATCACGTCGACGCGCTGCAGGAGCAGCTCGCGCCGCTGCGCGTGATCCTCAACGTCATCCCGTGGAACGAAACCGGCAGCGGCTACCGCGCACCGAGCTGGGCGGAAGTGAAGGCGTTCACGACGAAGCTGCGCCGCCTCGACTGCCCGGTGAAGATCCGCTACTCCGGCGGCAAGCAGGAGGGCATGGGCTGCGGCCAGCTCTCCGGCGAAGCGATCGCGACGCCGGCGACCGGCGGCCACCTCACCGCGCCGCCGGGGAACTTCACGGGCTGACGCGTCAGAGCGCCAGCACGAGCAGCGCCGTGCTCCACGGCAGCGGCAGGGCATGAATGACGACGAGCGTCACCGCCAGCATGCGAGCCTTGCGTCGATCGTGCTCGGATACGAACTCGCAGGAGAGAATCACCACGCCCGTCAGCAGGTACTTGAAGATCACCATGCCGGTGAACCCGTAGGCCTGCAGGACCGCGTGGGCGAGCGGGTTGACTTCCTGCGCACCGAACGAGAGCAGGATGCCGGTCAGCCAGACGTCCAGCGAGCTGGCGACGATGATCCCGAAGTACAGCCACGGGAAGCAGAGGATCCGCGAGCTCGAAGCCGGCGCGCGCGAAGTTTCGCGGTCCATCGGGCGCACAAACATCGGGGCCATGATTCTTGTCTATCGACCAATTCCGCGATGAAACTGTCGGTTCGCGCGCCACGGGGCCGCTCAGGCCTTAAGGCGCTGTTCATGCCTGGGATGCCGAAGGCCCCCTTTCGATCCGGAAAACTCACGGTGGCGGTGCGTCATGCGGGGCGCGACGGGCGATGAACACGGCACCGCGCCCCGCGTCGATGTCGCGGCATAATGCTCGCGTGCGCCGCCTGCTGGTCTTCGCCCTGTTCGTGTCGATCGGCGTGCTTTGGTGGCTCGAGTTCGAAACGGGCACCCCACGCACGGCGAGGGAAAGGGATCCGACGACCGCAACCCGGCCCGCTGCGCAGCCGGACGCATCCACGAACGGGAAAGCGCCGGCCGCTCTGCAAGTCTTCGGACGGATCGTGCGCAAGGGGTCGGGCGAGCCCATTTCCGGAGCCGAAGTCCTCTTCGACTCGAAGTACACCGTGCGGACGGACGCACGCGGCGAGTTCACGGCGCCCCGCCGGCCGGGCCAGGACTCCGGGACATTCGAAATCCGGCACGCTGATCACGCGACGCTCTGGTCCACACGCCAACTTCGAAACGGGGTCGAGACATTCGAGCTGCCCCCGGCGCTGCGCGTGAGCGGCCGCATCGTCATGGCGGAGACGAGTCGACCGGTACCGGGCATCGGCGTGCGCGTTGGGAATCGAAGCACGCGCACCGACGCGAACGGTCGGTTCGAAACGACGGATCATCCACCCGGGAAACTGTCGGTCCGCAGCCACAACGTATCGGCCGAGATCGAAGCAGGCACGCGCAACTTCGAGCTCGGCATCGCCGGTCCCCTGCTCGTCGTGCACACGCGGGACGAGTGGGGCCAACCGCTCCCGGGCGTCCGTATCGACAACGCCCCCACGGTCTTCGGCGACGAGGCGTGCGCCCACGTCATCGTGGCCATCGACCGCAATCTCGGGGTCCAGGCGGTGGGCCGGAAGGAGGGGTATCTGCCCCAGCGCATCCTGTTCCATGCCGTCCGGGGGCCGTCCGATGTCTACGAGAAGACGGTCGTGCTGCGCGCGCTGCCGCCCTACGCCGTCACGCTGCAGGTGAGCTACGCGGACGGGGCGTCGCCCGACGTCGTTTCCGCCACGCTCGAAGGGGCGCCGGGTTCGATCCCCATCACCCGCAGGTTACCGGTCAAGAGCGGAACGGTCACGCTGCGCAACGTGCCCGACGGCGTCTTCACGCTCCAGGTCATCGGAGACCGTGATGATCTACTGCCTTTTCGCGAGCAGGTCACGATCGCACCGCACACCAAGAACCGGGTGCGTGTCGAACTCCAACGGGGCGCCCGCATCGAAGTGCAATGGGAGGGCAAGCGCCGCGGATCCTCCCTGATTCTGCGACGCGACCAGTGGCGGGACATTCGATTGCGCCGTCCGACCGGTGCCTTTTGGTCGGTCGATTCGGGCATCCCGTTCGGCCGCTACCGGCTGGTGGAATTGGTTGGCGGGCTCGAAGTCCGCGGCATGGACATCGATCTCCGCTCACCCGAGCCGGTCCGCGTCGACTGGCGCGAGGAATGACGAATGCGAGCGTCGTTCCAAAGGTAAGATGCAGGCGATGAGGGTCGAGAAGGAGCTGGCGCGGTTGCGCCGTCGTGTGCAGGGCGCCCTGTTCCTACGCGGCGTCGGCGAGGCGAGCCTGGTGCTCACGCTGGGCCTGGCGGTCGTGCTGCTCGCGCTGCGCTTCCTCGGCCGCCCCGTCGAACCTGCCCTCTGGTGGAGCTGGGGTCTCGCGATTCCGCCGCTCTTCGGGCTCGTGCGCGCCCTGCGCCTCGACTTCGGCGACGGCGCCGGCGCGCTCCACCTCGACCGACGCTGGGATCTCGGCGGCCTGCTGATCACCGGCATGGAGGCGGACACCGCCGCCTGGCAGCCGGAGCTCCAGCGTCGTCTGGCCGCCGTCGAGCGCGAGCTTCCGAGCCCCCGCCTGCAGCCGCTCGTGGCGCGGATGGCCGTCCCGGGCCTCGTGCTGCTCGTCGTGCTGCTGCTGCCCGCGCCGCCCGCCGTGGCGCTCTCGGACAATCCGCTCATCGAGGATGCGCTCGAGCAGTTCGAGGAGCAGCTGGAGATCGCGCGCGAGGACGAGCTCATCGAGGAGAAGTCCGCGAAGGAGCTCGAGGCGCGCCTGCGGGAGATCCGCCAGCAGGAAGACGCGGCCGACTGGTCCGACGTCGACGCGCTCGCCAACAAGCTCGAGCACCTCAAGAATGTCGAGCGCCACAAGTCCGAGCGCATGCGCGCCGCCCTCGCCGAGCTGGCGCAGCGCGCGCGCAACGGGCAGGACGTGTCCAGCGAGATGCAGAAGTTGCTCGACGCCGCCGGCGGCGAGCAGGCCCTCGCCGAGCTGCCCGAGGAGCTGGCGAAGAAGATACGCGACGGCAACCTCGGCGCGTGCAGCGAAGGCGACCTCGCGCAGCTCGCCGAAGCACTCGAGCAGGCCGGTGCCGGGCTCGAGGCGTTCGAGGGCAAGCTGCTCGACCCCGCGCAGCTCGAAGACCTCAAGCGCCTCGTCGCCGCGCAGCAGGCCGAGCAGGGCAAAGACGGCGACCCCAAGGGGTGAGGCACGTGAGACGGCTCCGGCAAGGAGGCCCGGTCGGGTCTTCGCTCCTCCAACCAGCCCGGTCGCGGCGGCATCAACCGCGGGCGCGGCGATGCAACACTGCAGAACAGCAACGACACCAAGGGCGACACCAGCCAGTTCGAAGCGAAGAAGCTGCCGCGCGGCCAGACGATCTCCCGCGAATGGGAAGTCGCCGGCGTGACGCGCAGCGCCCCCGAGGCGAACCCGACGCGCGACGGCGGTGCCGGCGGCCAGGCATCGGGCGGTCCGGGCGCCGCCTCGTGGCAGCGCCGGCTCGCGCCGCGTCACCGCGACGTCGTGCGCAAGTTCTTCTCCGAGAACGCGCCCAAGTAGGAGAGGCGTCTTGAACTCGCCCGCACTGATGAATCCGTCCGAGGTCGAAGCGGGCCGCGCGCTTCTCGTGCGTCTGCGCGAGGGCCTGGGCCAGGTGCTCTTCGGCCAGGACGAGCTGCTCGACCTGACCGTCATCGCGCTCGCGGCGCGCGGCAACCTGCTCATCGAGGGCATGCCCGGCCTCGGCAAGACCGAGCTGGTCAAGGCGCTCGGCCAGCTGCTCGGCCTCGACTTCCGCCGCATCCAGTTCACGCCCGACCTGCTGCCGAGCGACATCACCGGCGGCCCCGTGCTGGAGGAAAAGGACGGCACGCGACAGTTCGTCTTCCGCGAAGGGCCGCTCTTCGCGCACCTCGTGCTCGCCGACGAGATCAACCGCGCGTCGCCCAAGACGCAGTCGGCCCTGCTCGAGGCGATGCAGGAGCGGCGCGTTACCGTGCTCGGGGAGACGCACACGCTGCCCGAGCCCTTTTTCGTCCTCGCCACCCAGCCC
>JBCDBY010000252.1:0-6734 GCA_039182715.1 Planctomycetota bacterium
ACGGCGGCGTGGTGCTCGTCGTCGGGCAAGGCGAGGACCGGACGGGGCTCTCGATTACGATCGAGCCGCGTTGAACTCCCCGATCCTCCAGGACGTCAATGACGCGCAGCGGCGCGCCATCACCCACGGGCCCGGCCCGCTGCTGGTCATCGCCGGCGCCGGCTCCGGGAAGACGCGCGTCATTACCCGCCGGATCGCCCATCTGCTGCACAACGGGGTCGCGCCGTGGGAGATCACCGCGCTCACCTTCACCAACAAGGCGGCGCGCGAGATGCGTGCACGCGTGGCGGCGATGGTGCCCGCCGCCGACCTCTGGGTCTGCACCTTTCACGCCTTCGCGGCACGCGCGCTGCGGCGGTGGGGCGAAGCGCTCGGCTACACGCGCGAGTTCACCATCTACGACACCGAGGACCGCAACAACCTCATCAAGACGATCCTGAAGGAGAAGGCGATCGACGGAGTGCGGCCGGCGGAGGTGGCCAACGACCTGAGTCGCATGAAGAACGGCATGGGGCGCATCGAGCACCACGGGTTCCACGCCGAGATGATCACCAAGGTGATGGTCGCGTACGACGAGCGCATGCGGGCGGCGAATGCGATGGATTTCGACGACCTGCTCGTCAACCTCGGGCGTCTGCTGGCGGAGGTGGACGCGGCGCGCGCGGGTCTGCAGCGGCGGGGGACCTGGCTGCTGGTCGACGAGTACCAGGACACCAACAAGATCCAGTACGACATCCTGCAGGGGCTCGCCACCGGCGCGAAGAACGTCTGCGCGACGGGCGATCCCGACCAGTCCATCTATCGCTGGCGCGGCGCGACGATTCGCAACATCCTCGACTTCGAGAAGGATTTCGACGGCGCCTCGGTGATCACGCTGGATCAGAACTACCGCAGCACGAAGTCGATCCTCGCCGTCGCCAACGCGGTCATCCGCCACAACCGGGATCGCTACGAGAAGGAGCTCGTCACCGCCAACGAGGAGGGCGAACGCGTGCGGGAGGCGCGCTGTCTCGACGAGACCGACGAGGCGATGGCGGCGGCACGCCAGGCGCTGCAGTGGATCGAGGCGGGGCGGCGCGCGGGCGACATCGCGCTCTTCTACCGCGTCAACGCGCAGTCGCGCACGATCGAACGCGGCCTGCGCGATCTGGGCGTGCCCTATCGCATCGTCGGCTCGGTGGAGTTCTACAAGCGTAAGGAGGTCAAGGACGTGCTCGCGTACGTGCGCGTGGCGCGCAACCCGCGCGACATCGCTTCGTTCCTGCGCATCTTCAACACGCCGACGCGCGGGCTGGGCAAGACGACCGAGCAGCGTCTGCTTGATGCCGCCATCGACGAGGGCGTCATGCCGCGCGCGCTGTTGCGCGACCGCGAGGGGCTTGCCCGCTTTGCCCGCGCGCGCAAGGCGCTGACCGCATTCGCGCAGATGCTCGACGAGATCGAGGCGCTCGACCCGACCGACCCGGCGTCGTTCATCGAGACGGTCATCACGAAGACGGAGTACCGCAAGTTCCTCGGCGAGGGCACGGCGCTGGCCGAGGCGGATCGCATCGCCAACGTGGACGAGCTGATCAACGCGGCGGCGGAGTACGCGCTGCGTGAGCCGGCGGGGGGCATCGACGGTTTCCTCGAGGAGAATGCGCTGGTCAGCGACCAGGACACCTACGACGACCAGCAGGATGCGGTCACGCTGATGACGGTGCACAGCGCGAAAGGGCTGGAGTTCCCCTGCGTGGCGGTGACGGGCCTGGAGGAGCAGGTCTTCCCGCACGCGCTCAGCCTCGATTCGCCGGAAGAGGTGGAGGAGGAGCGGCGGCTCTTCTACGTGGCGGTGACGCGGGCGCGCAAGGAGCTCATGCTGCTGCACGCCTCGTCCCGGATGCGCTACGGTGCGCCGACGCCGTCGATTCCTTCGCGGTTCCTCGACGAGATTCCCGACGACCTGCTGGAGGTCGACCACCGCGGCGTCGACCCGTTCGGGGGAGGTCGCGACGACGGGTTCCAGGACATCGTCTACGACGAGGAGGCGGCCTATCGCAGCGACGCGCCGCTTTTCCGCGCCGGCGAGCGCGTGCGCCACCAGCTGTTCGGAACGGGCCGCGTCGTCGCGGTGCGCTCGGCGGGCGGCGCCACCCGCGTCACCGTGGAGTTCGACAACGCGGGGCGCAAGGAGCTGAGCCTCGAGTTCGCGAACCTCCAGAAGCTTTAGGGGCGAGCGCCTCGGAGGGCCGGGAGGCGCGGGGGATGGCGCGCGGAGACGCGGAGGCCCCGCGGGGACACGGAGGGCCTCCGATCGATCGTCGCCCCATCTCTCCATGCAAGCGAAAGGAGGTCGGGCGCGATGATCGCAAAGGTCGCTCGAGTCGTTCTCCGCGCCTCCGCGATGCCTCCGCGCTTCCGCGCGACATAGCTCCGCGCCTCCCCCCCCACCCGGGCCCGCCCCCCCACCGGACCCCCCCCGCAACTTTGCCCCCCCAAACCCCGGAAAATGGGCAGGGGTACAAAGCTCCTATACTGTGCGTAGATTCTATTGATATGCCGTTTCTGAAGGTCTTCACCGGTGGCGAGGAGCGCACCGTTTTCCTGGGCGACGATCCCATCGTCTTTGGCCGGGGCGACGACGTCGACGTGCTGCTCAAGGACGTCAAGGTCAGTCGTGAACACTGCGTCATCGAGAAGAACGACAAGGGCGCCTGGCGCGTGCTCGACCTGCAGTCGGGCAACGGGACGCGCGTCAACGGCGCGCCCATTCGCTCCCACGTGCTCGAGCCCGAGGACGTGGTCGAGGTGGGCGACGCGAAGGTGCTCTTCGCGGCCGAAGCGGCGGCCGTCGTCGTCCAGAGCGAGCCGGAGCCGGTCGCGGAGTCCGTCCACGACGAGCCCCGGGAGCGGCCCGCGCGCGCGTCGTCGCGACGTGCGCCGGCGAAGAAGAACAACCAGGTCCTCTTCCTGAGCCTCGCCGTCGCCGGCGTGGTGGCGCTGCTCTTCCTTTGGAAGTCGGGCGGGTCCAATGAGACGGACGCGCCGACGAACCCGGACGGGAAGACGACGGCGAAGGCGTCCGCGCCGGTCGAGAGAACGGAGCCGAAGCCGAGCGGCCCGACGGCCGCGTCGATCCTCGCGGAGCTGCCGGCCGACCTCTCCATCTACGACCGCGTCACCGAGCTCGAGGCGCGCGCCGCGAAGGCGCCGCGGTCGCAGAAGCCCGCCTATCGCGCCGCCGTCGAGCAGGCGCGCGCCGTCGTCAAGGCGAAGCGCGATGTCTTCTTCGGCGCGCTGGAAAGCGAGTTCAGGAAGCAGCTCGAAGCGGGGCAGTTCAGCCGCGCGCGCGAGATGTGGTTCTTCCTGCGCGGCGACGACGAGTGGACGCCCATTCCGCGGCACTATCGCGATCGCATCATTCAGGCGATGACCGACCTCGAGCATCAGGCTTCCGCGGCGCGGACCAAGGTGCTCGACGACGTGTCGCGCGCCCAGGACGCGCACGACTTCGACCACGCCGAGAAGCTGGTGCGCGACGTCCTGCCGCGGTTCGCCGGCACCTCCGTGGAGCGCAGCCTGCACGAGCGTCTCGAGGAGATCGCCCGTGCGCGCGCCGGCGGGAGGACGAGCGGTCCCTCGCGCATGCCGACGCGCGTGCGGGCGGACACCGCCAAGCAGCTCGCCGCCCTGCTGGCGCAATTGCCGCAGCGCGATTTCGCCGCGGTCGCCAAGGGCATCCAGGCGCTGGGCGCCGAGGCGTCGGACCCGGCCGCGCGCGCGGAGCTGCAGCGGCGCGCCTCCGAGGTCCAGGCGGCGGCCGATCTGCAGGCGAAGCTGCTCGCGACGCTGGCGGCCGGCAAGGCGCCGAAGAAGCAGATCGCGAAGCGCTGGCGCGTTCTCGCCGGCGATGGGGCGGGCCTCCAGGTGCGCACCAAGGGCAACGAGGTCGTCTGGCCCTGGACCGAGGTGCCGCCCAAGCTGCACCTCGCCCTGCTCGCGCGCGAGGGCGGCGGCGTCGGTCTCGCAGTGGCGGCACACGCCATCGGCGGCGAGGAGGAGCGCCTCGAGGCGCTCGCGCTCGTCTACGCCGACGGTCGCACCGACCCGGCGACCGACCGCTACCTCGCCGAGGTGGTGCGCAAGGAGACGATTCCCGAGGGCGGCTACGTCGTCCACGGCGGCGAGCTGCTGGCGCGCGCGGAGTTCGTCAAGCGCCAGGAAGAGGCGCTCATCGCGCAGTACAAGGAGCAGCTGGCCAAGGCGCACACGGCGATCCTCGCCGACAACGCGCTCAAGAAGCTCGACAAGCTGATCGCGAAGAAGAACGAACTCGACGAGCGGCGCAACCACGCGCTGCAGCTCATCTTCGACGAGAAGAAGTACTTCTACCCGTACCGCGACCGCATGAACGAGTACGCGCCGGTCCAGATGGAGGTCGATGCGCGCGTCGAGAAGGTGCGCGAGCTGTGGGAGGACCGGAGCACCGTCAAGGTGAAGGCGTCCGACTCCATGAAGCGCTCGCTCAAGGCGTTCGACGAGGCGGTGCGCGAGCTCAAGAAGCGCTTCGTCGACGTCGAGGAGAAGGTCGACGACATCAACTTCCTGCGCTCCTACTTCGGCAAGAAGTTCGATATTCGGACGCTCTACCGCACCGGCGACGAGCGCGAGCTGCTTTCCTACTCCGTCGAGGTGATGGAGTGGAACACGACCGTCTCCGGGGACATCACGTCGGTCGAGCGGGAGCAGGTGCGCGTGACCAACGAGTACCGCATGATGTTCGGCCGCTGGCCGGTGCGCATCGTTGCGCTGCTCGTCAAGAGCTCCCGCGACCACTGCGAGGAGATGAGCCGGCTCGGCTACTTCGGCCACTTCAGCCCGACGCCGGGCCGCAAGACGCCCTTCGACCGCATGCGGCTGGTCGGCTACCAGTTCGGCTCGTCCGAGAACTGCGTGATGGGCACGAGCGACCCGAAGTCGGCGCACGAGCGCTGGTGCCACTCCAGCGGCCATCACCGCAACCTGCTGACCGCCGCCTGGACCGAGATGGGCACCGGCCACTACGGGCGCTACATGACGCAGAACTTCGGCCGCGCGCCCCAGTTCCGCGGCAAGGGTCCGACGACCCCGGGACCCGGCAACGAGGGGCCCGCCCCCGGTGACACGATCGAGGGCGAGGACGACGAAGAGCAAGGGTCCGATGACCGCGACCCCTACGACTACGAGAGCGAGGACTAGTGCCCAGCCTGACCATCCGCGAGAACGGCGTCGAGAGCCGCTTCCAGATCGACTCCGACGAGGTGAAGGTCGGCCGCGCCGCGCATAACGACGTCGCGCTCGCGGACGGCAAGGCGAGCAAGGAGCATTGCCGCATCGTGCGCGAGGGCGAGGGCTGGAAGCTGATCGACCTCGAGAGCCACAACGGCACGCGCGTGAACGGCGACTACGCCAACAAGGCGTGGCTGCACCACGAAGACACCATTCGGATCGGCACGACGGAGCTGCGTTTCGGTCTCGAGGGCAAGGCGCGCGCCCGTGCGGCCGCCCCGGCTGCCGCCGTTTCGACTGCTGGCTCCGCTGCCGGCTCCGCAGCTGGCTCCTCTGGTGCCGCTGCGCCGCCTCCGCCGCCGCGTGAGTACGATTACGACGACGATGCCTCGCCGCCTTCGCGGCGCTACAACCGCAAAAGCAGCAGCGACCAGATGGTCATCTACGGCGGCGCGGTGCTGGGCGTCGTGCTCATCGTGATCCTCGTGCTCAACGTCATGAGCGGCCTGCGGGAGGACGATCACAACGAGCAGGTGCGCAACAACGCGGAGAAGTACGTCGAGAACGGCCAGTACGAGGAGGCGATCGCCTACCTCATGGAGAACGGCGACGCGAGCGGGACCGGCTACCAGCTGGTGCTCAACCGCATCAACGAGCTCGAGAAGCGCATGCCGGCCATGAAGAAGTCGGTCCGCGAGCGCGCGTCGCTGCAGCTGCTCTCCCGCATGTCGCGCAAGATCGCCAACTACGACCGCGGCGGCTCGGCGTCCCCGGACGAGATTCTCAAGATGATGAATCAGCTCAAGACCGAGTACGCGGGGACGGAAAACGAGGAGCGCGCCGCGCAGACCTTCCCGGAGTGGTACGCGGGCAACGTGCCGGAGCCGGCCGTCGATCGCCGCAACCCGATGCGCAAGCTCAAGCGCGACTGGGAAGAGGTCTGCGCGCAGGCGGACGAGTACCGCAAGAAAGAGAACTTCCGCGAGGCGCGCGAGACGCTCGAACGTTTCGTCCGCGTGCGCGAGACGACGCTCGACGAGTTCGATCTGCAGTGGCTGCGCGGCCAGCTCCGGAACCGCGTCGGCAACATCGAGCGGCTCGCGTCGACCTACTACAGCTCCACCGAGCGCCGCGCCCGCGACCTGATCAAGAAGAAGCGCTGGGGCCAGGCCACCGATCTCTACCGCAAGGTCATCGCCAACTACGGGATCGACAAGTACGTGCGGAAGGCGAAGGAGGCGATCGCCGAGATCGAGGAGCTGAAGCGCAAGGACGAGGCGCAGGGCAGCGGGCAGAAGTAGAGGCGCGAAGAGGGGCGCTGAGAGCGGCGCGGAGGGGGCTGAGGCGCGGGGAGATGGCGCGCGGAGACGCGGAGGCACCGCGGAGACGCGGGGTGCCTTCGGCTGACCCTTTCCTCACTCTCTGCCCAGGACGGTCGAACGCCGGTCGCGAACGTGATTCGAGGGAGCCGCGGGTCGTTCTCCGCG
>JBCDBY010000253.1:0-6706 GCA_039182715.1 Planctomycetota bacterium
CAAGAGTGGTTCGTCAGGAGGGGCCCGAAGGAGGGGCCCGAGGGAGGGCTTAGCGGACGCTGACGTTGATGCGGTCGACGTAGAGCAGGCCGGGGTCGGCGCGCTCGCGGTAGTCGTCGAGCAGGACCCCGATGTCGGGTGTGATGAGGTGCGCCGTGGGCGCCTTGCCGTTGACCGAGACGCGCATCGGCTTGGTCACGTCGAAGACCTTCGGGTCGACGAAGATCTGAAAGCCGATCAGGTTCGTCGCCTTGACGTGCACGAGGTTCGGCACGCGATTGTCCAGCGTCGCCTGGAGCACGGCGGCACGCCGGTCGGGCTGCGGCAGGGTCCAGTGGTGCCAGGTCTTGTCGATCTCGCTCTCGCGGCGCGACCGCGTCTTGGGCACGAGCCGCAACCAGTGGCAGCGCACCGGATACGGGCGTACACCGACCACGATGTGACGACGCAGCGGCTCGGACCGCTTGTTCGTCCGCACCCACTCCAGCCCCCGCTCCCTGTAGGCGCGCAGCTCCAGCCCGCCGTCCGGTTTGCGGAGCATCACGTGGCGGCGCGAGAATCGACCGAGCTCGCGCATGGCTCGCTGGAGCTCGGCGGCGCCGTTCGAGGGGCGCAACGCAAACACGCTGAACAACTCGCCGTGCACACCCTGCACCGGCGCAGACTCCCAGAGGGCCTCACCGGTGAACACGCCGGCGAACCGGTCGGGATTCTGAAACGCGATGTAGGAAGCCAACACGTTGTAGGCGCGCTTCGCGTTCCTCGGCCCCTCACCCCGCCCACGCAGGAAGACCCGGTCCGGATCGATGGGCACCAGGCTCATCACGTGCGCGATGGTGCCGAGGACGAGCCGCTCCGCGGCCACCGCCTGTGAGTTGGCCTGCGGATGCCGCGAAGGGCGCACCTTCACCTGCACGGCGTCGGCGACGCCTTCCGGCGGCTCGTGTCCGATGTCGACGACCAAGGGATAGCGCTTCGTACGGTCGTAGCCCGACGGGAGCCGCAGCTTCGCAAACTGCGCGGCCGACGCCTCGAACGCCGCGGCGACCCGGTCGTACCGGAAATTGCGCCGCTTCGGATCGAGGTCCGGCAGCGCCCCGTCGCGCTGCAGGACCGGCTCCGCCGGATAGCGTCGGTGCCCGCCCGCTCGGATGACCGCCGCGACGCGCTCCGGATCGTCCCCGGTCAGCCGCCGGATCTCCGCCAGCAGCTCCTCCCGACGGGTGACGCTCTCGTTCTCTCCCAGATACGCGCGGATCAGCGCCCCCAGCCGTTGATCGGCCTGCACGGAGGCGGTCAGAAGCAGCAGGAACAGGAGCGCGCGGGCCATCGATTCGGATTCTAGGTTTCCTCAACGCTGCCCTCCCCACGGCCGGAAACCAGAAATCCGGATTTTTCCTGTCCGGTCCCTGTTCGGTTCCGCTTTCCAAGGTGTGGGGAGGGTTCCCGCTCATGGGCGGAGCCTGCTGCTTCGGTTGGCCCGGACCGGTAGGGGCACTGCTGAGGGGCTGAAAAGCCAGAGAATAGGTAGGGCGGGAATGGCAACGGGGGGCGCATGCGCCCCCTGAAGCCCCCCAATTTTTCCTATCCTCGCGTGCGTGCGCTTTGACGGCGGCGACATGTCTGCCCCGGGCTCGTCGATGAGCCCGGACGGGGAGGCGCTCTACGACCAGTACCTCGATGCCTCGCTGATGGGCGAGCCCGAGGAGCCGACGTCGTTCTTCGGCCGCCACCCCGGCATCGAGACGGCCGCCCGCCAGCGCATCGAGACGCTCTTCGGCGTGTTGAACGACGCCGAGACCGACGACGCGCTGCCCTTCGAGGAGATCGCCGGCTATCGACTGCTGCGCCGGATCGGCCGCGGCGGCATGGGCTCGATCTATCTCGCCGAGCAGGCCTCGCTAAGCCGACTCGTTGCGCTCAAGCTGCTGCGCCCGGAGCTGGCCGCTTCGCGCTCCGCCATGCTGCGCTTCCGGCGCGAGGCGCAAATCATCGCGCGGCTCTCGCACCCCCACGTCGTCCGTGTCCATGAGCTTGGCGAGGAGAACGACGTCCACTTCATCGCGATGGAGCTGGTGCCCGGCCGCACGCTGCGCGAGGTGTTCCGCCGCGGCCGCCCCGCGCTCGACCGCACGCTCACCTGGATGGAACAGTGCGCGCGCGCGCTCCAGGCGGCGCACGCGGAAGGCATCGTGCACCGCGACGTGAAGCCGTCCAACATCCTCATCACGCCGGACGACCGCGCCGTGCTGTGCGACTTCGGCATGGCGCATCTCGCCGACGGGGACGGTTCGCGGCTGACGCAGACCTTCGCGGGCTCGCCGTCCTATGCCGCGCCGGAGCAGTTCGATCGAAGCGATCGTCACGTGGACGGCCGCACCGACGTGTACGGCCTCGGCGCGTCGATGTACGAGTGCCTCACCGGGCAATTGCCGTTCGAGGGCAAGTCGCTCGAGGAGATCTTCCAGCGCATCCTGCGCGAAGACCCCGTCCCGCCGCGCAAGTACGACCCTGCGCTGCCGGTCGACGTCGAGACGATCGCCATGAAGGCGATGGCAAAGCGCCCCTCGGAGCGCTACGCGAGCGCGGGCGAGCTGGCCGACGATCTGCGCCGTGCGCGCGAGCACCAGCGAGTCCGCGCGAAGCGGCCGGGGCCGTGGGCGCGACTGCGCGCCTGGGCGCGCCGCAAGCCGGCGGTCGCCGCCGGTCTTGGCGTTGCCGCTTCGCTCGCCATCGTCGCCGTCGGCCTCACCCTGTGGATCGCCCACGCGTCTGCGCAGCAGCGCCGGGAGGACGCGCAGCGCCACTTCGCCGCGGCGCAGGCGCACCTCGATCGCTACCGCGACCTGCGCGCGAAGCACCGCGAACTCATCCAGCGGCACGGCTACCTCGTGGAGCGCTCGCAGGACCGCTACCTGCCGGCCGAACGCGTCGACGAACTCGACGAGCTCTCCGCGCAGGTCGACGACTACCTGCACGAGCAGCAGTCGCTCTTCTACGAAGCGCTGGAGCTCCTGCGCAGCGCCGAGAAGCTCGACCCGACGCTTCGGGGCACGGACGAGATTCGCGCCCGCCTCTACCTCGAGCGCGTCGAGGAGTCGATCGAGCGGGACGATCACGTGGCGGCCGAGCTCTTTCGCGACCTCGTGAGCCGGCACGATCCGTCCGGCTCGCTGACGCGCGGGCGCCGGGAGTCGGCGCGCTTCACGCTGCAATCGAACCCGCCGGGCGCGCAGGTCTTCCTCTTCCGCGAGCGCGAGCTGCACACCTTCGGCAAGACGCGCGAGCGGCGCTTCGTGCCGGTGCCGGTCGACGGCGAGCCTCCGGCGTGGCTCCAGCACGGCGGCTGGGCGCTGCGTGTGGTCGAGCCGAAGGCGCCCCTCGAACGCGGCGACCTCATCCTCACCGTGGCCGGTCATCCGGTGCGCGGAAGTCTGCTGCTCGCGCGCGCGTTCGACGGCCTGCCGCGCGGCGCGCGACTGGAGGGCCTCGAATCCATCGCGGCATTCGAGGAGCTGAAGCGGGACGAACCGCACACGTTCAGGACGACGCACGGGACGCGCACGGCCGAGCCGGCGCAGGTACCCGTCGCCCGCGTCGTCGACGTGGCCGAGGAGGGCGATCTGCCGGCGCGCGTCTGGCGACGCGGACGCGAGATCGATCTGGTGCTGCCGCGCGGCGCCACGTTGCGCACGACGGCGACGCCGCTGCTCGCCGCCGAGCCGATCGGCGTCACGCCGTTATCCGCGCGCGAGCTGGAGCCGGGCGAGTACCGCGTCCTGCTGCGTCACCCCGACCACGCCGATCTCAGCTACGGCATCGTGATGAAACCGGGTGGCGCCTGGGACGGCCGGCTCGACCTGCCCACGCCCGGCCCCGACGGCTTCGTCTACGTTCCGTACAAGAAGCCCTTCTGGATCATGGAGCGCGAGGTGACCTGCGCGGAGTTCCTCGCGTTTCTGCGCGCGACCGACCACCCGATCAACTGGCCCCGCGATGCTCACGGCCGCTACACGATCGAGGAGGACTGGCGCATCGACTGGCCGGCGCTCGGCGTGAGCTACGAGGATGTCGAGGAGTATGTGCGCTGGAAGGGGCCGGGCTATGCCGTGCCGGACCGCAGCGAGTGGGTCTACGCGGCGCTGGCGAGCATGCAGCGCGACTACGTGTTCGGGCGCGTGTGGCGGCCGCGCTGGGCGAAGTCCTGCTACGCGCGGCCGCGCGCGGCGCCCGAGCCCGGCATGCGCTACCCGATCGACCAGTCGCTGTTCGGCGTGTACGACATGACCGGCAGCGTGGCGGAATGGATCGACGACTGGTTCGACGAGGAGCGCGGCCTGAAGCGGCTGGGCGGCAGCTCGTGGGGCTTCGCCGAAGCGCAGCTCTTCAAGGCGTGGGGTGGCAACGGCTACAAGCCCGACACGCGCAGCCACACGTTCGGTATTCGCCTCATCTGGCGGCCGGAGGCGAAGTAGCGTTGGCAAGGGAGGACATGGCGGAGCTGCTCGCGCGGCACCGGTTCCGGTTGGTCGGCTACTTCGCACGCAAGGCACGCGGCATTCGCCAGCACGAGTCGCCCGAGGACCTCGCGCAGGGCGTGCACCTGCACGCGATCGCGCACCAGGAGCAGTTCGACTACCAGGGCGAGCGACAGTTCGTCGGATGGATGCTGCAGATCGCGCGGCAGTACCTGCAGCGGCGCATCGAACACTGGGGCGCCGCGAAACGCGATGCGGGACCGATGATGCGCATCACCTTCGGCGTGGACACGAGCTCGCACAACGGCCTCGTGCGCATGCCCGCCGACGAGGGCCCCGGCCCCATCACGCACGCGAGCCAACGAGAAGAACTCGACCTCGCGTCGCGGGCGATCGACGGCCTCCCTCCGCGCGACCGCGAGCTGGTGCGCATGATCAGCCGCGACGTCCCCACCGCCGACATGGCGCAGCGTCTCGGCATCTCCCCGGAAGCCGCGCAGAAGGCGAAACGCCGCGCCATCGAACGCTTCCGCAAGATCTACACCATCCTGGAACGCCAGCACCCCGGGTAGTTGGACACCCCGCCCCCACCGGATACACTGCGCCATTCGACCGGGGTGTAGCGCAGCCTGGTTAGCGCGCTTGACTGGGGGTCAAGAGGTCGGAAGTTCGAATCTTCTCACCCCGACCATTTAATAAGGCAGTAGCTGAAGGGCAATCGCCCTACCTGCCCACGCGGCAGAGCGGCTCGTTCCGTTCCGGGGGGTCCGGTAATTACCGGCCCCCTGGGCAGATCGGAAAGGAGTCCGCCATGAACAGCCGCGTCCACGTCCCCAACCTCCAGCACCACAAGGCATCCGGCCGCGCCCGCGTCGAGGTTGCTGGCAAGCAGTACTACCTCGGCGAATGGGGAGCGCCCGAGACCGACCAAGCCTACCGTCGCTTTCTCGCGGAGCTGTTCGCCAACGACGGTCGCGTCCCGACGCACCACGGCGGCCACGTGGCCCTCAGCGTTGCCGAGCTGATGGCCGACTACTGGAGCTACGTCGAGCGCCACTACGTCAAGAACGGCAAGCCCACGAGCGAGCAGGCCGCAATCCGCGCAGCTCTCAGGCCGGTACTGGACCTGTACGGCGACGTGGATGTGGCGGCGTTTGGACCGCAAGCGCTCATCGCCTGCCGCGAGAAGATGGTTGAGAAGGGATGGAAGCGGTACACGGTCAACAAAGCCGTTGGGCGCGTGCGTCGCATGTTCGCCTGGGGAGCAGAGCGGGAGCGGGTTCCGGGGAGCGTCTACCACGCTCTCACAAGCGTCCGATCGCTCCAACGTGCTCGCACGAGGGCACCGGAGAGCAAGCGCGTGCTACCCGTCGAGCAAGCGCACATCGACGCGGTCCGCGCCCACGTTTCGGCCCAGGTGGCCACCATGATCGACCTTCAGCTGATCACCGGGATGCGGCCCGGCGAGGTCGTACTGATGCGCCCCTGCGATGTCACGACCGAGGAACCCATCTGGACCTACACCCCAGAGCACCACAAGACGGAGCACCACGGCCACGACCGGATGATTCCCCTCGGGCCGCGGGCGCAAGCGATCCTCGCGCCGTACTTGGAGAATCGAGCCCCCACCGTGTACCTGTTCGATCCGCGCGAGGCCGAGAAGGCCAGGCGAGCCCGTCAGCGACTCGCCCGAAAGTCCAAAGTCACGCCCTCTCAGGCGAACCGGAAGCCGCGGAAGCACCCGAAGCGCGCACCGAAGGAGCGTTACTCGACGCCGTCGTACCGGCGAGCGATCCGGCGCGCGTGCGAGAAGGCTGAGGTGCCGGTGTGGCAGCCCCACCGCCTACGTCACAACGCTGCGACCGCGATTCAGCGCGCCTACGGCATGGAGGCCTCGCGAGTCGTGCTCGGCCATCAATCGCCCGCCGTCACCGAGGTGTATGTCGAGCGCGACCAGGGCTTGGCGCGGCGGGTCGCCGGGGAAATCGGATGAACGTCCCCGCCCGGGGCGACATTACGGGGATGGACTCAGAACCCCGTCAGCCGCCCGCCTACGTCTACGAGGCCTACGAGGCCGTCGAGGCCTGCGTACGGCTGTATGCGCGCGCTGCTGCCATCGTGCAGCCGATCACGGACTTCCACTACGAGTCGACGCCGGAGGGGCTCGCAAAGGCCGGATCAGAGTTGACCCCGATCATGTCCGAGCTGGGGACCGTGACCGCCCAAGC
>JBCDBY010000254.1:0-6691 GCA_039182715.1 Planctomycetota bacterium
CGCGGCCGGCGACGCGGTGGCAAAGGGCCAACCTCTGCTTATCCTCGAAGCGATGAAGATGCAGAACGAGATTCGCGCCGACCAGGCCGGCACGGTGCGATCCGTCTTCGTGGCTGCCGGGGCGACCGTCGATAAGGGCGAGAAGCTTGTCGAGGTCGAAACCGAATCGAGTGACTAGCCGCCTCCCGCAGCTGGTGGTGGTGTGCGGGCTGTTCGCCCTGACCGCCATCTTCGTGTGGGCGCATTTCACGGCGGAGACGCAGGGCGAGGATCCGCTCCGGCCCGATCGCGGTCCGTCCAGCACCTGGCGCGGCGTCGTGACGGGCGACAGCGGGCCGCTCGCCGGTATCGAGGTGGAGCTGCGCGAAGGCAGCGTGACGGTGGCGCAGGGGCGCACCGGCGACGACGGCGCGTGGTCGCTCGATTGGCGGCCGGTCACCACGATCGACCCGAAGCGGCTGCGGCTGCGCGCAGTCGATCCGCGGGGACGCTACGCGGTCACGATCGCGCGGCCGACCGAGACCTTCGCGATGCGGTCCGCGACCGAGGTCTACGGCATTGTGGTTTCGCCCGACGGCGATCCCTGGAGCGGCGCGCGCGTGGTGGTCGCCTCGGAGGGCGAGGTCTACGGCGAGACGCGCAGCGACGGCGAAGGCGAGTTCTCCATCGCGGGTCTTCCCATGGGGCAGGAACTCGTCGTGCTCGTCGAGGGCGAGGCTCTGGCGCCGCGCGTGTTTCGCGGCTTTCGCGTGCCGGACCGGCTGGTGCTGCATATGGAGACCGGGCGACTCGTCGAGGTGCGCGTGCGCGACCCGGCCGGGAACCCGGTCGAGGGCGCGACGGTTGCAGCCGCGGTCTCCGAGGAGTTCGAGCCGAGCGCGACCGATGCGAGCGACGGCGCGGTTCGACTGCTCGCCGCCACGCGCGCCTCGGGATTCGTGGTGGCGCGCGCGGCCGGCCATCTCCCCGTCTTCCTGGACGCGCCCATCGAGGGGCGCGCCGAAGCGGTGCTCTGGCCCGCGCGCGAGGTGACGCTCAAGGTGTGGGACTCCATGCGCCGCCGGGGCGTGTGGGGACTCGAGGCCGAAGTCTCGCTCGCGGACGAGCGCTGGTACGGCCCGGACCATACGCGCAGCTCGCGCGTGTTCCCGCTGCGCATGGGCCCCCGGCGCGGCGAGTACACGATCACGCTGCCGCGCACGCCGCTGTCCCTGCGCATCAGTGCGCCCGGCTACGGCGACGAGGAGTTCGATCTCGATGGCGCCGTGCTCGAGCACGTCGTGCGCATGCGCCCGCTCCGCCAGGCGCCGAGCGCCACGCTGCGCGTGCGCACCGAGCCGCTGGAGGATCCGCTCTGGCTGGTGGTCGATGCGCCGGAGGCCGCGTGGTTCGGCGCGTTCGTGCTGGACGACGGCGAGGGCGAAATCACGGTACCGGCCGGCAAGGCGCTGGAGATCGCGTCGGCCCTGGGAGCCTCGGGCCGCTTCCTGCCGCTGCATCGCATCGCGCCCATCGGCAACGGTCGCGAGCGCACCGTCCGGCTCGGGTTGAGCGATGCGTCGGAACTCATCGTGCGCACCGAGCCGGCCACGCCGAGCGTCATCGAGATCGAGGATCCGGTCTACGGCAAGGCGGTGCCGAAGCAGCGCGCGTCGGCCCCGGACGGCACCGCGCGCTTCTGGGTGCGCCCGAAGCGCGAGGCGCGCGTCACCGTGCATCCGGAGGGGAACTGGCTGCGACACGGCGACCTGTTGCCGGTGGAGGGCAAGCGGCGCGAGTGGACGGCCTACCTGCAGGGGGGGGCCGGTCTGCGATTCCGGCTCCAGGATGCGCGCGGCCACCCGATTCCGTTCGCGGAGGTGCGCGCGTGGCAGCCGGCGCTCGCCGGTCGGCTCGATCTCTATTCGATGCCGAGTCGCGTGCTTTCCGACGCGGCGGGCTACGTGGAACTGCTGGGTTGGCGCTACGGTCCGATGCCGCTGGAGATCCGCGCCGAGGGATTCCGGCTGCACCGTCCTCCGACCACGACGCTCCAGGATCTGCAGGTCCTCGACCTCGGCTCGATCGATCTGGAGGCGGCGGGCCGGTACGCGGGCGAGGTCGTCGACGGTGAAGGTCGTCCGCTTGCGGGCGTGAAGCTCTGGACCGTGAACGTGCGGCTGCGGCGGCTCGAGTTGGAGGGTGGAGGCAGCCGCGAGGTCTACGACCTCATGGACGAACACGAGGTCGAGACGCTGTCCGACCCGCGCGGCCGCTTCGAGCTGCGCGACACGACCGCCCGCCGCCCGCTTCTCGTCGCGCAGCACCCCGGCCACGCGTTGTACGCCGCGACGATCGAGCAGACGGGCGGCGACTTGCGCATCCGCATACCGGACGCGGGCCAGGTGAGAATGGCACTCGAGGGCATCCTCGAGGGCATCTACGTGCTGCTTCCCGACAGCACCGCGGCACTGCGCGTCTACGCGCCCGGCGCGATCCGGTTGAACCCGGTGCAGATCACCTTGCCGGTGGGGGAGGTCGAACTGCTCGTGCACTACCGGTCGGGCAAGTGGCGGGCCGCCCGGTTCGACGTCAAGCCCGGTGAGCAGTTCATCGAGATGCCGAAGTGAGTCGCGACGCGTGGTTCGAGGATCTCCGTCGCCGTATCGCCGAGTTCTATCTGGCCGAGCCGCGTGATCCGTACCGCATGTCGGGTCGCTCCACGGGCGCGGGACGCTGGGCGCTCAAGCGGCGCTGCCTCGTCGATGCGCTGGACGGACCCGGCGACTATCTCGATGTCGGGTGTGCGAACGGTCTGCTGCTCGAAAGCCTGCAGGAGTGGTCCGGTCTTGCGCTCGTGCCGCACGGCATCGACTTCGTGCCCGAGCTGATCGCGGCGGCGCGCGACCGCCATCCCGGGTGCGCGCAGAACTTCGCGGTTGCCAACGTATGGGACTGGGCGCCGACGCGGCTTTACGACTACCTGCGCACGAACGTCGAGTACGTCCCCGTCGCCGATCGCGTCGCGAACGTGCAGCGGCTCGCGCCGTTCACCCGCCGGCTGATCGTCTGCCACTACGCCGCGACCGACGAGGAGCTCGTCGACGTCGCCGACGTTCTCCGGCAGGCCGGTCTCCCGGTCACCGGCACGACGAGCGCCCCCGAAGTTGCCGTGGCGTGGAGTGCGCACCCCGATGGCGCAGCCGACCGCCCCAACTAGCTGAAAACAAGGGGCCTACAGCGCCACCGACGTGTACTGCGTACGCGTCGGAGGCGGGGCTAGTCGGCGCGGGACTTCGCGCGGATAAAGTTGCCGAGCTCCTCGATCTTCACGCGCGTCTGCTCCATCGAGTCGCGTTCGCGGACGGTGACGGTGTCGTCTTCCATCGTCTGGCCGTCCACCGTGGCGCAGAAGGGCGTGCCGACCTCGTCCTGGCGGCGATAGCGGCGGCCGATGGCGCCGGCCACGTCGTAGAAGACGGGGAACTCGTCGAGGTAGCGCTCGACGATCTTGCGCGCCTTCTCCGGCATGCCTTCCTTCTTCACCAACGGGAAGATGGCGCAGGTGATGGGCGCGATGCGCGGGCTGAAGCGCATGACGGTGCGGCTGTCGCCGCTCTCGAGCTGCTCCTCCTCGTAGGCGTCGAGCAGCGCGACGAGCACGATGCGCGTGAGACCGCTGGCCGGCTCGATGACGTGCGGCGTGATCCACTCGTTGGTCTGCGGGTCCTGCCACTGCATCTTCTTGCCGGTCGCTTCGGCGTGCTTGTTCACGTCGTAGTCGGTCCGGTTCGCAATGCCCTCGAGCTCGTCCCAGCCCCACGGGTACTTGTATTCCACGTCGGAGCAGCCGGCGGCGTAGTGCGCCAGTTCATCCGCGTCGTGGGGGCGCAACCGCAGGTTGTCGTCGCGCACGCCGATGGAGCGGTACCACGCCATGCGCTGGTCGATCCAGTAGCGGTGGGTCTCCGCCGCGTCCTCGGGGCGGCAGAAGTACTCCATCTCCATCTGCTCGAACTCGCGCGTGCGGAAGATGAAGTTGCCCGTCACGATCTCGTTGCGGAACGCCTTGCCGATCTGCGCGATGCCGAACGGCAGCTTGAGCCGCATCGACTGCATGACGTTGAGGAAGTTCGTGAAGATGCCCTGCGCCGTCTCCGGCCGCAGGTAGCTGATCGCCGCCGTGTCCTCGACCGGTCCGACCTGCGTCTTGAACATCAGGTTGAACTGGCGCGCCTCGGTCAGATCGCAGTCGCCGTGCTGCCCGACCGTCTTCGACGGCTTCTTGGGGCAGGCGGTCTGGTCGAGCTTGTCCTCGCGGAAGCGGCCCTTGCAGAACTTGCAGTCGACCATCGGGTCGTTGAAGCCGCCCACGTGGCCCGAAACCTCCCAGACGCGGGGCGCCTGCAAGATGGCCGAATCGATGCCGACCACGTCCTCGCGCGCCAGCACCGTGTCGCGCCACCAGGCATCCGCGATGCGCCGCTTCAGCTCCACGCCGAGCGGCCCGTAGTCCCACGTGGACTCGAAGCCCCCGTAGATCTCGCTGGCCTGGAAGACGAACCCACGCCGCTTGGAAAGCGACGCGATTTTGTCGAGGGTCACGCTCATTCGCTGAGCGTACGAGATCGCGGAAGCGATGCAGCCCCCGGCCCCCAGCTCCCGGCCCCCAGTTCTCGGCCCCCAGCCCCAAAAAAGTGGCCGCCAGGGGGGCACCCTGGCGGCCGGCAGGCATCGGGATGGATAGGGCTATCCTTGTGGGGATTTTTCGGAGCCCCCCGCTTTGCGCGGGAGGCATGCGTATTCGGTTATTCCAGTTAGACGAATACTGCACGTCGCTAGGTACGCAATCGTTTTTGACGAGGAGTGATCCAAACGGCAGGTAGCATCGTTCCAAAGTGGGGCACTGATGGGATCGCCGGTCCGGAGAAACCGGGGATTCTGGGGTGTTGGGCTACTGCTCGGCGCCCTGGTCTTCCTGATCATGAATTACCTGCTGCCGGAGGTAGCGGGGCCGACGCTGCGACGCGATCGCAACGTCCAGTTCGCCGGCGCGGGCAGCCCATCGCTCTTTCCGATCAAGCGCGACGATCGTCCCGAAAAATCCGATGAGCCGGCCAAGGAAGCCGCCGCGCCCGAGGAGAAGGTCGAGGAGCTGCCGCCCTACGGCGACAAGACGCTGCCGCGCGAAAAGGCGATTCGCGGTCGCGTCGTCGATCCCGACGGCAAGCCGGTGCCCGAAGCGACCGTTCTGGCCGCCTTCAAGGACCACGACAGCTATCCACGCGACATCGTGGTGGTGAGCAAGGTTCGCAGCGAGGAGGACGGCAGCTTCGTGCTCGGTCCGGTCGGCCGCCGCGAGCACTGGGTGCTTGCCATCAAGAAGGACGTCGGCGTCGGCTACGCCAACGGCAAGGCGCCCGGTGCCTTCGTCGAGCTGGTGCTGTCCGAGGGCGCCCGCGTCTCCGGCAAGATCACCGACGTCGAGTCCGGTCAGCCGGTCGCGAACGCGCGCGTGATCGTGACCGACTGGTCGTTCTGGATGGACACGACCACCGATGACGAGGGCAAGTACCTGCTCGCCCCGGTGCCGCCGACCGTGAACATGTGGAGCGGCCATCGGGTCATGGTCGTGGCGGAGGGGCATCGGCGCGCCGAGCGCAACAACCTCATCCTCAAGAACCGCGTCGAGCAGAAGATCGACTTCGCGCTCGACAAGGGCGCGGTGCTGGCGGGCAAGGTGGTCGACGCGCAGACGCTGCAGCCGATTCCCAAGGCGATCATCGCCGAGGGGTGGGAGAGCTACCACGAGAGCGCCGAATCGGACGAGAACGGCGCCTTCAAGCTCGAGCAGGTCGATACCGCGCCCAACCGCATGTTCACCGTGCGCGCGGAGGGCTATCTCCCGCAGCAGCGGCAAAGCGACGGCACCGGCGCGCTCGAGTTCCAGCTCAACAAGTCGGAGGTGCTCGAAGGCATCGTCGTCAACCGTCTCGACCAGCCGGTCGCCGGCGCACGCGTCTACCTGCACCGCTTCAAGTACGAGCACGGCCATCAGCCCCAGGGCGGCGGCTCCGGCCGCTGGCGCAATCGCACCGAGACCGACGAGGCGGGCAAGTTCCGCTTCGAGAACGTGCTGCCCGGCGAGGTCGGCGTGGCGGCGTTCGACAAGGACCATGCGCCCGGCGAGTCGGAGAAGATCAAGATCCAGCTCGGCGTGAAGCGCAGCGGTGACCTGCGCGTGCGCCTGCGCGAAGGCGTCACGGTCGAGGGCGAGGTGCGCGATACCCAGGATCAGCCCATCCCCAACATCCGCGTGCAGCTGCAGCGCTGGGGGTTCCAGGCGAAGGGCTACAAGTACGCCCACTACTTCATCTGGAGCGAGCAGCCGAGCTGGTACTCGGACGAGAAGGGCAAGTTCGTGCTCAAGGGCGCGATTCCCGGCAGCTTGTGGCTCAGCGTCTGGGACCAGACCTACGGCTGGACCGGCAAGCAGGTGAAGGGCGAGGAGGGCCAGCGCATTGACGGCGTCATCCTCAGCTTCGCCGGCGAGTCGATCGAGGGCGTCTTTGTCGACCACAACGGCGTGCCGGTGCCGGGCGCCTGGATCAACGCGCAGGGCCCCAAGAACACGCCGCAGCGGACGTGGCGCTGGACCAGCACGGACGCGCTCGGCCGCTTCAAGCTGGCCGGCCTCAAGGCGGGCGACTAC
>JBCDBY010000255.1:0-6676 GCA_039182715.1 Planctomycetota bacterium
CCGAGGAGGAGATCACGCACTGGCAATCGGGTGGTACGTTCCCCGATCCGTGGCCGGAGGACTTCGTGCGTGCCTAGACCTACGAGACGCAGGGCCGACGTGTTAGATATCCGAAGAAGGAAACCCCGGGAGATCGCGTCCCATGGCTGACACCACCGACTTCTACTTCGGAAGCTACGACGAATGGCGCCGCGCGCTCACCGAGCGCTGCGGGATCAAGCTCACGCCGGACTACGCCCGAACACGCATCGCCGCGCTCCAGAGTGGATCGGACAGGACCACCCAGGAGTTCGTCGCCAAGTACGGCGAGGCCTATCGCCAGCAGGTCATTCGCTGGTTCGAGCAGGCGGAACGCAGCGCTCGATAGCAGCCGCCCGTCGCGGGGGATGGAGCCCCGCGGACCTCCGGCATCTCCCGGAGGAGGAAATCCGCCCCCGGCGAGTGAGTCTGAGGCCGGCGATTCAAGCGGCCGGTGGGCGCGGGCCGATATTCCGGTGTGCGTCCCGATCAAGTCACGATCCTCGTGATCGTCGCGGCCGCGATCGCTTTGCTCGTCTGGAAGCGGCGCGACGCCGCGGCCGTCCTGCGCTCCTACTTCCGGGAGTCGACGGCCCCGGTCAATCTCGCCGTCTTCCGCATCGTGGTCTTCGGGATGCTGCTCTATCTGCAGATCGACTACCGCGCGGAGTGGTTTGCGCGCGTGCCGGAGTCGTTGCGCGTGATGCCGAAGGGCTGGAGCCCGATCTGGTCGATCGTCCCCTGGAACCCCGGGTTCGTGAACGCCATGCAGATGATCTGCATCGGCGCCTGTATCGCCTCGGTCCTCGGCTTCTTCACGCGCACCGCCACGATCATTGCCACCGTGACGGGGCTCTACGTCTTCGGGCTCCAGCAGCTGTTCGGCAAGCTCAACCACTTCCACCATCTCTTCTGGTTCGCGGCGCTGATCGCCGCTTCGCCGTCCGGGGATGCGCTCAGCATCGACGCATGGCGCCGCGGGACACGCGCCGGTCCCGCCCGCTGCTACGCGCTGCCGCTGCGCATCACGTGGCTGCTGCTGGGCATGTGCTACTTCTTCCCCGGCCTCTGGAAGCTGTGGCTCTCCGGGCCGGAGTGGTTCGGCGGTACCAACCTGAAGTTCCTGATGCACTCGGTCTGGTACGGGGACAGCGGCTTTCGCCCGATCGTCCGCGTGGACGAACATCGCTGGCTGCTCATGCTGGGCGGCATCGGGACGCTCGCCTTCGAACTCTCGTTCATCTTCCTCGTGCTCTTCCCGCGCACGCGCTGGATTGCCGTGGCGATGGGGCTTGGGTTCCACACGCTCACCGGGCTCACGCTCAACATCTGGTTCGTCGGCCTGACGAGTTGCTACGTCTCGTTCATCAACTGGGCGCCGCGCGCGACCGGCGAGGCGATTCCGCACACGCGCCGCCCCGCGTTCGCCGTGGGCGCGGTCCTGCTGTTCTGCAACGGGGTGTGCGGCCTGCTTGCCGTGGATAGCTGGCCGTTCGCCGTCTACCCCACGTTCGCGCATGCGGGCAGCCCGCAGAAGCTGGAGATCGAGGTCCGCTACTACGACCGCGAGGGCGTCCTCATCGAGTTCGACGACGCGCCCGTTGCCCGGCGGTTCCACTACTCGCGCTGGAGCCACGTGAAGTACCGCATCGCACGCACCCAGGACGAACGTCTGGTGCGCGGATGCGTCGAACTGCTGGCGCGTGAGATTCCCGAACTTGATCGCGCGGCGGCCGTCCAAGTCGATCGGGTGGTCGTCTGGACCGACCCCGCCCGCCTCGCCGAGAACCCCAGACGACGCGACACGATCCTGCGCATGCAGCTCGACGGCCGCGTCGCCGCCGCGCCCGCTCGGTAGCAGGAAGAGCGCCCGGCTTGCGCCGGACGCCCTTTTGGTCGAGGACGGATCGTCGAGATCGAGGAATCCCGAGCAAGCCGTGGCGGAAGTCACCGCGACGAGGGATGACCCGGAAGGAACGACCGAGATCGGCGATCGGGACCGGCCCGAACCCGCGGGCTCATGAAGGATGCAGGCTAGCGTCCGAATCCGGAGCTGCTGTCTCCATTGACCTGGAGGATGTCCTCGATGTCGTCGTCGCGGCCCTCCAGCTGGCGCAGCGCCCGGCGAAAGGCGTTGCGTGACGCCCACGCGTTGTCCGCAAACTCCGAGACCGGATCGCTGGACAGAGCGATCACCTTGATCAGGTCCTTGGCGCGGAAGAATCGGCCGTACTTGTCGGCCAGCTCGTAGCCCAGACGCGCGTATAGGCGCCAGGACGCCTCGTAGCGGCGCTCGTCGTAGAGCCTCGACGCGTCGGCGAGGGCCTTCTGTGCGAACTTGATGCCGTCGATCTTGGTCAGATCCTTCTCGGGGAGTTCCATCGGGTCCGGAATGACCCGCGTGATCACGTTGACCAGCCCATTGAAGGCCTCCTTGTCCGCCTCCACGACCTCGATGCCCTGGATGCGTGTCTTCCCGTCGTCGACCGTGAGATAGATCGGCGCGCCGTGAATGGTCCGCAGCTTCTCGTAAGGGATGGGATTCTCGCTGACATGCTTTCCGGTAATCACGTGGCGAGCAAGGATGGCGAAGATCGCCTCACGATTGGCACCCGTCGGATTCTCGATCAGCTGCTTGTAGCGCGCCTCGTCCCAGGCCTCGTTGGTCGGTGCGAAGATGGTAAATCGCGAAGCATCGGCAAGCGCGAGGTTCAGGCCGCTCGCCTCGAGCAATCCGACCAGCCGGGACATGCGGGGGTCCGCCTCCAGGATCTCGAGTGTGCTCCGCTCGGCGGGAAGAATCACCGAGTCCACGACGTGGATGAGGCCGTTTGCCGTCGGCGCGTCGGTCTCGAGGATCTTGACGCCGTCGATCGTCGCTCCGCCGCTCGCGACGGCGAAGTTCAGCTGTTGGCCGAAGGCGCTGACGGGCGTGATGTCGGGCACGCCGAGGCGAGTGCCGCCGGCCGATCTTCCGGCGCTGAAGACCTTCGCGGAGATGTGGTGCTTGATGATGTCCTCGAGCCGCTCGTCGTTCTCCGGACGGAACAGCGAAGCGACGAGCGCGGCCGGCAGCTTCGCGAACGCGGCGTCTGTCGGCGCGAAGACCGTGTAGTTGTCGTGCACGTTCTGGAAGAGCTTGCCCTGACGGCTGGCGGTGATCGCCTTGGTAAACAGCGTGAATCGACCGTCCTTTTGCAGCGCCTGGAACAGGTCGTCCGTCGTCGGGGAGAGAACCTGATCGATGACGTAGATGACGCCGTTGGAGCAGGGAATCACCTCTCCGGTGAACCGCGCGCCGCCGATGGTCTTGCGTCGATAGTCGATCGAAAGCCACTGCCCACTGCGCATCTGCAGGGTGGTGAACTTTTCGAGCTCGAACGGAGGTTCGGCCTGTCCGAGCACGTGGTAGTTGAACACTTCCTCGAGCCGGTCGTCGTTGCGCGGATCGAGCAGCGTGTCGACCGCGCCCGCGGGCAAGGAGGCGAACGCCGCGTTGCTGGGTGCGAACACGGTGAAGTTGAGATTGGTTCGTTCCGCGAGTGCCGAGCCCAGCTCCGCCTTCTCCAGAACCTGGAGAAACGCGGAGAGCTCGGGTCGCTGGCCGATGATGCGACCGACCGTATTGGCTTCCTCGGGATCGGCGGCGTGCGTGAACGGCGCATGGAACAGGATCGCTGCGAGCGCGACGATGACGGCCGTTCGCGTGCGAGGGATCCGGCGCGAAACGAATCGAGACGTTGAGAAGCGGGGGTGGGTGGAAGGGGAGTTCATGCTGCTTTCCTCTCGTGATGTGATTGCGTTGCGGACGGTCGACGCGCGCTTGCCTCGCAAGCGTCGCCGACTTCACACGATGCCTACGTCCTCGCTCGTCTTCCGGATGCGTCAAGGTCGGGGCGTGCGTGTGCGTCCGCGGCACGAGAAACGTCGAGATCGTTCGTCCAGGGGTTGCACCGCGATCACGCACTCGATTCCGGTCGGCTGGACGTGTGCGACGCGAACGAGTCACTTCGGCCGTACCTGCATCCACGGCATCGGTCGCAGCGAAGTTTGGATCGAGGAGGCCGCGCGATGCTCGACCAAAAGCTGACGACGTACATGTTCTTCCTGTTGCTGACCTTCGAGGGGCGGCTCTTCGCGCAAGCGGAAGGTCGCATGCTCCTCGACTTCGACGATCGCAACGCGGGACGCGAATGGATCACGGTGAACGACAACGTGATGGGCGGTCGGTCAAGCGGAGGACCGAAGTTCGACGGAAAGTCGCTGATCTTCAGCGGCACGACCGTGACGGACGGCGGCGGGTTCTCGTCGATCCGGACGAATCAGCGCGACTGGGATCTCGGCGAAGCCGAAGGGATCCTGATTCGCTACCGAGCGGACGGTCGTACCTATCAAGCCGACATACTCCCGCGCAAGATGGGCCGAGGCATGTCGATCGCGTATCGCGCGAAGTTCAAGACCGAGCGGTCTGACGAATGGACGACGGTTCGTCTGCCCTTCTCCGCGTTCAAGCCCACGTTCTTCGGAGAGGTCATTCGCGGCCGCAACGCGAAGCCGCTTGATCGCGCCCAGATCGGAACGATCGGGTTCATCATCTACGACAAGCTGGCCGGTGATTTCCGGCTCGAAGTGGATTGGATCAAGGCCTATGGCCCAGGCGGAGCTGCGAATGAGGCCGAGTCGACCGGACCGGTCGTCGAGAGTCCGGAGGCGTACCGCGTGATGGGTTACCTGGCGGGACGCTTCGGTTGCCGTGCGCCTTCGAGCGGCTCGGGCGAAGGCAAGTCGAACGGCTGGGTCATGGCAAGCACCGGGATGCTCACCACGCTCGGAAGCAAGCCGGGCATGCGCGGCGGCCTGGATATCCAGCGCGATCCGACGCTGAAGGTGGTGAGCTACGGTCTTTCCGAGCTGGCCGGCTGCGGCTACGCGATGATCTTCGCGCCCGATGTGGCGGAGAAGGAACGGAAGCGGCTTCAGGAGGCATTGCGCGGTGCCGGAAAGAGCGTCGACATCCTGAAGCTCGTCCGCGACGGGCAGGCCGAATCCAACCTCGCGCGGGCCGTCGTGCTGGCGCGATGGACCGAAGTCGATCGCAAGCGCCCTCACCTCGTCGTCGACGTCGTCCGGCAGATCGAACGTGGCGAGGTAAGTTCTCTCGACGCTCTTCGTCGCTACGTGAAGAACAAGAGTGGTGTGGATCTGACCGCGAAGATCGGAACGAAGAGCGCGCTCGAGTTGTTGGAGACTTGGTCGCGCGGGTCAGCGGCCCGCTGAATGCGAGAGCGGCGTGGGACGCGGCCTCAGGACTTCCAGGCGACGCGGTAGGTATCGCCGTTCCGGTCGAGCGGCTTCTCGTCCCACTCGAGTCCGTAGGACCGCGCATCGCGACGGAAGTAGGTGAACACGTCCGCGAGCTTGCAGCCGTCGGGTCCCGCTTCCACGTGGTGGATGTTGTCCCGGTCGCGGGAGAGCGTGGAAAGCTGTCCGCGCGCGAGGGTCGTGTCCTTGTTCTGGCGGATCAGGAAGTCCTCGCCCGTCGGCACCTCGCCGCCGGCGATGTCGAGCGGCTTCCCGTCGGGCTGGACGATGTCGAAGTTGCGGCAGCGGATCGAGCCCTCCGTGCAGAGCAGCGCGCCGTTGTAGTGGCGGTGGTCATGCAAATGGATCTTCGCGCCCGGGCGCATGTGGATGTCGAACACGACCAGCGGCGGCATCCACGCGGCGGTGTTCATGGCGTAGCCGGACGGGCCGGGCTTCCGCATCGACCACGGTTCCTCCGGCTCGTAGCGAGCGAGCAGTGCGGAGACCGCCGCGAGGTAGGACGTCTCGTCGGGCTGGTCCGAGGCGATCATCCGCTTCGCCTGCGGCCGCAGTTGCGCGACGAGTTGGTCGATCGTCAGGGACGGGTCGGCTGCCTTCGGCTGCGGTCGGGGCGCGGCGCATCCGGTGGCGAGAACGCCGGCTGCTCCCGCCAGCCCGACCTGGAGGATCCGTCGTCGCGTGATTGTGACGCCCGGCGAGATCTCCTCGCCGACCTCGTGGTCGGCCATCGCGTGTCGTTCGATTTCATCCAGTGTCCAGAACTGCATGGGTTGCTCGAGACAGTCTACCGCGGTCCTTCTCTCCCGATCCCAACGGGGCATGCATCTCATCGCACGCTTCGGGGAACCGTGCTACAGCTAGGCACTGTTTGAGAAGCCTAGCTGGCTTGGCCGGCTGCGGGGGAGCTCCTTCGTCGCGCCCCCGCGGGGGCGACGGTGTTCCTGCCGTCGATGCTGCCGCATCGACGGATGCCCAGCTGCGTCGCGGCTCCTTGAAGTGGAAACGAACCACATCGGCGGAGCCGCGACTTCGCTGGGCTTTGCCAGAATCCACTCTGGGCTCGTCCTCGGGCCGACGCTAGACTTCTCAAACAGTACCTAGGGGCGAAACGATGGCGAAGCGAGCAACGAACAAGCGATTGAGTCGCGCCGACTGGCTGGAGGCCGCGCTCGCGATGGTGGTCGATGTCGGCGTGGAGCGGATTCGCGTGCATCAGCTCGCCGCTCGGATGAACGCGACGACCGGCAGCCTCTACTGGCACTTCGAAGACCGCGATGGGCTCATTCGGGCTCTCATGGACTACTGGGAGAAGGAGTCGACGGACAAGGTCGCG
>JBCDBY010000256.1:0-6657 GCA_039182715.1 Planctomycetota bacterium
CCCCCGCCCCCGCGGCGTTGCGGTAGGCTGGGCCGCATGCAGGCGAAGGTCCAGGAAATCCTCTCGAGCTTCCGCGCGTACGTGGAGGCGCACGACTACCGCAAGACGCCCATCCTGACGGTCTACGTCGACATCGACCCGACCAACCCGGACAACCGCAAGGAGCGGCCGGCGTGGCTCATCGAGCTCGGCAACGAACGCAAGAAGATCCGCGACGCGCTGCCCGAGGAAGAGCTGAAGCGGCGCGCGTCGCTGGAGAAGTGGGCGGCGGTCGAGGAGTACCTCACGCAGCACCTGCGCCATCGCAGGCCGGAAGGACGTTCGGTCGTGCTCTTCACCGATCTCGAGGACTATCTCGTGATCGACCTGCCCGTGTCGCTGCCGACGCGCATCTACTGGGGCACGCCGCAGCTCAAGCACCTGCTCTTCGCGCTCGACATGTACGAGAAGTACCTCACCGTCGTGTTCGGCGGGGCGGGCGCGGATCTGCACGAGGTCTTCCTTTCGCGGACGGTCGGGGCGCACAGCGTCGAAGGCAGCGGTCCGGGGCCGGAGCGAGGGGAGAAGAACCTCGCGCGAGAGCGGCGCGAGCTGGCCACCGAACGCAAGCAGACGCGCGAGATCGCGCAGGAGATCGAGGATCACTTCCGGACGGACAGCGACTTCCGCCGCATCGTTTTCGGCGGCAACCTCAAACAGGCGCACGCCGTGAAGAACGCGCTGCATCCCAGCATCGCGAACCTCGTCGTGGCGATGGAGGCGATGGACGCGCGCATCACCGATGGCGAGGTCGCCGAGCGCGTCACCGCCATCGCGAACGAGGTCGAACTGGAGAACGATCGCGCCGTGGTACGCAACCTGCTGGAGCAATTCCACGCCAAGGGCCGCGCGGTCGTCGAACGGCAGGGCGTCGAGACCGCGCTCCAGGAAGGCCGCGTACGCACGCTGGTGCTCCCCTACCCCGTCCCGTCGGACGAGTTCGATCCGCTGCTCATCGAAGCCACGCTCGGCAACGCGGAGATCGAGTTCGTCTACGGCGACGCGGCGGCGAAGCTGGCGGAGTTCGGCGGCATCGGGGCGTTTTTGTACTACGCGTCCTGATCGCCTGGACCAGGTCGGGTTTGCTGGGATCGCGGGCTACGAGCCGCGACAGGCGCATGGCCTCCAGACGGATTCCTAGCGTTCCACGACCTTCTTCACGCCCCCACTCCCGACGACCAGCTCTTCGCGCGCCAGGACCTCGCCGTCCTCGGAATACTCGAGTTCGTAGGTGCCCGGGACGAGACGGACGGTGCGGGGCCAGGTGCCGCGCACGGTGTAGGTGAAGAGCGGCGTGCCCTCCGCGTCGCGGACGGTCATCAGGTAGGGGCGCTTGCCCGTGTAGGTGAACTCGAACTGCGCGGGCACGCCCTCCGTAAGGCGGATCACGACGTCGTTCACCTTTCCGCCCGCCGCATCGAGCACCGTCGCGACGCGCGCGTACTTGTCGTCGTCCGCCAACACGAGATAGCGGCCACGACCGGGCTGATGGATCTTGAACGTGCCCTCGGTATCGCTTTGCATCACCATGCCGTGACGAAGAGGCTGCGGGAACTTCATGCGATCGAGTTGCCGTACGAGGAGCCGCACCGATGTCGGCTTCCCGTCCGGCCGGAGCACCTTTCCTTCGACCGTACCCGCCTTGTGCAGCCGCAACGTCCCCAGATCGACCTCCCCCTCGGCGACGCGGACGAACGTGTTGACGAACTCGTACCCGGCCGCGAAGACCGTGAGGTGCTTGAGTCCCGGCGGGACGTCGGGATACACGACGCTTCCATCCTCGCCGATGGGGACGCCCCGGTTACTCGACTGCCGGTCGCCAATGCCGACGCGGCCCTTGATCGGCTCGCCGGTTTCGGCATCCATGACCCTCATCTTGACGGTCGCGGCCAGCGCGTCGAGATCGGCCTGATCGATCACGAACGTGAGTTCCTCGACGGGAGCGGTCACGGCCTGGGTCGAGAGGACGTGATGCATGTAGACCGCGCTGACATGGAAGGGCGGCTCCGCCTTCACTCGAAGCTCACCCACCACGCCCGGCGGCAACTTCGGCCCCCGACGAGCGAATCCCGCCTGGAAGTCCCCCAAGCCGAATCGGTTGTGGGAGCGCAGTTCGGTCATCGGCAACCGTTCGACGGGGTCGCGCGTCGCGACGGCGATCGGGCCCGTGAACGTGAACCCCTGCTGTCCGCGCGGCTCGCCCTCCGAGTTCACGAACTTGATGCGAATGGTCATGCCGCGGCGCAGCACGACGTCGTGGCGCGTCGTACCGGGCGCGATCTCGAGAGTCGCCTTCGTTTCGTCGTACTCACGCCCAAGCACGCGCACGACGCAGGGACCCGGACGAACGCCCGCGAACGCGTACCAGCCCTCGGGCGTCACGCTGACGTAGCGGGGCTTCTGTCCCGGCACGTCGAGGTAGGCCGTGACCGCCCCTTCGAGCGGCTTGCCGTCGGAGCCCGTCACGTGGCCGTGAATGACCGCGATTGGTTCCTTCTGCTCCGACTTTTCCGATGCGGCCGGCTCCTCGCCGTCGGTCCCGGCGGTGGCGCCGGCGCGCTCGAGCGTCTCGACCCGCTCCCGCTGCGGGGGTCCGGACCGCTTTTGCGCCCGCTTCGACATCTGGCCCTGATAGAGCACGTACATGCCGATCAGCTGCAGCGCCACGATGCTGACGAGGATGAAAACGACGACGTTCCGTCCGCTCCACATGGTTGCAGTCTACGAGGCGAACGGTTGCAATGGGTGGCGGAATGGAAAGGTACGAGGGAGCTCTCCTGGGGCTCGCGTGCGGCGACGCCGTGGGCACCACACTCGAGTTCCGCGAACGCGGGACGTTCGAACCGCTGACCGACATGTTGGGCGGCGGCCCGTTCGGCCTGCAGCCGGGCGAATGGACCGACGACACGTCGATGGCGCTCTGCCTCGCCGAGAGCCTCGCGATCCACGGCGGTTTCCAGGCGCACGATCAGATGGAGCGCTATTGCCGCTGGCGCGACGAGGGCTACCTCTCGTCGACGGGACGCTGCTTCGACATCGGCAACACGGTCGCGGGCGCGCTGGGGCGATTTCGCGACGGCGGAGAACCGTACAGCGGCTCGACCCACCCGCGCAGCGCCGGCAACGGATCGCTCATGCGGCTCGCGCCGGTCGTGCTGTGGTACGACCCCGACCGGGAGCTCGCCCTGCGGTACGCCGCGCTCAGTTCGAAGACGACGCACGGCGCGACCGAGGCAGTCGACGCCTGCCGCTACTTCGCCGCCGTCCTGCTCACGGCGCTGGAGGGCGCGTCGAAGGAGCGCGTGCTCGCGACGCCGCCGCCCGACGATCTCGCGCCCGCCATCGAAGCGATCGCCGCGGGCTCGTACCGCGACAAGGACGTTTCCGGAATCGAAAGCAGCGGCTACGTCGTGCACACGCTCGAGGCGGCGCTTTGGTGTTTCCATCGCACCGACAGCTACCGCGACGCCGTGCTGGCCGCATCGAACCTGGGCGGGGATGCCGACACCACCGCCGCCGTCTGCGGCCAGATCGCCGGTGCCCATTACGGGGCAGCGGGAATTCCGAAGGAATGGAAGGCGAGGATCGTCCTGCGCGGTCGCATCGAGCAACTCGCCGGTGCGATGCGCGGCGGAGGGTAGAGTCGATGGGAACAAGGAGAGACCCATGTCCCAGAAGATTCTCGTGACCGGCGCCAGCGGCGGCTTCGGTTCGCTCATTACCCATACGCTCATCCAGAAGGGCCACACCGTGGTCGGCTCGCTGCGCGACGCGAACGGACGCAACGCCGAGAAGGCGAACGCGCTGCGCGAAGCGGGCGCACTCGTCGTGGAGATCGACGTGACCGACGAAGCGAGCGTCACCGCCGGCATCGAGGACGCGCAGGAGAAGACCGGCGGCCTCACCGTCGTGGTCAACAACGCGGGTGCCGGCGTGCTCGGCCTGCAGGAGACGTTCACCGCCGAGGACTGGCAGCGCGTTTTCGACATCAACGTCTTCGGCGTGCAGCGCGTCAACCGCGCGGTGCTGCGCGAGATGCGCGCACAGGGCTCCGGCCTGCTCGTGCACATCTCCAGTCTGCTCGGCCAGTTCGTGCTGCCGTTCCTCGGTCCCTACAACGCGTCCAAGCACGCGCTCGAAGCGCTCGCCGCGAACTACCGCGTCGAGCTCTCCGGCTCCGGGATCGAGTCGGTGATCGTGCAGCCGGGCGCCTACCCGACCAGCTTCCACGAAGCGACGCTGAGCCCGTCCGACCTGGATCGTGCCAGCACCTACGGCGACTTCCAGCACGCCCCGCAGGGCCTCATGGAGGGTTTCGCGGGCGCCATGGCGGAGAAGGCCCCCGATCCGCAGGGCGTCGCCGACGCCGTCGCGAAGCTCGTGGCGACGCCGCGCGGCGAGCGGCCGTTCCGGACCGTCGTCGACGAGATGGGCATGGGCCCGGCGATCGAAGGCGTCAACGCCGCGTCCGAACAGGCGATGCAGGGCATCTACGGCGCGCTCGAGATGTCCGGCATGCTGAAGGTGAGCTGACCGGCGCTTCGCCGTCGCCCGCTTCCGGCGGGCGACGGCGAACCCGTCACTTCTTCGACGGGGCGTCGCCTTCCGTCACGCCCTGGATCGGCGTGGTCGTCAGGCCGCTGGTGCTCGGCGCCTTCGGCGCACGCAGGCGAATCGCCAGCGCCTGCGCCTTGCGGCTGTAGTCGATCGACTCGCCGAGGATGCGCATCGCCTCCTGGTCGGCGTGGAAGCCCTTCGAGTTCTCGCTCGAGATGTAGTCGAGACGCCACATCGACTTGCGCTGCAGGCGGAAGACCTCCTTGAGCTGCTCGTCGGTCACGCCCGAGGCCTTCGCCTCCATGATCGCGTCGAGCATGTCGGTCATCGCGACCGCCGCACGCTCGGTCATCTCGACCGTCTTCGTCTGGATCGTCTTCACGCGCTTCTTGAGGTCCGCCTCGGAGACGTGGTGGCAGGTCTGGCACGCCGCGTTCACGTTCTCCATCGGGCTGCGCACGTGGTGGCTGCTGATCTTGAGCGCACCCTTGCGCTCGTAGGGCATGTGGCAGTCCGCGCAGCTCACGCCCGCCTTGGCGTGCGTGCCCTGGCTCCAGAGCTCGAACTCCGGGTGCTGCACCTTGTAGACCTTCGCGCCGGTCTCGCCGTGCTTGTAGTCGAAGAACGGCTCGCCGTCGTCGGGGAACTTGGTGTCCTCGAAGACCGCCTCGAGGTCCTCGGCGCGCAGGCCCTTGCCCCACGGGAACATGAGCGACATCTTGTTGGCGCAGTAGTACTCGACGTGGCACTGCGCGCAGACATAGCTGCGCATCTCCTGGCGCGTCGCGTCCTTGTTCGGATCGTAGGGCTCCTTGCGGCTGCCGCGGCGCCAGCGCTCGATGCTCGGCAGGTGCGGGACCGGCGCGTCGCTCTTGGCGAGATCCTGGATACCGAGGACGAATCCGGGCCGCGTCACGCGGATCTTCATCGAGTCGGGCTGGTGGCAGTCGATGCAGGTCACCGGGTGCGCGTTGCCGATCGCCTCGTGGCCCTCCGGCAGCTTCTTGCCGGCCATCTCACCGGTGAAGCCGCCGTCGGGAGGCTGCGGGAAGACCGGCTCCTGGCCGTCGGCCGTGCCGTCGGGCACCGCGCGCAGCATCTGCAGCACCTCGAAGTAGGGCTTGCGACTCAGCTCATGGAAGCCGCGCATCACGGCGGGCCAGTTGAAATCGTCGCTCAGCGCGGACTCGTCCACCGTCTCCCCCATCGCCTCGAGGCCGGCCGTGCGGTAGAGCACGTTGGTCGACGCATGGCAATGCAGGCAAGCGCCGGCTTGCGGGCGCTTGGTGATGCGCTGGGTCACGCCCTGGTCGTAGAGCATGTAGGCGTGGCCACGCGCCTTGCGGTAATCGATCGAGAAGGCGTAACCGGCGTAGAGCCGCTTCAGCCACGGCTGCTTCTCCAGCTTGCTGGCCGGCATCGCGCTGGAACCGCCGTAGAACGTGTCGCCGGCGGTCGACTTCCAGCCGTCGTAATGGTCGGGCCAGTTGTCGCCCCACGGCTCCGGGTCGACCGACATCTCGTTGACATCGGCGACGCGAATGAACGGCGTACGCGCCGCCTGCTTGTTCTCGAACATGCGGACGAGCACGAAGACGACGATGAAGGTCGTCACGACGACGGCGCCAAAGAGCAGCGCGCGCTTGGTGCCGGCGTTGGACTGGTTCTCGATCATATCTCTCCTAGCGAAGCGCGTGGCCGACCGCCCGGTGGCAGTGGACGCACTGGAGCATGTCGCGGCCGCGCTCCTCGGGCAGCAGCGCGTGGACGAAATCCTCGTGGCAATGCAGGCACGCTTCCTGCGCGATCTGCTTGTTGCGCGGCTTGATCTGGATGGGATCCGGATAGTTGCCGGTGGTGAAGGCGATGGAGTGGAAGAGGCCGTTGTCGCCCTTGGAGATCCACTTGCCGACGAAGTCCTGCTTGAGGTGACAGTCGTTGCAGCCAGCCACCGCCTTGTGACTGGAGTTCAGCCAGGAGTCGTAGTGCTCCTGCATGACGTGGCAGTTGATGCACGCCGTCGGGTCGTCGCTCAGGTAGCTGGCGCCCTTGCCGTAGGCG
>JBCDBY010000257.1:0-6649 GCA_039182715.1 Planctomycetota bacterium
ATTTTGACCCGCGCCAAATCGAAGCGCCGCCGAAACGACTGACCTATTTCGGTGAAGCGGCCTACGAGTCGATCCGCATGCGGGACGGGAACTCGTAGTTCGACTCCACGCGGCGCCACCACCAGTGGTAGGACTCGTCGTCGCGCGGACGGCTCTGGGCGGAGACCGCTTCGAGGATGGTGCGCGCCTGCTCCCAAACGGCGCGGTCGGCGCCGTCGCGCAGATCCGCATCGGCGTGCAGTCGGATCGCCAGCTTGATGCCGCGCGTGTCGTTCGAGAGCACGAGCAGTCGCGCGATGCCGGCGGTGAGGCGCCTGTCGTCGAGCTCGTGCTCGGCGCGCGTGAGCGACGTGGCGGCCATGTCGTCGAGGCCGACGCGCTCGAGCCCTTCCAGCGCACGCAGTCGCTCGAAGGGCGTGCCTTCCCAGACGATGTTCAGCATGGCGGAGCGCGCCGTCGGGCCGCCGAGCCGGGCGAGACAGTCGAGCGCCTTGGCGCGAACCGCGGCGGACTCGTCGAGCATGGCCTGCGCCAGCATGTCGGTCGCCTCGAGCGAACGCATCTGGTAGCAGAGGCTGAGGGCGGCCATTCGCTTGGCCTCGGACTCGGACGAGAGCGCTTCGTCCACCGCCGCGTGGAACGCGGCCGACTTCAACATGCCCTCGAGCTCCGCCAGCGTGCGCGCGGCCGCCCGGCGGACTCGGCGGTCCGGATCGGCGTACAGGCGGAGCAGCACGTCGGCGGCGGGCTCCGGGTGGTCGCGCAGCGCCATGGCGGCGGCTTCGCGCTCGATCGGATCCTCCGAACGGTAGAGCGGCGTAATCGCCTCCGCCAGGTCGGGGTCGCGCAGTTCGGCGGCGGCAAGCGCCAGCAGCCCGCCCGGCTTGTCCTTCGACGAAAGGAAGACGCGGGCCACGACGTTCTGCTCCTCGTCGTCGCCCAGCGAAGCGAGCAGATAGGCCGCCGGGCCGCGCAGGCCCTGGCGGTTGGACTGGACCTCGAGAAGCAGGTCCTCGGAAGTTTGGAGCTTCTGCGCCTTGAAGGCGGCGACCGCGCGGGCGCGATCGGCGGGCGCCGAGAAGGAGACGCGGGCAAAGGAGCCCATCGCCACCTGCTCCATCGACCAACGCTCGATCTCGCGCAGATCCTCGTCGTCCGAAAGCTCCGCGATCGCGCTCAGCTTCGCGTTGACGCGCGACGGGCGCGCCTCCTCTTCGGCTTCGCCACCCTGCTGGAACAGCAGGACGCCGAACACGATCGCGACGACGCCGATAAGGCCCAACGGCAGCAGCTCCGCCTTGTCGAACCGCGTCGTGGACTTCTTCTGCGCCTTGCGCAGGATGCGGCGCTTCAGCACCTCCTTCTGCGCCATCTCCGCGCCGAGCTCGTCCATCTCCGCGAGAATGGACTCGAGCGGCATCATGTCCTCAACGGTGAAGCCTTCGTCCCGGCGATGCATCGCTAGTTCCTCACCCACACGCGGGTCGTGAGCGTCTGCGCGTCGGGTCCGCTCCCGACGTCGATCGTGATCGTGACGAGCTTGCCCGATCGCGAGAAGCGCAGGCTCGACACGTTGCGGGCGATCACCGACGCTTCGCCGGCGTCCGTCCGCACGAGCTTGTTGCTCTCCAGCCGGTAGGAGATCGGCGCGCTGACGCGACCGAGCGCGGTGACCTCGCCGTTCGCGTCGATCTTGTCCTGGCGGCGGTTGAACGTGAGGCTCGGCTGGTCGGCAACCTCGTCCGCGAGGCTCCAGTCCGCCGTCAGCCTGCCGTCGTCGTTCAGATCCTCCTCGGGCTCGAGCGTGCCGTTGCCGTTCACGTCCTCGCCCGCGATGGAGGCGACCCGCAACTCGGCGCGGATGCGCTGAAGCGCGTCCTGTGCGGTCATCTGCGGGCCGAGCCCCTGCGTGAGCACGCGCTCGACGCGCGTGTCGGCCGCGATGCCGATCGCGGTTGTCCCGACGATCGTGGCGAGGATGCCGACCGCGAGGCTGACCTCGAGGACGGTGAATCCTCGCGTTGTCGCGCGGGCCCGCCGGGAAGTGTGTCGAGAGTGGTGTCTGTTGCTCGGTGCCATGCCGGGTTTTCCCCAAAAAACCTGGGCATGTGTGGTCCCACGCCACGCGACACCTCGCTCTCACGAGCGAAACGGCGCGATCCCGTGTGGGAGTCACACCGTCTGGTAACCGGCTACCCTGCCGCTTCCCCGTGAAGCGGGTTAGGCCCTTGGCTTTGCGTCACCGCCTTTCGACGGTTTTGCCCTGAGCAAACGACTGCCTGTCCGCACGAAACCTATCCCGTATTCCGCGCCGTGCAGGCGGTATTTCCAAACTTGCTCGCGGGACAGGGCGCTTGGTATCGAAGCGGGACGAGGGACGCCGGGGCGCATCAAATGCGGCACCCCGGACCGGTTCCGACGCCTCGATGCGAGCCGATTCCTACGGGTTGACGCCGTTGCGCCAGTTCAGCAGGTAGTAGCCGGTCGGCACCGGGGTCACCACGCGGTTGAGCATCGCCTGGTTGTACTGCACGTTGATGCGCGCCTCGTCGAACTCGAGCTCGTCCATGCGGTTCATGAAGACGAGCGCCCCGTTGACCTCGAGGCGGCCTTCATCGACCTCGAACTCGTCGCTGTTGCGCACGATCACCAGCCCGTCCCAGTAGAGCCGGCCCTCGTCGATCTCCAGCTCGCCGTCGATGATCAGCACGCCGGCGCCGCGGACGGTGCCCTCGTCGATCTCGATCTCGTTTCCGGAGCGGACGTAGACGATGCCCGGCAGCGTGACGCTGGTCTCGTCGACGTCGAGGTTGGGCGCGCTGGTCGCCCGATCGAGGATGTGGTCGATCGAGCCCAGCGGATCGACCTCGTAGATCGAGGCGGTGCCGCCGAGCCCCACGACGTCGTCGAGCTTGCTCGACGGCCAGTTGTTGCGAATGCGCGTGGGATCGCCCGCCACGCCGATCCCGGGGACCAGCAGCCCGGTCGGGTTTCCGCTGAGATCCTCGTCGATCCCGGAGAAGTAGGCCCGCGACTCGTCGAACTCGATCTCGCTGTTGGGATCGGCGAAATAGACGGCGGCGTTCGCGGAGAACACCGTCACGCCCCGCATCGCCGTGACGAGGACCGTGCGCGACACGTTGTCCGCGGTGCCGGTGCTCGCGATCTCGATCGCTTCCGACTCGTCCGATTCGTCGATCGAGCCGTCCAGGTCGTTGTCCTGGCCGTCACTGGCGCCCGACGAGACCACGACCGAGTAGCGCACGGCGCGGCTGCTGTCCTCATCGCCCGCGAGCGTGCCGGTCACGACGCCGGCGGCCAGCATCGCGTCCTTTTCGCTATCCGACATCGCGAAGCGGGCCAGCACCATGTGCACGCCCGACTCCGCGGCCATCTCGGCGCGCCGGGCGGCATTGAGCGTGCGGCCGTGCGAGTCGACCGCAACGGCCGAGGTGAGCATGGAACCGGCCAACGCGAGCAGCGTGAGCGAGAAGAGCACGACGGCCACCATGGCCATGCCACGCTGCGGGGATTGGGCGCTTCGCATCGTTCGTCTTAGCGGTAGAAGTACTCACGATTCGGGAAATAGCCGTTCCCGGCGCCGTGGAACTCCTGGATCGCATCCAGCTCCACGGGATCGCCCGGGTCGTCGCGCACGTTGGAGAGGATGCGGACCTCTTCCGTGACGTGCGAGCCGTTGGTGTCCATCCACCGGACGCGAATCGTGATCCGGTAGCAGTTCGGGATGTTGCCGGGTGCCGGTGCGAATTCGATCTCGCCCGGCAACGCGTCGGCATCGCCCTTCTGCGGCGTCAGCCCCGGGACGTCGAAGCCGCGCATGTGCCATTGCACCGCCGCCTCGGCAAACGGCGTCGCCTCGAGGGCGGCGGAGATGGAGGAGAGCGCTCGATGGATGCGCGCCTCGGCCTTCGTGTCCTCGGAGAGCTTGTAGCTGCTGGGCACCGCCGCCGCGAAGCCAAGCGCGGCGATCGCGAGGATCGAGGTGGCGATCATGACCTCCACCACCGTGAAACCGTATGCCCGAATCTGCCGCATGCTGCGTCCGTCCGGATGATCGGAGGAAACGGGCGCACGTCCATCGTCAAGTGCATCTTCACACGCGGCGGGTCGCGTTCCGAGACGATCGTCCCGATCCGGGACACGACGGATCTAACAACCCGATGACATGAACGGCGCGCCGCCGCGCGACTCTCTGCTGGTGCGGGCGGTCACGTTTACGTTCGTCGGACTCGTCGTCCTGCCCGGCCTCGTCCTCGCGTGGCTGGGGTTCCAGTACGCCGAGACGCTCGAGCAGCAGACGCGGTCGACGATTCGCCGCGAGCTCGACGAGGAGTTGCGCCGCGTGCGGACCGACGCCGCGGCGGAGCTCGCCGAAGGGACCAACCGGCTGACGAGCCACATCGCGGCCGCCGCGGCGAGACTCGCGCGGTCGCTCCCGTTCGAGGATGCGGGCGCGCGCTTCCGTCCCCTGCCGCCGCTGACGATCGGCGGCGGCCGCCTGCACCTCGTCGGAGAGGTGGTCGACGCGGCCGGTCGACCCGCCGGCGCCCGGCCGCTGCGCGAACTCCCGGAGTGGCCGGCGTTCCTCGCCGCCCACGCCACCGCACAGGGGGCGCCGACGGCGGACGACGCAGCGGCGGTGCTCGCCCGCGCGCGCGCGGCGACGGTCGACCCGCGGCTGCATGCGCGGCTGCATCCGCCGCCGATCGACCCCACACCGCGGACCGACCTCCCGGCCGGCGAGGCGGCACTCCCCCACGGGGCGCGCCTGCTCGTCCGCGGCCGGCTCGAGCCGCGTCCGGCGGTCAGCACCGGCCTGCACGGCATCGAGTCGACGCGCGAGCTCGTCCGGCCCGGCGCGCCGCGCCCGCGGGAACAGGGCGTTGGAACCTGGTGGACCTCGGTCCCTGGGGACGGGCTCGACATGCGGATCGCGCTGCACCACCCCGCCGCCGCCCGCGTCGAGCGCGATGCGGCGCAGCGGCGCTGGCTCACGGTGGGCGCGATCGGCATGCTGCTCGTCCTGTTCGTGTTCGGGCTCTGGCTCGTCCGCCGCGCGCTCGCGCGCGAGCAGGCGGCGCGACAGCTTCGGGATGCGTTCATGGCCAACGTGTCCCACGAACTCCGTACGCCGCTGACGAGCATTCGCCTGCACGCCGAGATGCTCGGCGAAACCGATCTCCCCGCGCCGAAGCGCTCCGAGTACGGACGCGTGGTCGAAGCGGAGGGGGCTCGTCTTGCCGCGCTGGTCGACGACATGCTCGACTTCACCGCGCTCGAGCGCGGCGCACGCGTGCTGGAGATCGAACCCACCGATCTTGTGCGCGCCGCGCGAGCGGTCGTGGACTCCTGGCGCCCGGTCGCCGCGCGGCAAGGCGCGGAGATCCACCTCGACGCGCAGCCGGCCAGCGCACTCGCGGACGCCACCTCGCTCGCCCGGATCCTGCACAACCTGCTGCAGAATGCGCTCAAGTACGGGGGCCCGCACATCGAGGTGCGCGTGCGCGACGACATCGAGGTGCGGGACGACGGGCCCGGCGTGCCCGTGGCGGAGCGCGCGCTCATCTTCGAGCGCTTCCGGCGCGGCGCCGACGCGGGCCACCGGCCGGGCGCCGGGATCGGCCTGGCGCTGTCGCGCGAGCTCGCCCGCGCCATGGACGGAGAGCTGACATGCGAGGATGGCGAGCCGGGGAGCCGCTTCCGGCTTCGCCTGCAACCGGTACCGGAGACGATCGCATGACCCGCATCCTGATCGTGGAAGACGAGCGGCCCATTCGCGAGGGCCTGCTGGATCGACTCGGGCGCGAGGGCTATCGCGTCAGCGGCGCCGGGACGCTGGCGGAGGGCCTCGAGCGGTTGACGATGAATCCGGACCTCGTGGTGCTCGACCGCCGCCTTCCGGACGGCGAGGGGCTCGACCTGCTGCGTCGCCTGCGCCGGGACGGTCGGCGCGTGCCGGTCATCGTGCTGAGCGCGCGCGGCCGTCCGGACGATCGCGTGGAGGGTCTGGAGGACGGCGCGGACGACTACGTGACCAAGCCGTTCCACGTGCGCGAGCTGGTGGCGCGCGTGCGTGCGGTGCTGGCGCGCGGCGAGCCGGAGGGCCAGTCGATCGCGTTTGGTCGCTACGAGATTGATATCGGCGCGCGCGTCGTCCGGCGCGGACGCCGCACGATCGAGCTGCGCAAGACGGAGTTCGACCTGCTGCTCTATCTCGCACGCCATCCCGGCCGCGCCATTCCGCGGGCGGAGCTGCTCGATCGCGTCTGGGGCTACGAACGCTATCCCACGACGCGCACGGTCGACTATCACGTCCTCGCGCTGCGCAAGAAGATCGACGCCGACCACATCGTCACCGTCCACGGCGTTGGCTACCGGTTCGACGCATGATCTTGCAAACCGCCAACACGCTTCTCGCAAGCCGCTCGCACGGGCGCCGCCTGGATACGGGAGAAAGAGACGCATGAAGAAAACCTTGATCTGCCTCCTCGTGTGCGTCGGATTCGCGGCGGCGGAGGACACCGAAGCCGAGAAGCTTTACCGGGACGCGTGGTGGAAAGAGATCAGCAAGACCGACCTCCGGGGTGCGGCGGCCACGTACCGGCGCGCCGCCGATGCGGCCGGCCCC
>JBCDBY010000258.1:0-6647 GCA_039182715.1 Planctomycetota bacterium
CTCCGCAAGGGTCGCCTCGACGTCGGCAACCGCCTGGAGCCCAACTACAGCCGCGGCTCGCTCAAGTATGCGGTGCTGGTGCCGAAGGACTACGACCACGTCAAGGTGGAGCAGCCGCTGCCGCTGGTCGTGTCGCTGCACGGCCGCGCCATCAACCTGCGCCACCCGGCGCTCAAGAAGTTCCCCGAAGAGCGCAGCCGCATCGTCGTCTGGAACAACTGGGGTGGCGACGGCAAGTCGCCGCAGGCGAACGCGATCGTCGTCGCACCCAACGGCCGGCCGGACGGCTTCCGCTGGTCGGAGGAGCCCGAGGTCGATTTCTTCGTGAAGCAGACCGCGTTCCTCGCGCAGGACGTCGGCTGCACCAACTACCGCGTCGATCCGCACGGTGTCTTCCTCGAGGTCTATGGCGACGCGATCGAGACTGCGATCGAGATGCACACCGTATTCGCGGGCATCATCTGGCGCGACCGCGAGGACAGCGCCCGGCCGATCGCCGAGCCGTCCATTTTCAAGAACCTCGGGAACAAGCCGCTCTTCTACATCGCCGACGCGGCGAAGTGGGATACGGTCGGCAGCAAGAACGAAGCGGCGCTTCGCCAGTACTACAAGGGCGACAACGCCAACAACCTCGTCGTCCTCAAGGTCGATCGCGACGCCAACTCGGCGCTCAAGCACGACCCCGAGAAGATGAACACCTTCCTGCAGCGCCGCCTCCCGAAGGTGACCAAGGAGCTGCACTGGTACTTCTGGCGTCCGTCACTGACCGGCCCGCTGCCGCTGAGCCTGGCGCGCGCGGACTACGACTACGACGACGAGTGGACCAAGGACAAGGCTCTGCTCGACAAGTGCGGCCTCATCAAGATGAAGGCGTCGACCCAGGTCGAGACCGTGGAAGGCAAGCAGGTGCCCTACAACCTGCTCGATTTCGAGATCTACGAGTCCGAGGCGATGACGCTCTTCCTCTACGAGGGCCTCGTGAACTTCGATCTGCCGATCACCGTGCGCGTGAACGGAAAAATCCTGCAGGACAAGGTGAAGATGAAGCGCGACTGGCTCATCTTCGAGAAGTTCTGCATGAGCCGCATGTTCTTCGCCTATCCCATCGTCAACACCATCTCGCTCGAGTTCCCGCTGCGCGCACGCGTACCGGAGCCCGAGAAGAAGGATGAGGCGGGCGCCGAAGGCGCGGAGACCGCGACAGAAGGCGCGTCGGCCGACGCCGGAAACGGCTAGTCCGCCTTGTCCCGCTCCTTGTCTCGCTGGGGGTATCCCTCGCTGGCGCTCCTGACCGGAGCGTCGGTGATGATCTTCGAGTTCGGGGCGACCTACCTGTTCCGCGGCTCGTTCGGTCAGACGGTCTACGTCTGGGCGAACGTGATCGGCGTGATCCTCGCCGCGCTGGCGCTGGGCTACGCGCTGGGGGGGCGCTGGGCCGACGTGACGAACACGGAAAAGCCGCTCGTCGCGGTCCTCGTCTTCGCCGGCGTCTACGGCCTCTTCGTGGCCTGGTTCGGCCCCGCGTTCTGCGCATGGCTCGCGGGACCGGAGGAGTACACGCAGGACGCGGCGCTCGACGCCTTCTTCAGCCAATCCCTCGCCGCGACGCTGGTGCTCTTTTTCGCTCCGCTCGCAGCCCTCGGGATGGCGACGCCGCTGATGGTCCAGCGCGCGTCGGCGCACTGGCCGGTGGGGCGCGCGGCGGGGCTCATCTTCGCCGTCGGGACGGTGGGGTCGATCATCGGCATCTACCTGACCACCTTCACGCTGGTGCCGACGCTCGGCGCGCGCGCGACGATCCGTCTCGCGGCGGCCGTGCTGCTGGCGCTCGGCGCGCTTGTCTTCTGGCTCGGTCGTCGCAAGGCGGGTGTCCCGGCAGCGCTCATGGTCGCGGCGGTGCTGCCGATCGGCTGGACGGCGGACTGGAGCTTTCTGCCGCCCCAGGGTGCGAAGCTTCTGCTGGCGCTCGAATCGCCCTATCAGCTCGTGCGCGTCGTCGATCGACCGCCGGACGCCGACGGCAAGCGCCAGCGCTGGCTTGCGTTCGACGAGGGCATGGGCACCTATCACTCGATCCAGGTGAGCGAGGAGACACCGTGGACGGACGCCTACTACGACGCGTTCGCCTACATCCCGGCGTGGGTGGGGAGCGACGAGAAGTGTCGCGTCTGCATCGTCGGCAACGCCGCCGGCACGATGGCGGATCTGCTCAAGCGCCACAACCCGCTCACCGAGTTCGAGATCGACGCCATCGAGATCGACCCGGCCGTCACCGAGGCGGCGCGGCGCACGATGGGGCTGCAGGACTCTCCCGACATCCGCATCGTGCACGAGGACGGTCGCACCTTCCTGCGCAAGCAGCCGGGCGAGCGCTACGACGCGATCATCATGGACGCCTACGCGCGCCAGGTTTCGATTCCCGCGTCGCTGGCGACGAAGGAGTTCTTCGAGCTGGCGGAAAGCCGCCTTCGTCCCGGCGGGGGGCTCTTCGTCAATCTCGGGACGCTGCGCTACGGCGGGGTGCTGTCGAAAACGATCGCCGACACGATGCACGCAGGGTTCGGGGATCCGGTCTATCGCGCTCCCATGCGCGGCTACTTCAATCAGCTGCTGACCGTGGCGCGCGACGCCGAGATGAACCCGCCGCCGCGCGGGACGCGCCTCGACGTGACCTACAGCTTCGGGCGGCACCTTCCCGGGAACCGCGTGCTGACCGACGACTTCTGTCCGATCGAGACGATCACCGCCCGCGACCTGCGAGGCATCGAATGACCGCGCTGGTGCTGGTCTGCGCGCTCGGCGCGGTGCTCGATCGGGTCGAGGAGATGCTGGAGGACGAGCAGTTCGAGCAGGCCTATGCGCTGCTCGCACAGGCCGACGAGAACGACCCGCGGTTCGCCTCGTTTCGCGCCCGCACCATCAGCGGCGTCGCGCGGACGAAACAGCGGCGCGACGGGTACGGGGCGGCGATCGAGTTCCTGGAGCCGCTCGCCGACACGCCTGACCTGATGAAGCTCTACGCGCTCACCTGCACGTGGGCCGGCGAGGAGCAGCGCGGACTCGACAAGATTCGCCGGCTTCCCGACGCGCAACGGCGACAGTACGCCGCGGCGGAAATCGAGCTGCTCTGGTCGATGCATGACTTTGCCGCGCTGGAGAAGCGCGCACGGGCGATCGGCGACGGCGCGTGGGCGCAAAGCTGGGTCGACTACGCGAAGAACGCGCGCGAACTTCGCGAGCGGTTCGACGCGCGCACCCGGCGGGGGAGCTGGGTGGCGATCGGGGCGCTTCTCGCGTTGACCGTCGCGGCCTTCGCGTTCACTCGTCTTTGTAGAGCAGAACGTACTTCATGACCTCGATCGCGCACGCGCGCGAGTAGCCGTAGCGCGTCTCGAGGTTGGCCAGCGTCGTCTCCACGCGGTCGCGGCGCTCCTCCTCCATGCGGTCCCACTCCGGCGTGTCGATGAAGAGGAAGTCCTTCTCCACCTCGTCCGTCGAGTCCTTGCGGCTGTCGAAGAACGAGTCCTTGAGCGCGCGCAGGATGTCCGGGAAGAGGCTGCGGTAGTCGACCTTCTCGCCGGGGTTGTTGACCGAGTAGGCGCCGATCTTCGCGATCAGCTCCTGGCGGAAGAGCTCGATGTCGTTGCCGGTGTCGAGCAGGTCCTCCACGCTGGCCAGCACCTTCGCATCGGGGTCGCGCGGTTCGCCGGTGATCGGGTCGCGCACGGTCGACTTGCGCGTCCAGGCGATGGCGTGCGCGAAGTACTCCTCGAAGCGGCGGTCGTACTGCTCCTCGTCGACGAGCGCCATGGAGTCGTGCATCTCGCGGCGCGCAAGGCGCACGTGGGCGCGTTCGACGTCGTCCACGAAACGGGCGGGATCGTTGTAGGGGCCCTTGGGCTCGAGCTTCAGGAAGTCGTAGAGCGTCTTGTCCTTCACCAGGTTGCGCAGCTCGGAGAAGACCAGCATCGGCGTGAAGCAGCCCGACGTGGAGCGGAACGACGCATCCAGCAGGATCGTCTTCATCTCGCGCGGCGAGGCGCCGAAGCGGCCCTCGTAGACCGGCCCGTCGCGCCATTCGGCGGCGATCTCGGGCAGCGCGTCGCGCAGCGTCTTCACGTCGTCGGCGGCGATGTTCTCCAGCTCGCTCGGGTCGCGGCCCTGGTAGAGCAGCGCCTTGGCGAGCGGCGTGAGCTTGGAGATGGCGGACTTGACCGGCTCCTCGTAGTGCGCCGGGTCGGGGCGCCAGAGGCGCGTGAGCACCGACCAGAGGGCCGCGCAGCGGGACGCGTGCGGCGAAATGGTCATGCGCTGCGCGATGGAGTCGATCTGATCGCGGTAGATCTCGACCTCGCGTTCGTACTGCAGCAGGTAGGGAACTGTCACGAGCTCCATGCGTCCCTTGAACGACGTGAAGTTGGGATCGTTCTTGAAGGCGTCGAGGTGCTTTTCGTTGGCCGAACCCACCATCACGAGATCGAGGTAGGCGAGCGCGCCGGGCAGGCGCACGGTGCCGCGCTCCGTGGTCGTGAGCAGGTACTTGTTGAGTTCGAGCGGGCGTTTGAGGAAGTCGCTGTACTCGAGAAGGCCGCGATTGGCGTCGACCAGATCGCCCTGCACCTCGTAGAGCCGCAGGTTCTGGAGCGCCGGCGGCAGGTTGGCGAGGTTCAGGTCGGCGGTCACTTGGCGCGCGTCGGCGTCGATGTTCGCCTGCTGCGGCTCGATGGTGACGGCGCTGCAGCGGTAGCGACGGCTGATGGCAAAGCGCTCGACGCGCACGTAGCGCATGACCTGCTTCCATTCGCCGTGGTGCGCCGTGAGCAAGGCCTCGTAGATGTCGCGGCTCTTGGTGCCCATGTCGGCGGTGAGCACGTGCAGGTGCGGGAAGTCGGGCGCGCCGTTGCAGATGTCCTCGAGGAAGTGTTCCCGCTGCGAGCGCGGCACGAGCAGGAACGGGTTGGTGCGCATGTCCGAGCCGACCGTCGACGCGATCTCGTCGGGGTCGAGGTGCGCGAAGGAGATGAGTTCCTCTTCGCCGCGGTCGCGCGCGGTGGTAAAGCCGAGCGTGGCGGCGCCGGAGTCCGCCTTCGCCTTGGGGAAGATCCAGCTGAACTTGTAGAGCGCCCCGTCGTCGGTCACCGAGTACGCCTCGAGCCCCTTGAAGAGCATGTCGGCGATGGTGGACTTGGACGACCCGTTCGGGCCGTGCATGAGCAGCAGCTTCTCCGCGCGCCCCGCCAGGGCGAAGTTGCGAATCGCGCGGTAGATCGCGTCGGTCACGAACTCCTGCCCGACGACGCGGCGCTGCTCCGGGTCGCCCTCGAGGCCGTCGAAGAGGCGCGGCCGCAGCACCGGGATCCCGAACTTCTTCGTCTCGTCGACGCCGTGGAAGTCGAGCATGTCCCGCAGGTACTGCGCCGCGGAACGCAGACGCCGGTAGGGATCGCCGCGGACCTCCTCGAGGAACTCCCAGAAGGTCAGGACGCGCTTCTGGGACTGGAACCGGTCCTGGATCGCGTCGGCGAGCGAGCGGAAGGCGTCGGGATTCGGCACGGATCCACGATACCAACGGGTGGCTACGTGCCGGTGCCGGGAAGTTGCCACGGAGGCACGGAGACACGGGGGAGGCGCGCTTGCACTACCGGGAACGCTCGGATTCGAGGAAGACGCCGAGCAGTGCCCGAATCGGAACGAAGAAGACGAGAGCGATGATCAGCACGAGCGCGAGGCTCGTTCCCCGGGGGGCGGTGATCGCGAGCAGGAGAAAGAATGCGCCGTACAGCGCCCCGTCGAGCATGGCGAGGCCAAACAGGCCTTTGAGCCGCCAGATGAGCAGCCCGGGAACAAACAGCAGCGAGAAAAGCAGGCTCAATGCGAGCCTTGGCTCCTGGACGTCCAGCAGGACCAGAAGCAGGATGAGCACGGGGACACCGGCGACCCCGAGGAGGAAGCCCGCACCGTACACCCAGGGCCGGAGGCGAGATCGCTCAGGTTTGCTCACGGTGCGGCGGGGCGGGTGTGTTTCGAACGCGCGTGCAGGAACGGCGTCGGGATTCGACACGGATCCACGATACCAACGACTGGCTACGTGCCGGTGGTGGGAACTTGCCACGGAGGCACGGAGACACGGAGCAGCAGCGAACTACGTCCGGCGCTGCTCCCGCTGGAGGGCGGCAAGCAGGAACAGGCCGACGGCCAGCGTGATCCAGAGGGCGAGTCCGACGTGGGAGGCCCGCTCGACCGTCTCGGCGAGGATATTTCCCGTCTCAATCGTGACGCTCTCCGCGATGTCGCCGAACATGAAGTGACCGAGCAGCAGGATCACGGCGAACGTGACGAGCGGGATCAGCTCCGGAGCCGACATGCGGCCAGTCTAGCCCGACTCCGTCGACTTGCAGGGAGCTAGCCACCGAGGCACGGAGGGCTGCGGGACGTCGGGCGTTACCGGCGAGGGCGGACGAGACGGTGCACGAGGATGGAGAGCGGGATAAGCGCGAGGATGGCCCAGAGGAAAACCCAGAAGAAGACCCAGAGACCGGTCCAGAGACGCTCGAAGAAGAGTTCGAGCCCGTTTCCCAGGCCCGTCGCGGCCGCCTGAACGAGAGGCTCGAAATCCTCGGCTCCGGGCCACGCGAGTTGGAGCAAGA
>JBCDBY010000259.1:0-6642 GCA_039182715.1 Planctomycetota bacterium
CGCTGGACCCGGAACCACAAGCCGAACGAGGGGAGCGACTTCCTTTACCTCACCGGCGCCGGCGAGAACATCTGCTGGGCCGCGTACGACTACGAGATCTTCCACGACGCGCGTCCCGACATCGATCGGAACGCCGAGGAGGTGCAGCAGCCGATCGTCGACGTACTCGCCGAGGCCGGCTGGGCGACGCGCCAGCACATGACCTACGACGAGACGATCACGCGCCTGCTCGGCACCTACGAGAACGCGCGCCGCAAGGTGAGCGGTCGCATCGACCAGGGGCCGCGCATGCTGGTCGACCACGCCGAGACGATCGGGGAGCGCAACCTCGAGCGCATCGCGCGCATGAACGCCGGCATCGCGGTGCAGAACCGCATCATCTACCAGGCGGAGGACTTCGTGCGCCGCTACGGTCCCGATGCGCTCTCCAAGGCGCCGCCGCTGCGCCGCATGCTCGACATGGGCATCCCGGTGGCGGGCGGCACCGACGCCACGCGCGTCTCGTCGCACAACCCGTGGCTCAGTCTCGCCTGGATGACGACCGGCAAGTCGCTCGGTGGCCTGCAGATGTACGGCGACAACAACCTGCTGACGCGCGAAGAGTCGCTGCGCACCTGGACGCGTGGCAGCGCCTGGTCGACCGGACACGACAAGGTCAAGGGCGCGATCCAGAAGGGTCAGTTCGCCGACTTTATCGTGCTGGACCGCGACTTCTTCTCCGTGCCCGATCGCGAGATCGGAGCGCTGCGCTCGGTGCTCACCGCGGTGGGCGGCGAGATCGTCTACGCGGATGCGGCCTTCAAGAGCCACGACCCCAAGCCGCTGCCGCCGGTCTCGCCCGACTGGTCGCCGGTCCAGGTCTACGGCGGATACCACGGGACGTAACGTGCGGACCCTGATTGTCGTGCTGGCCTGCGGGATGCTCGGGGCGTGCTCCGTCCCGCGCATCCTGCACCGCACGGTGATCGACTACGACGAGTCGGTCAGCCGCGCGCAGGCGGAGCTTCTGCTGCTCAACATCGCCCGCGCGCGGCATGGCCGGCCGCTGCACTTCACGACCGTCTCCGGCATCGCCGCGACCTTCGAGGTGTCCGCGGGCGGCAGCGTCGGGGCGGAGATCGGCGAAGGCGCGGCGCCCACGCTTGGTCTGGTCGGCGTCAGCGGCAACGTGATCGAGAACCCGACCATGAGCATCCTGCCGGTGCAGGGCGAGGAGTTCACGCGCCGCGTGCTCACGCCGCTGGACGAGCAGAAGTTCGAGGTCTTCTATCACCAGGGCGTCGATCCGGGGCTGCTGCTGCGCCTGCTCGCGGTGTCGCTGGTGGACGAGGACGGCACGCAGCACGCCAACGGCAGCGCCGCCTTCGAAGAGCGCGTCGCGATCATCGGGAGCACGGCGCTCGACGTCGGCCCGATCGAGTTCGACCAGTTCTACGCGCTGCCGAAGGGGACCCAGCCGTCGGCGCTCGACGTGAGTGAACTGGTCGAGAAGGGCTTCCGGATCGAGCTGGGCGAGGAGCCGCGGCTGATTCGCCGCGTGCTGGGGCGCAAGATGATCGCCGACTTCGATCCGAAGTCGGTCCCCAACGAGCGCCGCCGCGCGCTGCATGAGCGGGCGCAGCGCTACCCGGCCAACTTCGTACTCGTCGAACTCGAGCAGTGGAGGGGTTGGATCAAGCTGCGCAGCTTCCACGCCATCGTGCAGCGCGCCGCGCGCAACATCGGCGGCGAGGGTGTGCTGGTGGTGGAGGAGGCGGGCGCCGCTCCGACCGATGCGCTCTTCAGCGTGGGCTACGCCGACCGCGTCTACTCCGTGTCGCGGGAGAGCGCGCTCGCCTTCGACGTGCTCTACCAGCTCTTCCAGATGACCGTTACCGACCTCGGTTCGAACCGGGTGCCGCCGGTCACGATTGCGAAGTGACGACGACGTGGCCGCGGACCGCGCCGGAGCGCAGGTACGTGAAGGCGTCGGCGATCTCGTACAGCGGGAACGCGCGGTCGATGCGCGGCGTCACGGTGTCGGCGAGCTTCGCCAGCTCCTCAAGATCGCCGTGATCGGGCGTCGCCAGGAACGGCACCAGCTTCCGGCTGGTGAAGACCGAGCCGAAGCTCGCATAGATGATGTGCTGCACGCCGCCGGTCCAGCGCCCGGTTCCGGTTGAGACGAGGATGGAGCGCCCGCCCGGCCTGAGCGCGCGGCGATAGGTGGCATCGGGACGGTTGTGGATGTTGTCGAGGATGCGGTCGTAGGTCTCGCCGAACGGCTTCTCGGTCACTTCGTCCGCGCCCAGCGACCGTACGAACTCCGCCTTGTTCGCCCGGCAGCTCGCGGTGACGTGCGCACCGCCCGCCTTGGCGATCTCGACCGCGAGCGAGCCGACGGCACCCGACGCGCCGTGTACGAGCACGCGCTGTCCCGGCTCGACGCCGCGCAGCGCCTGCCAGGCGGTGAACCCGCCGTGGGGGAGGGCGGCGGCCTGCTCGAAGCTCCAGGCGGCGGGCTTGCGCACGAGCTGTCCCGCGGGAACCGCCACGTACTGTGCGTATGAGCCCTGGCACCAGCCGAAGACCTCGTCGCCCGGCTCGAAGGTGCCACTCGCGTCCTCCTCGACCACGCCGGCCACGTATTGGCCCGGCACGGCGTGCTTGGGGCGCCGTAGGCCGAAGCCCATGAGCCGAATGAGGTAGGGGAGGCCGGTCATCAGATGCCAGTCGCCGACACAGACGGCCGCGGCGTGCATGCGAACGAGCACGCCCTTTCCGGCCTCGGGTCGCGGATGGTCTTCCAGTCGGAGCACGTCGGCCGAGCCGTACTCCCGCTGCAAAACGGCCTGCATGGGGGAATTCTCCTTGTCGTTCTTCACTTACGCTGTAAGCTTACGTCGTAAGGCAAGCGATGGCAAGCAAGAAGGCTCCTCTCAATCGCGAGACCGTTCTCGCGACCGCCCTGCGGATGGCCGACGAGGGCGGCGTCGAAGCGCTCTCGATGCGCAAGCTGGGCCAGGCGCTCGGCGTCGAGGCGATGTCGCTCTACCACCACGTGCGCAACAAGGAGGAGGTGATCGACGGCATCGTCGACCTCGTCTTCGCGGAGATCGACTTGCCGGAAGACGGCGAGCCGTGGCGCGAAGCGATGCGCCGCCGCGCGGTCTCCGCCCGCTGCACGCTCCTGCGCCACCCCTGGGCGGCGAGCCTCATGAACGCGCGTCCGAACCCCGGCCCGGCGACGCTGCGCCACCACGACGCGGTGATCGGATCCCTGCGCGGGAACGGCTTCGACCTCGTGCTGGCCGCGCACGCGTTCTCCGTGATCGACAGCTACCTCTTCGGCTTCGCGCTCACACAGGCGACGCTGCCCTTCGAGAACGAGGAGCAGCTCGCGGCGGTGGTGCAGCACATCCTTCCGCGCATTCCGAGGGACCAGTACCCGCACCTGCACGAACTCACCATCAACCACGTCATGCAGCCCGGCTACGACTACGCCGACGAGTTCGCATTCGGACTGGAGCTGGTGCTGGAGGGGCTGGAGCGCGCGCGGGGATAGCGCAGCACGACCTTGCCGCGCACGTGCCCCTGCTCGACGTAGCGCATCGCGTCGCGTAGTTCGTTGAACTCGTAGGTGCGGTCGATCGACGGCCGCAGCGTGCCCTCGATCCACATCCGCCGCAGCTGCTGCAGGTCTTCGCCGCGCTTCGCGCCGTCGATGTGGAGGATGCGGCAGGTCTTGTCGCTGAACCGGAAGCGCAGCGGCGCCCAGAGCATGGCGGCGAAGATCTGCCCGTTCGAGCCGCCGATCATCACGTAGCGACCGCCCGGTGCGAGGCAGCGGTGGTAGGTACCCACGGAGCGGTGCCCGTTGATGCCGAAGATGACGTCGTAGCGCTCGTCGCGCGCGGCGAAGTCGGTGGTGCGGTAGTCGAGGACCTCGTCCGCGCCGCACGCCCGGGCGAGATCCGCGCTGCCCGCACCGCAAACGGCGACCACGTGCGCGCCGCACGCTTTGGCGATCTGCACGGCGAAGTGCCCGACGCCCCCGCCGGCGCCCTGCACCAGCACCTTCGCTCCGGTCCCGACCTCGCCGAGGTCGCGCACGCCCTGCAGCGCTGTGATGCCTGCGAGCGGGATCGCCGCCGCCTCGGCGAACGACGTCCCGTCCGGCAGCGCCGCGATGCGATCCGCGCGCACGCAGACCGACTCGGCGAACGAGCCCATGCCGTCTTCGACACACTCGCCGAAGACGGCGTCTCCGACCTTCCACTGCGTGACGCCGGCGCCGACGGCCTCCACGACGCCGGCCAGGTCGATGCCGAGGACCGGGTACTTCTTGGGGCGGAACAGCCCGTTCGCGAGCCGGACCAGGAAGGGGTCGGCTCGCATCATGCGGTAGTCCGCCGCATTGATCGAAGCCGCGTGCACGCGGACGCGCACCTGCGCCGGCTTGGGCTCGGGTACAGGTCGCTCGCGGACGAAGAGGACCTCCGGGCCGCCGTACTGCTCGTAGAGGAAGGCGCGCATGGGCACGAAGGGAAGCTACCCGACGTGGTGCGGGTCTATTCGGTCTCTTCCTTCGCGCCCAGGTAGTCGTGGACCACATCGGTGGGTAGGCTTCCCGCATGCTCCGCGTCCTCGTGCCTGTCCTGGTCATCCTCGTCGGCGTTCTGGTCGCTCTGGTCGTCGGTGACGGCGGGAGCTCTTCCGATACTTCGATCCCCCCGAAGGCTCCCCGAAAGAAGGCGCCGCCGCCCGTGCCCGCCGGCATGCTGGCCGTCGAGGATGTCAATCTGGTCCCTAGTTACGTCCCCGACCCGGAGGAGCTGGACGGGGAGCGGCGCTGGATGCTGGAGTGGCTTGGCACCAGTGGATGGGCCTTCTGGGGCTGGAAACTCGAAGCGGGCAGCCGGGGCGAAGCGGAGTTCATGTGGCATGACCCGCGCGAGATGGGCCGGGAGTTCGTGACGCTACGACTCGACCTCGAGCCGCGCACGGTCGTGCGCGTCGTCCTCGGCGTTCGGCTTTCCCGGTTCCGGACCGATGTGTTCGACGTGATCTGCCCGTCGTGCGAGACCGAGGTCGATCGCCGCCGCGCCTTCCCGGGCTCGGCGACCGTCGCCTGCACGAAGTGTCGGAAGGCGATTCCCATCGATGCGGAGTGGGCGCGCGCGAAGTCGCGGGATTTCCGACTGCTCGTGTTGGGCGCGGATCGTGCGTCGACAAGCGAGTGGGTCCACCAGAGTCATCTGGATGGCGTGCTCGGTGTCCCGTCGAAGAGTTTCGGATTCGCGGGCCGGATCGAACGTCGATTCGCCTTCGATCCGCGCGTCGGCAACTTCGACCCCGACGCGCACATCCGGGGCGGGCATACGCTTCATCGAGCCGGCCGCAGCCTCCTCTCCACGATGTGCGTGTACGCATCCGGGGGAGATTCGAGCATGCGTACGCAGCGTTCCGGAGACCGCGTGGAGTTTCGTGCCCAGTACGGTGACACCGTGTTCGAGGGCACGCGGGAGAACTGGACGGTTGCGATCGGAGGGGAGCAGATCGAACTGTCAGACTACCCCCACCCCGTCTGGCGCTTCGAGCTGGACTGGAAGCCGGCCGAGTAGCTACGGCACCCGTACCGCGGTCTGCTCCGGGACCCGCACCTGCTTCGTCCACGCCTCGCCGTCGCTGAAGCCGGTCAGCTCGTAGGTGCCGGGGAGGAGTCGCTCGAGCGTCGTCTCGTCGTTCTTGAAGCGGGCGAATCGACGCGACTCGAGCGGGCCGCGCACGCCGACGTTCTCGATCTCCGCGCGCGTCCGCGTGAGTCGTAGCGTGTGCAGCGTCGGGATCGTCAGTTCGATGCGGTTGGGGCCCGGCCGGATGCTCACCGTCTGCACCGCGATCGCACAGAAGAGCCGGTCGCTTCGAACGCCCAGGATCAGCTCAATCTCGCCCGGCTGCACGCCGGGGACCTCCAGCACGCCTTGCGGGCTCATCTTCGCGTAGCGCCACGGCCGTGTGCGATCGCCCGAACCCGCGCGGCGCATGTGGATCCGCAGGAACGGCGCGTGCGGGCTCGTGTCGATGCCCGGAAGGACGACCGAGACGGTCGCGGGCTCTTCGAACTGCACCGTCGTCGTCTTCTCGCTGCGCGGATCGAACGGAATCGAGAGCACGCCGTAGCGTTTCGCGTCGATGCGCAGACGGTAGCGGTCGTAGGTCTCGTAGGTTTCGGGAACGTGCCGGCGGATCCTCAGCATGTAGAGCCCGCCGCCGAGCGGCCGCGTACCGCCGGCCATGCCGCCTTGACCATCGGGCCCCGCGAAGTCGATCGCCGTCGTCAGCTCGCCCGCATCCTCGCCATCCGGACCGACCACGCGGAGCAACGTGTAGCCCTCCCATACGGGCGGCTCCAGCTTCAGGTTCCGTTCCACGTCCGCCTGATCGACCGCGACCGTGACCGTCGCGTTCGGCTTGCGACCGTCGAGACTCGCGGCGAGCCGATAGATGCCGGGCCGCACGCCCGGAAAGGCGAACGCGTAACCCTTCTCGCGTCGCGCGACGGCGGTGCGACGGGAACGCTGATGCGTCGACGGGAGACCGAACGTGACCTCGACGGTGCGCGGCGTCCAAAACGGCGGCAGCACCAGGCGACCGGTCACG
>JBCDBY010000260.1:0-6640 GCA_039182715.1 Planctomycetota bacterium
CGACGAAGCGGTCCAGCTCCGGGCGGAGCGATGCCAGGTCCGAAAGCTCCATGCGCGCACCTCGCGGTATAGATGCGTGCAGCGACAGGTCCTACCACTTAGATCGGCAGCAACGACGAACTTCTAGCGCTGTAGTACTAGAGTCCGTCGGAGAAAGCGCCGCCGGCCGAACCCGGCTGCGCTCTCCCGTCAGCGCCGCTTGAGCGCAAGCGAGGTCGACTTCGCCCGTACGTAGAGGTAGGTCTCGGCGTCGGTGGCGCGGAGCCGGTGCACCGCGGGGCCGGTCGAACCGAAGTAGCTGCCGGGCTCGAGCGTGGTCGGCGCCGTGTGGCCCTCGACCTCGTGCTCGACGCGCCCGGTGATCACCACGACGTGAAACTCGTTCTTGTCGCCCTGCATCGTCAGGGCGAGCTTGGGCGGCAGGCGAACCATCATCCGCGTCAGCTCGGCGTTCCCGGGATTGCCGGGAAGCAGTGCGATGGCGGGCTGGCGGGGCTTCGTCGAGTTCCAGCTCATCTCCGCGGGCGCCAGCTTGATCGGCGTCTCGGGCGGCTCGAACGCGTCGCTGGCCGGCTTCACGAGGTAGGGGCCCTTCTCGATCTCGATGTAGGCGACGTTCGTGGCGCCCTGCGCCGCGGTGATGTGCACTTCGCCGGCCGGCTGGGTCCAGAAGGTGCCGGGCGGCAGCCACTCCTTCTCCGCTTTCGGGTCGTCGTTGTGCACGAGGCCGGAAATCACCACGCCGCGGTAGGTGACGGGGTGGATGTGCGGCGGGGACGAGAAGCCGTCGATGAACTTCACGAGGAAGCCGCACGGCACCGGCGCACCGCGATCGCCCCACAGCGTCCCCGCGCGCGGGCTCTTGTCGCCGCGTAGCGGATTGAGCATCTGCCACTCGACCTCGGTGTCTTTGACCACGCGGACCGTAATCGGCGCCGTCGGGGCGGCCTCGGAGCAGGCGCCGGCCAACAGAGCGAGCAGGGGCAGGAAGCTGAACTTGTGCATGCGAACTATCTCTCCACGTAGCTGCCGCCGGTGAGGCGCGCCATCGCGCGCAGGTTGGGGGATGCCCGATCGATCGAGACCACGTGCAGCAGCACCATGCGTTCACGATTCTGTTTGGAGAACTCCACGGCGATCTCGGCGGTGCTGCGGATCTTACCCGCCGTCGGCGCGCCGTCGGAGAGCAGCACGACCGTGTCGACGTCCTTGTCCTTGAGCGCGAGCGCCAGCGCGTCCCAGATATTCGTGGCGCCCGCCGCCTCGACGCCGTCGATGAACTCCAGGAGCTTCTCCTTCTTCTTCGGCGACGCTTCGACCAGCTTCTTCGACCAGGGCTGCACCTTTTCGCTGAAGAGGATCACGTTGAAGCGGCCTTTCGACGGAAAGCGCTTCACCGCGGCGCGCAGCTCCCGGCGCAGCGTCTCGATGCGCTTGCCCTGCATGCTGCCCGACACGTCGCAGACGAAGACCGCCGAACGCGACACGAGCTGGATGCCGTAGAAGGAGTAGTTGTCGGTCGCGTCGGTCTCTTCGGCCCAGAGGGGGCGCACCTGCTCGGGAATCTGGAACCCGGTGCCGCGCTCCGACCACCACTTGCGCCATACCTTCGCGTTGCGGCCGAAGGGTTGCCCCGTCAGTGACTTCAGCGCGGCGGACAGCTCGAAACCGAGCCGGCCGCCGAGCCGCTTCTCCAGCGCGTCGATCAGAACTGGCACGGCGGACGGATGGCGCGTCGCCGCGAGTCCGCGCGCCGCGCCGATCGGCAGCTGCCACGGCTTCTCCGCCTTGAGAATCGTCGTCAGGTCCTTCACCGCGTAGCCGCCGCCCGCGTACCCGAGCGTCTCCGCCGCCTTGGGGCGCAGAGGCTTCTTGCCGGAGCGCGCCTCCTTCGCCAGCGCCTGCGCGAGTCCCTTGTCGCGCAGACCCGCCAGCGAAATCATGTCGTAGAGCTCCCAGCGATCGTTGGAGGACTTCGCGCGCTTGAGCAGCGCGGCCATCTTGCTGGCGCTGCTTTTGCCGTCGAGACGTGCCGTTCCCACCGCCGCGGCCAGCACGATGCGCGCGTCCTTGTCCTTCTTCACGCGCGCGAAGTCGGGTCCGAAGATCGCATCGCCGTTCGAGGCGAACGCCAGCACCGCCATGAGGCGATGCTCGGGGTCGGCCGCGCCCAGCAGGCCGCGCGCCGTCGCCACGCGATCCGGCTTCATCTTCTTCACCAGTCGAAGGACGGCGGCGCGTTCGATCGAGGGGAGCGCGCTTGATCCTTCGAGCAGGCGCGTGAACGCCGTGGGGTCGGGGTCGTTCGCGAGCACCGTGGCCGCCGTCCAGCGAACGCGCACGTCGTCGTCGAGCGCCAGCGAGTTGGTCGCGCGCGCCCGCGCCTTGGCCGCGTCGAGCTTCGCGTACGCTTCCAGCGCCGTCGCGCGCAGGTAGGGATCACCCGCCGTGAGTTGTCCTTCCACGAAGTCCCGCGCGCCGGGGAACTTCGCGAAGGCGATCGCGCGGAACAGCGCCCTTCGGTGCGACGCATCGCTCGTGAACTCGAGCTCCTTCATCAGGAACGGGAGCGCGCGCCGATCGCGCAGCTTCGCGATCTCCTCGGCGACGCCGCGCACGGTGCGCCACTCCTCCTTGTCCACCGCCTGCTCGTACGCGGTCTGCAGCTCGGGAAACGAGGCGGCCAGGAGGAATGCGAGAAGGAGGTGCACGACGTGGGCCGATTCTCCCTCATCCTGGTTCGCTGCGCGATGGGATCCACGGAAGAAGGTAGCCTGCATCCATGACCGCGGAGCGCGAGTTCACGCCGGAGGAGGCCGATCGGCACAACGCGCTCACGTCCGAGGGTTGGGCGCTGATCGAGGGCGCGATCCTTCAGGCGGGCGGTGGCCCCGAGGGCGCGCCCGGCTGGCTCGAACGGCGCCGCCTGCACAAGGCCTCGCGCCGGTTCGAGCAGGCGATCGCGATTCACCCACGTGGATGGTCGTCGCTTTGGGCGCTCGGCAAGATCCACCAGCGCCTGGGCCGGGAGCGCGAGGCGCTCGCGCATTTTCTGCGCTCGCACGAGATCAAGCCCGAGCAGCCCGATGTCGCGCGCGAAGCGGGGCTGAGTGCGCTCGACTGCGGCGACGCGGAATTGTCGCTGCGCCTCTGCCGGACGGCGGTTGCGAACGCCCCCGACGACCTCGGACTCGTTGCGAACCTCGCGCTGGCGCACATGCTCGGCGGCGACGACGCGGAGGCGATGGCGTGCGCGACGCGTGCGACCGAAGCCGATCCGAACGATGAGGTGTCCGCCACCATCCTCGCGCTGGTGCGCGAGGTCGCGGACGGCACGCGGCCCCGCCCGGCGGATCTGCGCGGGCTGTAGTCGGTGTTTCGATTTCCAGACACGGGCCGGGGCGATCGTTGCCGGCGTGGACAGGAGGAGTGCCTTCCCGACAAGCCGAGCGGGCGAACATGCTACGTTTTGGGCATGGGGAAGGTTGTCCTGCTCGCCATGCTGGTGGTCGCGAGTCTGGTCGGGGATGCGCGCGCGAACGATCGTGCGTTCCGCGCGGCGCGCGACCGTGCGCGTTCCAAGCACGCGCCGACGAAGCTTCAAGGCGTTCGTGATCTCATCCAGATCGACTCGGCGCGGTCCATTCGCGAGCTCGAGCGCGTCATCAAGGAGAGCAGCGAAGCGCTCGAGCGCAGCGAGCGCGACCTGGAGCGCGCGCTCAAGGCGCAGGTCAAGATGCTGCCCAAGCTGCGCCGGCTCATTCGCCGCGCCGAGGCGGGCGCCAACATCGCCAAGGATGCCGATCGCGTGCTCGCGCGCTGCAAGGAACTCGAGCGCGACGTCGAGAGGCTGCAGCGCGATACCCGCGTGCACCTCACGATCGTCAAGACCGCCGGCGAAGGCTTCATCCGCTTCCGCGACCCCGACGCGATGCGCTCCATCGAGAGGGGCGTCGCGAACGAGTTCAACACGATGGTGCGGCTCTTCTACATCGCCGGCATGCGCGATGCATCGCGCCGCGAACGACGGGCGGTGCTCTTCGAGGCGCTGCAGGACTCCGACGCACGCGTGCGCTGCGGCGCGACGCGCGCGCTGATCCCGTTCGCGCGCGAGCCGGGCGTGCAGGACGCCGTCGAGCCGCTCACCGCCGACAAGTACTGGCCGGTCCGGCTCGGCGCCTATCAGGTCATCGCGGGCGCTCCGTTCGCGCGCGCGGTCGAACGGCTTTGCCGCGCCGCGCGCGACGAGAAGGGCGAAATGGCGCTCGCGATCGACGCGTACCTGGAGGAGTTGACCGGTCGCAACCATCGGCAGGACCCGTCGCAGTGGGCCGTCTGGTGGAAGGCCAACGCCGACGCCGTGCGGGCGAACACCTGGACTCCTCCGCCGCCCAAGGAGCGGCGCGCCGGCGAGACGAAGACGGTGGCGAGCTTCTTCCGCATCCCGCTCCGTTCGCATCGCATTCTCTTCGCCATCGACTTCAGCGACTCCATGTCGATCCCCATGGAGATCAAGGATCCGCAGATCGCCCAGGTCATCCGCAAGTACAAGCTCGAACAGACGCGCCTCGGCTACGCGAAGGCGGAGTTCATTCGCGCGCTCGGACGGCTGCCCAACGGCGTGCACTTCAGCGTGGTGGGCTACAACGACGACGTGAAGCCGTTCTCGAACGGCCGCATGATCGAGCTGACCGACGGCTCGCGCCGCAACGTCATCCGCTGGCTTTCGCGACTGGAAACTGCCGATCTCACGAACATCTTTTCGGCGATCAATGCGGTGTTCAAGGACTACCTGAGCCAGGGCGGCGCCCGCCGTCTGGCGGATCTTCCCGACACGGTGCTGCTGCTCACGGACGGCAACGCGACGCGCGGCCGCTTCGTCGAGGCGCGCGACATCATGGACACGGTCGAGATCTGGAACGCACCGCTCGACGTCGTCTTCCACTGCATCGGTCTCGGTCGCGGGCAGGATCGCGTGCTGCTCAAGGGGCTTTCCTCCTCGACGGGCGGTTACTACGTCGACGTGTCGCGCCAGCGCACCGCGCTCGAGCCGCGCAAGCGTCGCATCCCGGATGACATCCCGTTCGATCGCCGAGCGGACCTCGCGCCGGCGGAAGCGACGCCCGAACCGGAGGTGGAAGAGGAGGAGCCCGAGCTCGAGGTGACGCCCGCCGCCGAATGGCCGCCGATGGTGCGCAAGCTCGCGGAGCGCTTCGAGGATGGCGAGGAGCACGAGATGATCGCCGCGGCCAAGCGGCTCGGCGCGCTCGGTCCGGTGGCCGCGCCCGCCGCGCCGGTGCTGGTCGAGGGCCTGTCCGACTTCCGCGAAGACGTCCGCCACGCCGTCCGCGACGCGCTCGGCAAGATGGGCGGCGGCGCGGTGCCCGCGCTCGTGGGCGCGCTCAACTCCGGCGACCCCGATGCGATGGTCGGCGCCGCCGACGCGCTCACCATCATGGGCCCCGCCGGTCGCGCGGCTCTTCCCACGCTGCGCAAGAAGGCAGACGACGACGATCCGGACGTACGAGCCGCGGTGGGGCGGGCTCTCAAGTCGGTGTCACGCTAAGAGTCGACGGCACGGAACACCCGGTCACGACGAAACCGGGTCGTCCGAGATCCGATTCCTCCAGTCCCGATCGCCCCGTTCGATGGCGAGCACTTCGATGCCCCCCGCGGAAACTGGGCGGTAGGCGATCAGAGTGGGGCCGACGGACCAGAACCGCACTTGTGGATCGGACGTGATGTCCTCCCGTCGATGACCCGTCGGCGGGTTGGTGGCGAGCATTTCGAGGCTCGCTTCGATGCGGTCGAGCACACGATCCGCCACCGATTCGCCGAACTGGGCGGCCACATACCGAAGGATGCCGCGCAGACCTTCTCGCGCCCGAAGAGAGAGTCGAACTCTCGCCATCGAGCCGAACGCCTACTCCGGGCTGGGGTTGCGCCGCCGCTCGCGCAGGAACTCCCGCATCTCCGCCATGACCTCGGCACCATCCAGGAGATGGCCGTCTTCTGCCTGGGCGAGGCCCTCGGCCACCGCGATCTGCAGCCGCTTCACACGAATCTCCCGGACTCGATCCTGCTCCACGAGCAGGCGGAGCGCCTCGCGCACGACCTCGCTCTGGTTGTTGTAGAGGCCCGACGCAACCTTCTCCTGGACGATTCGCTCGAGCTCCGGGGTCAGGTTGACATTCATGACTCGAGGCTAAGGCGATGTCGGACATTGTCAATCATTGACAATTTATGTCGATTCTCAGTTTGAGCGGCTGGTCAGCGCGCCGCGTGCGCCGCCGCGACGTCCGCCAGCGGAACGGTCGTCGTCTTGCCCGCGCGCACCTCCACCGTGACGAGCGGCCGGTTCTTGCGATCGACGATGTTCCAGGTGCCCGGGAAGAGCGGGAGCTCCCACGCGCAGGTGCTCTTCAGCCGGAACCGGTATCCGTTGTGGGTCCGGGGGCTCGGGCCGGATGCGAACACCTGCATGACGCGGATGGTTCGCGGGACGTCGATCGGCTGCGGACCGGAGGACGGTTCGAGTCGCAGCACGCCGGCCGACGGGTACGGGACGCGTGTCGTCGTCTGCAGCGGATCGATGCCGTCCGGGATGGACACGCGGGTCGCTCCCATCGTCGTGTACACC
>JBCDBY010000261.1:0-6621 GCA_039182715.1 Planctomycetota bacterium
GGCGAGAACCGCCACCTTCGCGCCCGAAGCGATGAAGTCTTCCGCGATCGCGGCGCCGATGCCGCTGGAGCCGCCCGTGACGAGCGCCGTCTTGCCTTGCATCCCGGGATGCTAACTCGACGCGCTCGAGTATGCCCGCAGGGCGCGCCGCCAGAAGATGTTCAGGACGAGAAACAGGCAGACCGCCACCGCCGCCATGTGCATGAGCGTCGCCGCCGGCGCGCCGCCGAAAAGGGAATCGACCGGATAGCTCGCGATGAGCGCAAAGGGCAGGATCGTCGTCAACACGCGGAAGACCGCGCCGGTGTAGATGCGGTGCGGACGCCCGGTCGTCTGGCCCAGGCTCCAGAAGAGGTTGCGTCCGCCTTCCGCGTTGTGCAGCCAGAAGACCGGCAGCAGGAAGATCATGCCGAGCGTGTAGTTGATGAACGCGCCGAGTCCGATGAGTGCGACGAACAGGCCGATCGAGCCGGCGCCGAGCGGTTCGGGGTAGCGCAGGAGCGCCCAGGTCAGAATGCCGATCGCGATGAGCAGATTCACGAACGAGTTCGCCGCGAAGTCGCGCAGACTCAGGAAGTAGAGCGATGAGACCGGCCGCACGAGGTGGTAGTCGAGATCGCCCTTGTTGACGAAGACCGGGAACCACCAGAAGTTGTTCGCGAAGATCGTCATGTTGAGCGCGTCGGTCACGAACAGCGTGCCGGCGAAGACGAGCACCTGGTCGTAGTTCCAGCCGCCCAGCATTCCCGTGTGCAGGAAGAGCACCGTGAAGAACGTGAGGTAGGTCGCGTTCCACAGGATGTCCATGCCGATGCGGAAGAAGAAGTCGATGCGGAACTCCATCGCCCGGCTGAACGAGAAGCGCAGGAAGTAACCGTAGAGGCGGATGTAGCGCCACATGTCAGATGCCCACCCCGGAGTACTGGTAAAGCCCGCGATTCCACACGGCGCGACCGAGGAACCGGAACACGACGCACCAGCCGAGCGCAAGCGCCATGCCCGGCAGCCACTCGGCGAAGCCGATCTCGCCCAGCATCACGCGCGCCGGGAAGTCGTAGAAGAACCGCCACGGCAGGTACTCGAGCGTCGTGCGCATCGCGTCGGGGAAGACCGACAGCGGCAGCAGGAACCCGCCGAGGATGCTGCCGACGATGCGCTGCGCGACCATCAGGCTCCAGACGTTGTCCGCCCAGAACGCGGTCGCCTGCAGCGGGAAGACCATCAGGAAGTTGAGCAGGTTCGACACCGCGAGCGCCACCATCGCCATCGCCACCGAGCCGAACGAGAGCTTGAACTCGCCCGCCACGCCGAGCAGCGGCACGACGAAGGCGCCGAACAGCAGCACCTGCACGACCAGCGGCACCATGCGGCCGAGCTGCTGCGCGTACTTCACGCCCACGTAGTTGGCCGGAAACAGCAGATAGCGGTTGAGCCCGCCCTCGTAGATGTCGCCGCTGATCGTGCCCTCGAAGTCGCGCCCGATGGCGAACTTGCCGAGCAGCACGGCGGCGATCACGTAGACCACCATCTGCGGGAACGTGCGGCCGCCGATGAGCTCCGCCCCGCTCGCCTCGAAAACCGCCTTCCAGAGGAACCACGCCACGAACAGCTCCACGCTGAATCCGACTACGGTGTTGATCCAGAAGTCGACGCGGTAGCTGAACTTCGTGCGCGCCTCGAGGCTCACGATCTGCAGGAAGAGACGCGGCGTCACGCGCGCACCTCGCCGCGCTCCTGGAAGATGCGCTCGATCACGGTCCCGATATCCATCTCCTCGATGGCGAGGTCATGGATGCGACACTCCGCCAGCACGCGCGCGGCCGCCTCGGCGACCTGCTCGCGCGGCACCTCGTAGCGCAGGGTCTGCGCCTCCTCGTCGAGGATGGCGCCGTCCTCCAGGATGGCTTCGGAGACCTCGCAGCGTCCGTTCTCGCGCGCGAGGTGGGCGACGATCACCTTCTGCGTGGCGTACGCGTGCTTGACCTGCGACAGCGCGCCGTCGTAGACGAACTCGCCCTCGCGGATGATGACGATGCGTTCGCAGAGCCGCTCGATGTCCTCCATGTAGTGGCTCGTGAGGATCATCGCGGGCTTGTGCTTCTCGCGGTAGGCGAGGATGAAGTCGCGGATGGCGCGTTGCGCGGTGAGGTCGAGGCCGATGGTCGGATAGTCGAGGAAGACGACGCGCGGCCGGTGCAGCAGCGTCGCGATGAGCTCCATCTTCATGCGTTCGCCGAGCGAGAGGCGACGCAGCTGGATGTTGAGCTGATCGCGCGCGCCGAGCATGTCCACGAGCTCGTTCAGCGACTCCTCGAACTGGTCGTCGGGGACGCGGTAGATCTCCTTGAGCAGCAGGAAACTGTCGGCCGCCGGCAGGTCCCACCAGAGCTGCGCCTTCTGCCCCATCACCAGCGCGATGCGCCGCCGGAACTCGTTGCGGCGCTCCCAGGGCGTGAAGCCGAGCACCCGCGCACTGCCGGCGCTCGGATGGATGATGCCGGCCAGCATCTTGACCAGCGTCGTCTTCCCGGCGCCGTTGGCGCCGACGAGACCGAGGATCTCGCCTTCGCCCACCTGCAGGTCGACGCCCTTGACCGCCTGCTTCTCGATCTTCTCGCGCACGAAGAGCGACTTGAGCGAGCCGACCAGGCCCGGCGCCTTCTTGTGCACGGTGAATGTCTTGGAGAGCTTCTCGACCTCGATCACGGGCTGATACCTCGACGGAATTCGACAGCCCTTAGAATGTCACAAGTGACCAGCACCTTCGGCTTCAGCACCTCCGACCAGATCCCGATCAGCCAGCAGATTCCGGGCTACCGCCTGCGCCGCCACGTCGGAACCGACGCCATCGGCCTCTGGTTCGATGCGGAGCAGGAGAGTCTCGGGCGCAAGATCACGCTGAAGACGCTCAAGCCGGACTACGAGGAGCACGCCGGGGCGCACAAGGAGTTCCTGGCCGAGATGGACCGGCTGGCGGCGCTGGACCATCCCAACCTGCTGCGCGTCATCGACACGCGGCGCGAGAAGCCGCTGGCGCTCGTCACGGAGCGGATGACGGCGGCGACCGTCGCGGCGCTGCTGGAAGGCGGCAAGCCGGTCGGCCGCGAGGATGCGCTGCGACCGCTCATCGAGACGGCCCGCGGCCTCGCCTACCTGCACGAGCAGGGCCTCAACCACAAGAACCTCCACCCCGGCCTGCTGTCGAAGAGCGACGGTGGCGTCGTGCGGATTGCGACCTTCCGCAACATCGTGTCGCACGAGGAGCTGGCGGCGATCCGCGGCAAGCTCGTCCAGGACCCGCGCTACGTCGCGCCGGAGCAGCTGGGCGGCGACCACGCCATCGGCCCGAAGGTCTCCACCTACCAGCTCGGCGCGATGCTCTACCACCTGCTCGCCGCCATGCCGCCCCACGAAGGCGCCGACGCGAAGGAGACCGCGCTGCTCCACTTCCGCGAGGAGTTCCCCTCGCTGAAGAAGAAGCAGCCCTTCCTCCCCGCGCCCCTGCTGGACCTGGTCCAGGAGGCGACGCAGCGCGATCCCGAGGCGCGTCCGACCGTGTCCGAGATGGCCGATCGGATGGAGGAGATCCTCGAGGGCAAGGCGGATTCCGGCAAGGGAACCGCCCCGCGCTCGCGCCGCCGCCGACGACGACGCTATTAGGCGTTTGTTCGCTCAAGCCACCGCTCGATCCTTCCGAAACGAAACCGGGGCCATCGACGGCCCGCAGGGGAGCGAAGCCATGGCGGAGCAGACGGCACAGCAGGTCAAACGGGCGGAGCGGATCGGCAAGATCATGCACGTCCGCGTTCACGGCGATCGCGGCGCGCTCGGCGGCATCGTCGTGAACCTCTCGCGCACCGGCGCGCTGCTCACCATTCGCGGCGAGCAGTGGGAATCGGGCGACGCGGAGCCCGATCTCGCGCTGGTCGGCCTGCGCGTGGCGACGCACTTCAGCAAGGGCATGCGCATCGAGTTCATCGAGGCGGGCCGCAGCATCGACGCGGAGGTCGTGCGCTTCACCAAGCAGCTCGTCGACGACCGCGAGATGATCTGCCTCGGCTGCCGGTTTGCGCAGCCGCTCGACAGCGACATGGTCGGCCGCATCATCCAGGTCAAGCTGCCCGAGCAGGCATTTGCCGGCGAGCCCGCGCGCCCGCCGGTGCTCACGCTCGAGGCGGAGCAGACCACGCAGAGACGCACCGGGCTCCCCCTTCGCCCGCACGGCGTCGCCTTCGGCATCCACGACCTGCTCAAGATCCTCGACGACCGCAAGGGCAGCGACCTGCACATTCGCGGCAACATGCCGGTGCGCTTGCGGGGCTCCGGCCAGCTCATCCCGCTCAGCCAGCGGTCGCTCACGCCGGACGAGGCGGAGAGGTATCTCGAGGAGCTGCTCACCGAGGAGGAGCGCGCCCGTTTCGAGAAGGACTGGGATCTCGACTTCGGCTACTCGGCCGAGGGCATCGGCCGCTTTCGCGTGAACGCCTTCCGCGCGCGCGGCGAAGTCGGCCTCGCCATCCGACGCATTCCGAGCCTTATCCCGACGATGGAGGACATCGGCCTCGCGCCGGTCTGCCGCCGCATCGCCGACCACCACAACGGCCTCGGGCTCGTGACCGGCCCTACCGGCTCGGGCAAGAGCACGACGCTCGCCGCCATGATCCGCCACATCAACGAGTCGCGCCCCTGCCACATCGTGACGATGGAGGATCCGATCGAGTTCGTGCACGACGAGGACCGCGCGCAGATCACGCAGCGTGAGATCGGCCGCGACGTGAAGGACTTCAACAGCGCCCTGCGCCGCGCCATGCGCCAGGATCCCGACGTGCTGCTGGTCGGCGAGATGCGCGACCTGGAGACCATCTCGCTGGCCGTTACCGCCGCCGAGACCGGTCACCTTGTCTTCGGTACGCTGCACACGACCTCCGCCTCGACCACGGTGGAGCGTATCGTCGACGTGTTCCCGCCCGAGCAGCAGACGCAGACGCGGCTCCAGCTGGCGAACTCGCTGCGTGCGATCTGCTCGCAGATCCTCGTGCCGAGCAATCAGGGCGGCCAGATCGTCGCGCAGGAGATCCTCGTCGCGACCCGCGGCGTGCGCGCGCTCATCCGGGAGGGCAAGGCGCCGCAGATGGCGAACATGATGCAGACCGGCGCCAAGGAGGGCATGCAGACCCTCGAGGACGCGCTGAATCGCCTCGTGGATGCGGACCAGATCTCCGCGCGCGCGGCGGTCGCACGGGCCAACCATCCCGCGCTCATCAAAGTCGGGTAGCGTCATGCCCGATGCATGACGACCACGAGCGGCGTACCTCGTTCGGGGCGGTCGCGGAGGCATACGACCGCCACCGCATGCCGTACCGCGCGGAAGTCTATGACGCCATCGCCGCACGCAGCGGCGTCGATGGGTCGAGCCGCATCCTCGAGCTCGGCGCCGGTACCGGCATCGCCACGCGCGCGCTGGCGCGTTGGGGCGCGCCGATCACCGCGATCGAGCCGAGTGCGGAGATGGCGTCCGTGTTGCGTCGACGCGCGCCGCGCCACGTCTCGACGGTCGAATCGCGGTTCGAGGACTGGTCCGACCCCGAGCCGCCCTACGACCTCGTCGCGGCCGCGCAGTCGTGGCACTGGATCGAGCCGGCGGCGAAGTTCGAACGTCTGCCCGCGCTGATGGCACCGGACGGAGTGCTCGCGGTCTTCGCACACGCAGCGGTCGACGCGTTCGCGCTCGGCCAGCCCGCCTACCGGCGCTGGACGGCGACGTCGAAGAGAGGACCGCTCCCCTCCCTGGACGAGCGCGTCGCCTCGCTCGCGGATCCGATCCGCGCGCATTATCGCGACGTTCGCGTGGACCGCTGGCCGTGGGCGCGCACGTTCAGCCCGGAGGAGTACGTCGCGCTGCTCTCGACCTACTCGGACCACAGCACGCTACCGGAGCCGAACCGGTCGAACCTCTTCGCCGAGCTGGCGGAGGCGATACGAGAAGCGGGCGGCCGCATCGAGCGCCGGTATGAAACCGTACTCGTCACAGCCGCCCGCCGGTAACCCCGCAAGGGGGTCGTGATCCCGCAAAGGGAATCGTCAGATGTGTCCGCTACCCGCGCGGACGTGCATATTTCACGCTTCACCCGTAGGGGTCCGTGCTCTGCACCTTGGGCGTCTTGCCCGCGAGCAGCGCATCGAGCACCTCGGCGACGTAGTTGCGGTTGGACTTGAGGTCCTCGCGGTTCCGCGTCTCGCGGTAGTTATCGATGGCGCCGGTGTAGACCACCTCGCCCTTCTTGTTGATCACGTACATGTGCGGCGTCATCCTGGCGCCGTAGGCGGTGCCGACCTTGCCGACCGGGTCCATGAGCTGGGCCGTCGGAACCGCCTTCCACTTCTTGGCGGTCGCGAGCATCTGCTCCGGCTTCTGGTACTGGCGGTGGTTGGTCTTGGTCGACTGGATCGAAAGCCAGATGACGTCCTTGCCCTTCGCCGTGTACTTCTTCTGCAGGCGCTGCATGTTGCCCTGCTCGTAGTGCGGAATGACCCACGGGCAGTTGTAGTTCGTCCACTCGAGGACGACGATCTTGCCCTTGAACTGCTCGAGGGTGTAGTCCTTGCCGTCGGTGCCCTTGA
>JBCDBY010000262.1:0-6610 GCA_039182715.1 Planctomycetota bacterium
ATGATCTTCATCGTCATCGCGCTCTTCAACAACATCCGCCAGCCGCTCATCATCTGGATGGTGGTGCCACTGGCGATGATCGGCGTGGTGCTGGGGCTGTCGATCTTCCAGCTGCCGTTCAACTTCATGGCGATCCTCGGCACGCTCTCGCTGGCGGGCATGCTGATCAAGAACGCGATCGTGCTGATCGACGAGATCAACCTGAACCTTTCGAAGGGGCTGGAGCCCTACGAAGCGGTGGTGCACTCGGGCGTGAGCCGTCTGCGGCCCGTCGCGATGGCGGCGGCCACCACGGTGCTCGGCATGATCCCGCTGCTGCAGGACGTCTTCTTCCAGTCGATGGCGGTGGCGGTGATGTTCGGGCTGACATTCGCGACGGCGCTGACGCTGGTGATCGTGCCGACGTTGTATGTGACGCTGTATCGGATTCCTTCGCCGAAGCGGGGGGGCTGAGTATGAGGGAGCTGAGGGCGCGGAGATTTCGCGCTGAGAAGACTGAGATGCGCTGAGACCGCTGAGGAATGACAGGGGGGCGATGGGATCACCGTTGCCCCCCTTCTTTGTTCTCAGCGATCTCAGCGTTCCTCAGCAGCCTCAGCGCGATTCCTCCGCGCCCTCAGCCCTCTCACACTCCGGCCGTACGAGGGAGCTGACGGCGCCGAGGTTTCGCGCTGAGAAGACTGAGATGCGCTGAGATCGCTGAGGAATGACACGGGGGGCAACGGGATGACCGTTGCCCCCTTTCTTTGTTCTCAGCGATCTCAGCGTTCCTCAGCAGCCTCAGCGCGATTCCTCCGCGCCCTCAGCCTTCTCACACTCCGGACGTATGAGGGAGCTGAGTGCGCGGAGGTTTCGCGCTGAGAAGACTGAGATGCGCTGAGATCGCTGAGGAAACAGAAGAGGGGCACCGGTATCACCCGATGCCCCCCCATGATTCGGATCTCAGCGTTCCTCAGCAGCCTCAGCGCGATTCCTCCGCGCTCTCAGCTCCCTCCCGCCTCGGACCGCAGCACGATGACGGCGACTAATCCTCATCCTCCTCGTCGTCGTCATCATCATCGTCCTCCTTCTTCTTCCCCTTCTTCTTTCCGTCCCCGGCGTCGTCGAAGCAGAAGAACAGGGTTTCGCCGGTCGCGTCGTCCACGCCGTCGTTGTCGGTGCAGACGTACATCACACCGTCGATGCCCATGGTCAGGCCCTCGACCTTGTCCTGGATCCAGCCGTTGGTCTCGCCGAGATCCGGCAGCAGGTCGCGCACGAGCTTCTTGGACAGCTTCTGGATCGGCCGGCCGTTGCGCACGAAGCGCGCGCTGCGCAGGTCGACTTCGACGATCTGCTTGATGCGCGCGTTGGTGCCGCGCTGGTTGTCGCGCTCGATGACCAGCAGCTTGTTCCGCGTCTTGTTGAAGTTTTCCGAGAGACCGACCCAGCCGCCGCGCGGCGACGTCGGCGCGTCCTTCGGGAAGTAGACGTAGCGCCAGCCCTGGCCGGCACTCCAGCGCGCGATACGGATGCAGCCGTCCGGATCGCCCGCGGCGGGCCACTCGCGCTGGATGGCGGCGTAGAAGTACTCGCGCCCACCCTCGTAGGCGACCGACACGCCCTCGAAACCGTTGTTGGTGCGGTTGTTGTCCACCGCCGCCTCGAGGTTGACGACGCGCCGCAAGATGCCGCGCGGGCTCACGAAGCAGAGCTGGTTGCGGCGCGACGGGTTGCTCGCGGTGTCGCTCGCGCGACCCTCCGAGGCGAGCACGAACCCGCCGTTGCGGCGCTGCACGATGCCCTCGAAGTCGAAGTTGATCGGCGTGCTGCCGTCCGGGTTGCGGATCTTGATGTCGTCGACGATCTTCACCGGCTTGCGGCTCACGTCGATCTTGAGGATGCGCGGGTCGAGCCGATAGAAGCTGTCGGTCACCGCGTAGACGTAGTCGGGGTTGTGGCGATCGTTGGCGAGGCCGGAGATCGCGCCCCACGGGATCGGCAGGCCGTTGCGATCGTTGCCCGAGAGAATCTCCGGGTAGAAGGGGCTCTTCGCGTCGAGTTTGTAGATCGCGATCGTCGAGCGGAGGTTCGCGTCCTCGTCGTCATCCACCTCGGACGCGACGACCAGCAGCTTGCGGCTCGGAATCGCGAGGATGCCCTCGGGGCCCGGCGTGCAGGGCAGCGCCTGGACGAAGCTCGGCGTGCAATCCTTGCCGTGCAGCTCGTAGACCGCGGTGAAGTTGCCGCGCTCGGAGCCGACGAACAGCAGGTTCCGCTTCCCGAAGCGAGCGAACTCGAGGCCCTCGGGCTCGTTGCCCTTGTTGTCCGAGCGCGTGTCGTTGTAGTGGCCCAGCGAGATCGCGGCGTACTCGAGGCTCTCCGCCGCATCGAACTTCACGCGACCGTACTTGTTGAAGATCGAGAACCCGCGGCTGCCGCCGTCGAGGTCACCCTCGTTCGCGGTCGCGTACGCGTAGTCCGAAACCCAGTGGACGGCGTCGGGCTCGCGCTCCAGATCGTCGAGCGACTCCTCGAGGCGGATCGCCCTGTCGTCGAAGATGTCGACGTCGTCCAGGTCGACCGTGCCGGCGGGATAGTCGCAGATCACCTTGCAACGCTCCAGGTCGATGAGCACGAGGTGGTTGTTCTCCTGCAGCGAGACGACCGCGATGTTCTGCTTGTTGATGTCGATGTACTCGGGCTCCGGGTCGGTCGGGAACTTGTCCGGAATGCCGATCAGCGAGATCTGCTTCGTGGTCCAGTTGCGCACGCGGCCGCTCAGGTCGACCACGACCACGAAACCGGCGGGCAGCTGCGGCGGCCGACCGTCCCCGAGATCCTCGTCGCGCTCGTTCTCGATCGCGATCGCGGCGTACTTCTCGTCGGGGCTGACGGCAATCGAGTCCGGCTGGCCACCGAGCGGGATCGTGCGCACGACGCGGCGATTCCGGATGTTGATCACCAGCAGGTCGCCCGACGTGTTCACGAAGTCGGCCGACGTGTTGACGCAGACGAGCGCGAAGCGGCCCTTGACGGCGACCGAGGTCGGCTCGCCCGGCAGTGCGATCGTGCCGTCCGGCTTCGGGTTCGACGGGTTCCTGATGTCGACGAACCCGAGGCGGTTCGTCTCGCTGTCGGTGTAGATCAGCGTCTTGCCGTCCTTGGACGCCGCAATGATTTCGGCAGCGGTCTCCTCGGACTCGTCGGTGTTCTCGAAGACGGGGAAGGTGGCGAGGCGGCGGAAGAACTTCCCGCCCTTCTTCCCGTCGTCGTCATCGTCGTCGGCGCCCGCGTTGAACGCGAGGAAGAGGCAGGCCACGAGGGCCAGCGCTCCGCCGATCCGCAGGGGTCGGATCATGGTGGTCGGATTCCTTTCTCGGACACGACGGCTCCTCCATACGCAGGACGGACGCGCGAGCCGTCACGCGCGTCCGTCGAGAGGGGAGCCTAGAGTCCGATAAGCCCGGCGTCCGACAGCCTCCGACCAAGTCTTCAACAAGAAATCATTGGGGGCGCAGGCCGGTCACCTCGTACAGCTGCCAGCGACCGGGCACGCCCTTGAGGCGGTGCGACCCGCCGCGTTGAAACCGCAGGCCGGAGCCCGCCACCAGGTCTCGCACCGTTCGCGAGACGTAGATGCCGTGCGCCGGCGCGCGCGACATGATGCGCGCGGCCACGTGCACGGAGATCCCGCGCACGTCGTGGTCGGGCGTGAGATGCACTTCGCCGGTGTGGACGCCGCTCCGGATCGGAAGCCCCTGCGAACCAACCGCGTCGCGGATCGCGAGCGCGCAGCGCACCGCGCGCGCCGGGCCGTCGAAGCGCGCGAGAGCGCCGTCCCCGGTCGACTTCACGAACGACCCGCGGAAGCGCGTGACCGCTTCGCGCACCGTCGCGTCGTGCCGCGCGATGACGTCGCGCCAGCGTGCGTCGTCAAGCGACTCCGCGCGCTCGGTCGAGCCGGCGATGTCGGTGAACAGCAACGTCGAGAGCACGCGGTCGTGTTCCGCGACGCGGCTCGAGCCGGTGAGGAAGCGCTCCATCTCCTGGAGCACGCGGTCGCCGTCCCCCGCCCACGGGATGTGGTCGTCGCCCGGAAGCTCGACGAGCCGCGCCCCGGGAATGTCGCGCGCCAGCGCCCGACCGCCCTCGACGTCGACCGTCACGTCGTCCTCGCGGTGCACGACGAGGGTCGGCACGCGCACGCTGGGGAGAATCTCCTCGACGCGGATGCGCCGGTTGACCTTCATGATGTGCGCCGCCCCGGCCGGGTTCGCGCCCATGCGCTCGAAGCGTCCCCACCAGTCCTGGAACGCCTGGTCACCCACCCGGCCCGGCGCGAAGTGGGGGAGGCTCTTGCCGGTGCCTCACGCGGTCTCGACGTAGCGCAGGAAGTCCCCGAAGGCCTGTTCGCTCGGCACCCACGACGAGAAGTCCGCGAACGCGCCGTAAAGCACGAGCCCGGTGCAGCGTTCGGGGTGGTGCGCCGCGAAGACGGTCGCCAGCGAGCCGCCCTCGGAGATGCCGAAGACCGCCGCGCGATCCATGCGAGCCGCGTCCATGACGGCGCGCACGTCGTCCATGCGCTCGTCCATGCTGGGCACGCCGTCGATGCGGTCCGACAGGCCGGTGCCGCGCTTGTCGAACATGACGACGCGGGCGAAGCTGCCGAGTCGTTCGAGGAAGCGGACCAGCGAAGGCTCGGTCCCGTAGTTCTCGATGTGCGAGATGAAGCCCGGCACGAAGACCAGATTGAGCGGCCCGTCGCCGAACACCTGGTAGGCCACGTGAACCGATCCGCTGCGCGCGTAGCGCGTCCGGGGCATGAGCGGTTGTTCCATCGTCAATCCCTCCGGGAGTTCAAACCCGGTCGGGACACCGAGACCGCAACTACTCGGGGAACAGGTCGGAAAAGCCGGGTCGCGCGCGCAGGTTCTTGAAGTCGTCGTCCCGCTCGCGAATGCCCACGATGCTGTGCTCGTGTTGCGCGCGCTCGCGCTCGAGCCGGCCGCGCGCCGTCGCGTCGAGGCCTCCCCCGGCGAGTTTCTCGTCGATCGCCGCGATGCGCGCGCGACGCAGCGCCAGGTCCTCCCGAATCCAGACCAGCGCCTTCGCAAGCCACGCATCGGTCCCCGTGAGGCTCGCGGCGCAGGCGCCGTTGTAGAGCGCCGCACGGCGGAGGTCCGCGCGATGGGCGGGGTCGGCGAGCGCCTTCTCGAACTGCGTCGCCGCCTCCGCGAAGCGCTTCTGGCGATAGAGCGACATGGCGTGCTGCGTGAACTCCACCGCGTTCGCCGGCGAGGCGAGTCCGAGCTGGATGTCGATGCCACGCTTCATCGTGCGGATCAGCTCGTTCTCCCGCTTCAGGCTGGGCATCTTCGCGAGCGCCCGGTCGTGGGCCGCCAACCCCCGTGCGAAGAGCTCCGCGGCGCGGTCGAGGTCACCGGTCCCTTCGACCGTGCGCGCCAGCTCGCAGGTGCCGATCGCGAGGAGCCGCTGCCACTCCGCGCGCTCGGGCTCGCGGTCCACGACGCCCTGCCGGATCCGTACCGCCTGCTCGCCCAGCTCGATCGATTCCTGCTCGCGCCCGGTGGCGCGCAGCACGAGCGTCAGCCCGATCAGTCCGGTCGCGTGGTCGATCTGCCACTGCAGGTTGTTCGGGTCGTGCTTCGCCAGCGCGGCACGAATCGCGATCGACTCCCGGAAGAGCTTCTCCGACTTCTCGAACTCCCGCGCACCCTGGGCCATGCGCGCCGCGCCGGCCAACGTGACGCCGAAGGCGCGCTGCGCGTCCCGGTTCTCCGGTTCGATCGCGACCAGCTCGCGTCCGATTCGAACGCACACCTCGGCCACGGCGATCGCCTCCGGCCACTGGCCCTTGGCCTGGTGCACCTTCTGGACGTTCTCGAGCACGTTGAGATAGGCCCGCCGCAGCATGGTGTTGCGCGGCTGCTGCGGGAGCTGCGGCTCGAGCACCGCACGCGCCTCCTCGGCGTGCTTCATGCCTTCGTCGAGCCGTCCCTGTCGGATCGCGGTGCCCGCAAGGTTGGACAGCACGAGCGCGAGGTCGTAGCGGAAGTCCTTCCGGTCGGGATGCACCGCGACGATGCGCCGCCGCAGCGCCAGCGACTCATCGAACAGCTCGTTGGCCCGCTCGTACTCCTGCCGGCCGTCGAAGATGTAGCCGAGCTGGTTGAGGCTGACCGCGAGGTCGCGCGCCGCGAGCGCGTCCTCGGGACGGGCGGCGACCACCTTGCGCGCGAGGCGTACCGACTCCTCGAGCCCGCGCCGCGCCTGTTCCTCGTCGCCCGACGTGACCAGCACCTTGGAGACGTTCGCCAGCGCGACGAGGCGGCGCTTGGCTACATCGAGGTCCTCGCCCTCCGGCAGCGACTCGTAGTACTCGAGCGACTTGAGCGCCACGCCCTTGAGCAGGTCGACCCGTCCGATGGGGGCGAGGCCGTTGCGCAGGTCGAAGAGCATGAACTGGGCGAGCTCTTCCGCGCGCGCGCGCTCCGATTCCGCTCGCCGCATGGCGTCGACCGCGCGCCCGCGGTCGTCCAGCGCCTGCGCGCGCGCCATCGACTCCTGGGCGCGCGCATCCACCGCCTCGCGCCGCCGCCCCTCG
>JBCDBY010000263.1:0-6608 GCA_039182715.1 Planctomycetota bacterium
CGCATAGGCGTTGAGCGTGCGCGTCAGCGCGGTCTTGAAACCGCTCAGGTGCGTGCCGCCCTCGCGCGTGTTGATGTTGTTGCAGAACGAGAAGGTGCGCTCGTCGTAGCTCGCGGTGTACTGGAAGGAGACCTCGACCGCGATGCGGTCCTGCTCCCCCTCGAAGTGCACCACCTCATCGTGGATCGGCTCGCGACCACGGTTGAGTTCGTCGATGAAGTCGCGCAGCCCCCCCTCGTAGAAGAAGGTCTCCTCCTTCGGGTCCTCGGCGCGCTCGTCGCGCAGGGTCACGCGCAACCCGCTGTTCAGGAACGCCAGCTCGCGCAGACGACGCGCCAGGATCTCGTAGGTGAAGACCGTCTCCGAGAAGATCTCCGCATCGGGCACGAAGGTGACGCGCGTCCCGCGGCGATCGGTCTTGCCCTCCTTGAGCAGTTCCGTCGAGGGGATGCCCCGCTCGAAGGTCTGCTTGTGAATCTCGCCGCCACTGAACACCTCGACGGTCAACGATTCCGAGAGCGCATTCACGCACGAGACGCCCACGCCGTGCAGGCCGCCCGAGACCTTGTAGGAACTGCGGTCGAACTTGCCTCCCGCGTTCAGCTTCGTCATCACGACGGTCACCGCCGGAATGCCGAGTTCCTTGTGGATGTCGACCGGAATGCCGCGTCCGTTGTCGAGCACCGAGCACGAGCCGTCCGACTGCAGCGTCACCAGGATCGTGTCGCACTCGCCCTGCAGCGCCTCATCGACGCTGTTGTCGACCACCTCGTACACGCAGTGGTGCAGTCCGTTCACGCCGGTGTCGTCGATGTACATCGCGGGCCGCTTGCGGACGTGCTCGAGACCTTCGAGAACCTGAATGCGTTCGGCGTTGTAGTCGTTCGGCGGGGGCGTGGAATCACTCATAGAATCGCTGCTGGGAGGGGGTCGGGACGAGGTCCGGAACGAGGTCCGGGAAGCCGCCCGGGAGCCCCGTTTCCAAGCGCTCTATTCTAACCCGCAAAGGGGTGCTTCCGGAGCATTCAAAACTGCCCGGAAACCTTGCAACGAAGCCGGTTTAGGGCCAATTCCGGATGGCGTTCGCGGAGCGACTCCAGGATCTCCTCGCGAAGGAAGACCCCGAGGTGCTGGCGAAGCGCCGCCGAGGCCACTTCAACCACGATTTCGCCGTCCTGACAGCTTGCCACGCGGCTCTTCCGGGCGGTCGCCTCGCCCACCACCTCGGCCCAGCTCTGGCGCAGCTTCACGACCGGATCGGAGGCCCGAGGCCGGACGCTGCGCAGGATGGCCGGCAGAATCTCCTCGACCGGCTTGGGCTCCTGGTACGGGCCCCCTCGCGACGATCGGCCGCGCGGCCCCTTCATCAGTCGATCAGGACCGGCATGACGACGTAGAGGAATCCGTTGTCGTCCTCCAGCTTCGCCGCCGCGTTGCGCCCCGAGACGGTCAGCCGGATCGCCTCACCGTCGACCACCTTGAGGCTATCGAGCAGGAAGGCGGGGTTGAACCCGATCTTCTCCTCCGGACCGTCGTACTCGACCGCCAGGCGGACGTCCGCGCGACCGTCCGAGCCCGCCGCCGACAGCGAAAGCTCCCCCGGCGCGAACTGGATAATCACCGCCTGCGACTGCACGCCGGTGAACTGGCCGACCTGGCGCAGGCGCGAACCAAACAGCGTGACCGGCACCGATGCCGTGTGCCCCGCCCCCTTCGGCACGATCTGCTCGTAGTCGGGGAAGGTGCCCTCGAGTACGCGCGCCACGACCTCGACCTTCGGTGTCCGCACCGCGACGAAGCGATCCGCGATGGCGATCTCCACCGGCTCCTCGGCCGTCGCGGCCGCCCGCTCGAAGTGCTGCAGTCCCTTCACGCCGACGATCGCGGCGTCGCCCCCACCCCCGGTCCGCTCCAGCGGACGCGCCAGGATGGCCAGACGACGGCCGTCACAGCCGACGAAGCGCAGCGCGTCCTCCTCGGCGGCCACGCGCACGCCGTTGAGCACGAAGCGCGCCGCCTCCTTGCCGGTGGCGAAGGCAGTCTTGCGCACCAGCGCCTTCAGGTCCGCCGGCTCGACCTTGCCGGTCGACTCCGCGGGGAAGGTCGGGATCTCCGGGTACTGCGTCGCGTCCTCGCACTCCAGCTCGAAACGACCGCCGTCGGTGTCGAGCGTGAGCTTCTGCTTCGCGACCGCGACGGTGAGCTGCTCGTCCGCGATCTCACGCAGGAGCCCCGCGAAGAGCGCCGCCGGTACGACCGCGATGCCGTCCTCGTCGACCTGGACGTGCTCGGTGATGCGATGCCGCACCGCGACCTCGAGGTCGGTGCCCGCGATCTCGAGAGCTCCGTCCTTCGCCGTGATGCGCAGGCACTCGAAGATCTTCTTCGTGCTCTTGCCCGCGACGGCCTGACCCACAACGGTGGCAACTTCGGCCAACGAGGAACGAGGACAGCTGAACCGCATCACTACACCTCTTCTATTACTAGTTGATCTGTTCGTAATCGTGTGGAGCCCGGACGATTGTGGACAACCGCGCACCTGCCGTCGTAACACCGCTTGCCGACAGCGTTTCCAGGCGAGCGGGATTTCCACGACGGCCGTGCGGAACGGGGGAAAGCGTCGTGCAACCGGCCTGGCTTTCCACGGCTAGCGGCGCTCGGGACGCGGCGCGGGGAAAGCGTCCCCGCGTGCACCCGAAGCTTCCCCAGCTTTTCCACGAAGCGCGACCGGTTCCTGTTCCGCTCATGTTCAGCGCGTCAACTCGTTCATCAGGCTGTCGATGCGCTGCGCCAGCTCGGGATCTTCCTTCGTGTCGTTCTGGATGCGCTGGTAGCCGTGCATGACCGTCGTGTGGTCCCGGCCGCCCATGTAGCCGCCGATCTCCTCGAGGGAGTGGGCGGTCATCTTGCGCGCCAGGAACATACAGACGTGCCGTGCGCGTGCGACGTGGCGGTGACGGCGCTTGCCGGTGATGTCGCGGACGGAGAGGCCGAAGTGATCCGCGACGGTGCGCATGATGGAATCGACCGAGACGCGGCTCTGCGTGGGCGGGATGAGATCGCGCAGAGCGTCGCGCGCCATCGCCATGTCCACGGGCCGACCCGAGAGGCTGGAGAGCCCCACGAGCTTGTTCACGGCGCCCTCGAGCTCGCGGATGTTGCTCCGGACGTTTTCGCCGAGGAACTTCACGACCTCCTCGGGGAAGGCGTGGCCGTGCATACGCACCTTGCGCGTGATGATCGCGATGCGCGTCTCGTAGTGCGGCGCATCGATGCGCGCGACGACGCCCCATTTGAACCGCGAGACGAGCCGCTCCTCGAGGGTGGGGATCTCCGCCGGCGTCGAGTCGGACGACAGGATGATCTGCTTGTTCGCGTTGTAGAGCGTGTTGAACGTGTGGAAGAACTCCTCCTGGGTCCGCTCGCGGTTCGCCAGGAAGTGAATGTCGTCGATCAGCAGCACGTCGACGTGCCGGTAGCGGAACCGGAAGCTGTCGAGTTCGCCGTTGGCCACCGCGTTCACGAAGTGGTTCACGAACGTCTCGCACGACAGGTAGAGAATCCGCATGTCCGGTCGCCGCTCCATCATGCGATGGCAGATGCCCTGCAGCAGGTGCGTCTTGCCGAGGCCGACGGATCCGTGCAGGAAGAGCGGGTTGTAGGTCTTACCGGGGCTGTCCGCGACCGCCGTGGCCGCCGCGAAGGCGAAGTTGTTGCTCGGGCCCGGGACGAAGTTCTCGAACACGTACTGCGGGTTGAGCACGATGTCCCACTCGCCCGTCATCGGGTTGCTCACCGGCGACGCGACGTTATGGGGAACCGGCGCGGGCGCCTGGGGCGTGGCCGCATAGCCGCTGTGGTTGCCGTCCCGCGGCGACGGAACGGAGCTCGCCGCGGGCTTCCCGCCCGCTTTCGCGTCCCCGTCGTCGGCAATGCGCAGATCCACCGTCACGTCGTGACCGATCGCATCGCGGACCGCGTTCTTCAGCACCCCGGTGTACTTGCGCAGGATCCACTCCCGCAGGAAGTTGTTCGGGACGGTAAAGGTTGCGCGGTCCGGCGCAATCGCCGTAAGGCGCATGCCGCGAAACCACGTCTCAAACTGCTGGCGCGGTACGGACCGCCGCAGTGTGGACGCCACCTTCTCCCACGTGACCATCGTGGGATCCGTATGAGTCATCCAAAAACCTCCGCGCGCCTCCCGACGCGAGAAAGGAATCACTTTCAAAAGCACGGAACCACGAAGCCGAAACTCGGGGAACCGGGCAGGCACAAAGGACGCGTTTCGGAGGCGCGATCGAACCCTGCCCTCGTGGGTTCGAGTCGTGACTGCGTAGGCGGCCCAACTCTTCGTTTCGCGACCCTCAACGCGAGGGGCGCATCCTAGGAGAAGGTGCGGGCACAGTCAACACGACGCGCGCGCGCCAACGTCAAACCGCAAGTGCGCGCAGGTTCTTGACGACACGCTCGAGACAGGGCAGGAAGCGTTCGACCTCTTCGCGTGTCGTGTGCGCGTGCATCGAGATGCGAATGCTTCGTTCCGCCTGCTCGTTGCTCTGTCCGAGCGCGCGCAGAACGTGGGACGCTTCGGCCGCACCCGACGAACACGCGCTGCCGGTCGCGACCGCGACACCTTCCAGGTCGAGACCAAGCAGGATCGCTTCGCCTTCGACATCGGCAAACGTCACGCTCACCGTGTTGGCGATGCGCGTCGTGTCGGGCGAATTGATGATCGCGTCGGGAAACACGGCCCGGATCGCGGGAATCAGTTCGCCACTCAATGCGCGCCAATGCGCGTCACGCTGCGCCCACTCCATTGCGGCATATTCCGCACTCGCGCCCAAACCGACGATGGCGGCCACGTTTTCCGTACCGGGTCGCAGCCCGCGCTCGTGCTCGCCGCCGTGCGCAAGCGGCGCGATCCGGACGCCGCGTCGCACCCAGAGCGCGCCGACGCCCTTGGGCCCGCCCATCTTGTGCGCGCTCAACGCAAGCAGATCCACGCCGAGTTCCCCGACGTCGACCGCCATCTTGCCGCACGCCTGGACGGCGTCGCAGTGCGTGATCGCCTTCGTGGACGCGGCCAGATCCGACACGGGAAGAATCGTGCCGGTTTCGTTGTTGGCGAGCATGACCGAGAGAAGTCCGACGTCGTCCGGCACGACGAATGCCGGGTCCACGTGGCCCTGTGCATCGACGGGAATCAGCGAGAGCTTCGTGCCGCTCGACTCCAAAGTGCGCAGCACGGCGGGATGTTCGATCGCCGTGCATGCGGTGTGCCGCACGTCGTAGGCGGCGATCGTGCCGAGCAGTGCGAGCGCGTTCGACTCCGTCGCGCCGCCGGTGAAAATCACCTCGCGCGGGTGCGCGCCGATCATCATGGCGACTTTTTCCCGCGCTTCGTCGATCGCCGCGCGCGCCGCCCGGCCCTCCGCGTGCGGGGAAGAGGCGTTGCCGGCGTCCAGCCAGGGAATCATCGCCTCCCGCACGCGCGGATCGAGCGGCGTGGTGGCGTTCGCGTCGAGGTAGATGCGCTCCATGCTTCCGGCCCTCTATGATACGCGCGCCCCGTGCGGATCCTGCTCATCGACAACTACGACAGCTTTGCCTACAACCTCGTGCAGGCGCTCCGGATGCTCGGTGCCCGGGTCGACGTGTTCCGTCACGACGCCATCGGCGTCGACGAAGCCTTGCGCCGCCCCCACGACCGGCTGGTGATCTCCCCCGGCCCCTGTACGCCGACCGAAGCGGGCATCTCCGTCGAACTCTGTCGCCGCGCCCGCACGCCCCTTTTGGGTGTCTGCCTGGGGCACCAGTGCCTGGTCGAAGCCTTCGGCGGCCGGGTCGGCCGGGCGGAGCGCGTCCGGCACGGCAAGACCTCGCCGGTCGATCACGACGGGCGAGGCGTCTTCGCCGGCCTGCCGCAGCCGCTCGAGGCCGCGCGCTACCACTCCCTTCTGGCGCTCGATGTCCCCGACTGTTTCGAGGTCTCGGCCCGGACGGCCGACCGCGGCGAGACCATGGCGGTGCGCCACCGGACGCAGCCGCTCGTGGGCGTGCAGTTCCACCCGGAGTCTTTCCTGACCCCCGATGGGCCGAGCTTGTTGCGGAACTTCCTAGAATTGCCCCAATGAGTTGGACCGATCGCTTCCAGGAGCGGGGCAGCGCGCTCTGCGTCGGGCTCGACCCGGTCGCGGCGCGACTCCCGGCGGGCGAGACGATCGGCTCGTTCTGCGAGAAGGTCGTGGCGCGCACGGCGGAGCACGCCGCCTGCTTCAAGCCCAACATCGCCTTCTTCGAGGTCATGGGGGCCGCGGGGCTCGAGGAGCTTGCCCGCGTCTTCGCCGCCTGCCGCAAGGAGGGCGTGCCGGTGCTGCTCGACGCCAAGCGCGGCGACATCGGTTCGACGGCGCAGCTCTACGCGGAGGCGTACCTCGCCGACACCGACCTCGGCGCGGACGCGCTGACCGTCAACGCGAGCCTCGGCCTCGACACGCTCGAGCCGCTGCTCGCCATGGCGCGCGCGCACGACCGCGGCCTGTTCGTGCTGCTGCGCACGAGCAACCCCGGCGCGCCCACCTTCCAGGACGGCATGGAGCCGATGCTGC
>JBCDBY010000264.1:0-6585 GCA_039182715.1 Planctomycetota bacterium
CTCAGCGCTCCTCCGCGACCTCAGCGCGAAACCTGACGCAGCTGGAGTCCCAACCCAAAGGCCCCTAAACCCACGGCTCAAGAAGTAGCCCACGAACGCAGGCCAAGAGCCACGGCCCACGGACCGGAGGCAGCAACAGTCCCGCTGCTCCCCTCAACTCACCGCGACGCGAGAAGGCCAACGACTCCACCCCGCCGTCCGACTCCGGGAGTCCCAACTCCCTCAGCGATCTCAGCGCTCCTCCGCGACCTCAGCGCGAAATCCGACGCAAATGGAGTCCCGAATCAAAGGCCTACAAGCCCGCGGCCCAAGAACGAGCACGCGAGAGCCCTCCGAACGCCAGGCCCTCCTACCCCTCAGGCTCCTCGATCGGAAGATCCCGGTCGTCACGCCCGCTGTGAAGCCACCAGACCTTCCCGATCTTCACGACGGTGTAGCTGCTGTTGCGCTCCATGCCCTTCTTCTGGCGGCCTTCCTCGGCCACCTTCTCGATGGTGTTCACCCGGAACCACCAGCCGTGCTCCTCGATCTTGCCGTCGACGCGGTACGAGAGGATGAACGGGGCGATGCGCTTCTCGCCGCGCACGCCGGAGCGCAGCACGTAGTCCATCTTCGCGCGATGTCGCCCGTTGGCGCGATAGAGCGGCGTGTACGCGAACCAGTGCGCCTTGAGCAGCTCCTTGCGGTTGGCCACCGACTTCGCGCCGCGGCAGGTCTTGCAGACGCTCTTGTCGCCGAACGCGGTGCGCTTCTCGCCACGACCGTCGCACGACGGGCAGCGCGAGAACATGCCGCGATACTTGCGCGACGCGACGAGGCGGGTCACGAAGCGACGGGCGTCCCGCAGGTTCTCCTTGCGCTGGGACTTCTGCTTCTTGAGGAAACGCGCCTTCTCCTTCGGGTCGGTCGGCAGCTCGACGGGCGGCGCGAGCTTGCGCAGCGCGACCCAGCTGCGCACGCAATCCGCCTGGGCCGCATTCGTCTCGAGATCCCACTCGGCGCGGAGTGTTTTCTCGTAGAGGCCGATCGCGGTCTCGAGATCGACGATCGCCTGGCGAATCGCCTCCGGTTCGACCTTCTCGCGTCGGCGAATCGCCTCGTGGACGTCGCGACCGCGCTGCGCGGTCTCCTTCGCCTCGGCGCGCGTGCGCTTGGCCGTGGGCGACTTGAGCGGGATCTCCAGTCCCGGCGTGTCCTGGGCGCTCGCGACCGTGGCCGCCAGCAGCAAGAAGGGGATGACGCGCATCCGCCCATGTTAGCGCAACGGCTTGCCGTCGGCTCCGACGGCAAATCCACCGTTTTCGGTCGCCAATGCGAGCATGAACTTGCGGTCGGTGCCGCGCGTCCCGAGCAGGATCGTGTGGATCGCCACGCGCCGCCATCGGTTGACGCGGCGCACTTCCTGGCGGACGCGGTAGTCGCGGCTCACGGTGCCGTAGCTCGGTACGCCATCGCTCAGCAGGTAGATGGTGTCCACTTCGGGGTCCAGCATGGCCGCGACGAGTCCGTCGTAGATCGCTCCGCCGCCGCGCGCCGGCTGTTTCTTGAGCCAGCCGTTGGCCTTCCTGCCGCGGCCCGCCTGCAGCTTGCCGAAGGCGCGCTCGAGCTTGGGCCGGGGCGGGTACTTGAGCAGGTAGCGGTAGACGAACAGGTCATAGCGCTGTTCGTTCCCGAGCGTGGCGGCGGTCTTCGCGAACTGGGCGCGCGCCTGCTCGATCTTGCCGTCGTCCCGCATGCTGCCGGAAACGTCGAAGACGAAGGCGATGCGCTCCGATGCCACCGGCAGCCCGAAGTACGCGCGCGTTTTCGTTTCGTGACCCGGGGTCGCGCCGGCGGCGTCGGGTGCCGGTCCGTCCCAGGGGAGGATCGCGCGCCACTGCTCCGGATCAGGCGGGATCTCCTTGCCGGTGAGGGCGCGCAGCGCGTTCCATACGTCGAACCGCAGGCGCCCACGCTCGTTGCCGAGCCGGACGACCAGCGGCGCCACGAAGATCCCACGACGCGCATCGCGGCAGCCCTGAATGGCGGCCGCTCGCACGCGCCACGAGTCGTGCGCGAGCAGGGCCTTCGCCAGCTCGACGTCGCGGAGCTGCGGGAGCGCCTCGGCCAGCGCGATGCCCTGCATCTCGCCGGGGTTCTCGCGCGGCACGTCCTGCGACCCGCTGCGCACCAGCGCGTCGACCACGGCGGCCCGCACGGCGTCGTCGGCGTCGGTGGCGAACTGCCGAATGAACCCCTCCTGATCCGCCTGGAATCCGAGCGCCCGAACGCAGTGGGCGCGCGACTCCTTGCGTGCGGTGCCGCCACGGAGAATCATGACCGCCTTCTCGCCGCCGATCCGGGAGAGGGCGACGGCGCCGGCCTCGCTCTGGACCTGACCGGAGAGAGCGGCCAATGCAGTCGGATCGCCGATGAGTCCGAGCGCGGTGCAGAGATGACGCCGCACCGTCTCCGAACGGCTCTTGGCCAGCTTCTTCGCGAGCAGCGCGACGGATGCTTCGCGATTCTCGGATTTCTTGAGCTGGATGAGCGCGCTGACCGCGTTGTCCTGCTGGTGGGCGAAGGCGTCGTCGAGAAGCCCGATGAGGATCTTCGTGGAAGCGGGCGAGCCGATGCGGCCGAGCTTGCGGATCGCGTCGGCCCGATCGCGTTGCTCGTACGGGAGCTTGGCGTTCCTTTCGACGATCTTGGCCAGCTCCGCCGTGCGGTCCGGAGCGGCGAGCAGGAGGAGCAGCAGCAGATTCGTCACGCGCGCGAGCATATCGATGAACATCATCAGCCGCCAGCGCCCCGATTCCGTTGCATCGATTGAACGAAACGGCTTGGCACGCTCATCGCTAAGTATCCCTCGGCTCACTGAAACCTGGAATATCCAATCTGCAGGAAACGGCCTCCGGTTCACCCCGGAGGCCGTTTTCGTTGCCTACAATCACCGACCATGCGGTGTCTCATCTGGATTCAGTTGTTGCTGGCCGTTCCGTGTTGGGCGGACGAGGCCAAGTCCCCCTTCCGTGGCCCGATGCGGGAGGCGGCGGACGAGGACGGCACGGTTTCGATCACCATTCCCAAACGCTGGGTCGACACCGAGAAGGGCGGCGGCATGCTGGTCCGCGTCCGGGGCGCGGGCGGGCACGACATCTCGGTCACCCGGGAGGGAGACCAGGCCGACCTGGACGGCCTCCGCAAGCGCTACATCGAGCACGACAGCGCCATCTATCCGGGCAGCACGATCAAACTGATCAGCGAGCCGTACTTCGGGTACCGGCTCGACATGAAGGAGAAGAACCGTGTGGTCGTGCGGGCGTTCGCCACGCAGGGCAACGACGGCATCATCTTCACGTCGACCTCGCGATTCCAGAACTACGACCGCATCTATGCGCCGCAGATCGCCTGGGTCGCCGCTTCGCTGACCGTGGACGGCGCGCGGACCGGAACGACCGGAGGCGGCGGCGGCACGACGGGTCGACCGACACGGTTCTTCGACGACGCCGGCGAAGTCTCGTTGATCGCTCCCGCCGGTTGGCAGCCCAATGCGCTCGTCGGCGACGAAGTGCTGCTGATCGCGCGCGGCAAGCGCTCGCGCAGCACGCGGTTCCTGATCCACAAGTGGCCCAACGCCGGTAGCGGTTCGCTCGCCATCGCGCAGGTCGCCCGCGAGTGGAAGCAGAGCTACGGCGCGGCCCGCATGGAGCGGCTGCAGGGCAAGCCGCCGCGGCTGCTCGTGCGCGGTCGCGAGGGAGACTGGGTCGACTACTTCATCGGCCTTTTCGACGGCGAAAGCGGGTACACGCTGCGCGTGACCGTGCGCGAATCCAACTACGAGAAGGCGCGCGGCATGGCGGATGAGATGGCGAAGACCGTCGCCTTCTCCAACAGCCCGTGGAAGACGCCCACGCCGCCCGACCTCGATCTGAAGCTCGAGTACAAGAAGCGCGCCGTCATCCATGCGCCGGCGGAGCTGGCCGGACAGCGCGAGAAGCTCGGCGCCGAGCTCGACCTCTTTCTCAAGTCGTGGGCGCGGCTCGGACTCGGCTACGACCGGAAGGGTGAGCCCATCCACATCGCGATCACCAACGCGAAAGAGTTCGGGGAGCGCTCCAACCGCTTCGGGGCGGCGCCCGCCGCCTACGATCGCCAGAATCGCGTGGTCGTCGCCGTGGGCACGCCGAGCGACGAGGCGGAGCAGGCGACGTGGCGCGGCGCGGTGCACGCGGCGTTCGCCGAGGCGCTGCTGCATCGCGACCTCAAGGTGGGTGTGCCGGCCTGGTTCCGCATCGGGTTGACGCAGTGCTACCGCGCGCCGTACGCGGAGGGCAAGGTGCCGGACGGAGCGGCGACGGATCTGCTCAAGCAGCTCAAGGAGAGCAAGCCGCAGCCGCTCGGCGAGCTGCTCGGTTGGTCCGAGGGCGACTTCCGCAAGGACCCGACCCGCGCGGCGCAGGCGTGGGGCTATACGCACCTCATGCTCTTCGGCAAGGGCAAGCTGCCGGGCTTCTACAAGAAGTGGCGCAAGGCGCTGCTGAAGTCGCGCAACAAGGCGCCGGCGCTGTCGACGCCCAAGTACACCACCGCCCCGGCCGATCTGCAGGCGCACCTCGACAAGGCGTTCGGTTGATGGAAGCGCGCATGTCGTCCGCGCCGGGCCGCGTCACGCTGCTGGGCGAGCACGTCGATCACCAGGGCGGCACCGTGCTGCCTGTGGCGATCAACCTGCGCACGCAGGTGCGCTACACGCCGCAGGAGGCGTGGGAGTTCCATTCCGCGGGCCACGAGCCGGACGGCGACTGGATGCTCTACGTGCACGGCGTCCTCGAGGTGCTCAAGGACGAAGGCGTCGAGCTCCATCCGGGCAAGCTGGAGATCGAGTCGCGCGTACCCGAGGAGAAGGGGCTCTCGTCGTCCGCGGCGCTCGAGGTGGCGATCGCGGGCGCCGTCTGCGACCTGCCCGCGCTGCAGGTGGCGGAGATCTGCCGCAAGGCGGAGGCGGACAAGGTCGGCATCCCGTGCGGATTCATGGATCAGGCGACGTCGGCGTGCGCGATCGCGGCCAACGTCTGCGCGATTGATTGCAGTGCGCACACGTTTTTTCTGCTGCCCATTCCGCATGCGGTGCTTCTGCTGGTCGATCCCGACCTGCCGCGCCGCGTCGGCGACACGCCGTACGCCGAGCGCCTGGAGGAGGTCAAGCAGGATGGCAGCCTTGCGCACCAGCACGTCATGCACGAGATGGCGCGCGTCGAGGAGGGCATCGCCGCGCTCGACCGCGAGGACCTGCGGACGTTCGGCGCGCTCATGACCGAAAGCCACCACTCGCTGCGCGACTACTTCCGCTGCAGCCACCCGACGCTCGACTCGATCGTCGACGAGATCACCCGCGTGCCCGGCATCTTCGGCGCGAAGCTCGTGGGGGCCGGGTGGGGCGGATGCGTCGTCGCCCTGGCCGAGGTCGGCACGCAGCTCGAGGGGACGCAGCTGCTAGTCCCCGACGACGGGCTGTACCGCATCGAGGCGTAGCAGGTGCCAGGCGCCGTCGCGCCAGTACTCGAGGTGATCGCCCCTGTCGCGGACGGGGATGGCCGCGGCACGCAGCGCCATGCGCACCTTCCGCCGATCGCTGGGAGGTTTCGACGGGACGCCGACGGGAATCAACTCGCGATCGGCGTAGATGAGCACGCCGTCGACGCGGACGGCCACCAGCGGTTCGTAGTGCCGGACCTCGTCGCGGATCTTCTCCGGCGTATCGAGGTGCGGATGGCGTCGAAGCCAGTCGCGATAGGTCCCGAGGCCGAAGACCTCCTTGCCGGGCTCCGGATCCACCAGCAGCCGCGCCGACTCGAACGGCATGGGGGGGATCGATCGCAGCCATCCGCCGAGCTTCGGGAGCGCCCACAAGTCGGTCTCGTCCCACGTGGCGGCGACGGCCGCCACGGTGGTCGCCGTATCGATCGTGACGCGCTCCAGCACACGGCGTATCCGATCCTCCGACGGGGCGTCCGGCACGGCCGCGCGCACCGCCGCAACCCGCGCATGGAGTCGCGCTTCGAGCCCGAACCGGCGCGCGTAGAACGTCCACTCGACGGACCGCAAGCCGCGCGACGCGAGCCCGGTGTCCACGTGGTCCTCCTCGAACGCCACAAACTCGTCGGCCGCCTCGGCGAACAGCGCGCGCTCGTCGTCCGAGAGGTAGTCGTCCTGCGAGCCGAGGATGACGAGCGTGGGCGCCGCGCTCGCCCGGATCGCTCCGACGACGTCGGTTGACGCCGGGCGCCGGACGAGCAGCTTCGCGAGCGGCTTCTCGATGCCGTCCGCCCACCGGTCCGCGAACCGTCCGACGACGGTCTCCGCGCGGACGGGCGCGGTGACCACCACGGCACCGGGTTCGACCCCGTCGTCGAGCAGGTAGGAAACCGCAAGTCCACCCAGCGAGTTGCCGCGCAGGACGATGCGTCGCGCATCGCCGTCGACCCGCTGCAGCGCCTCGCTCCAGGCCGCCCGCGCATCGGCGCGCAGGTTCCGCGGCGAGCCCTTGCCGTCGGATGTGCCCACGCCGCGATAGTCGAAGCAGAGCAGCCCCATGCCGCGCGC
>JBCDBY010000265.1:0-6581 GCA_039182715.1 Planctomycetota bacterium
ATGCGTTCCGCCGCGCCCTCGCCGGTGAGGGTCAGGTAGCGCTCGACCTCCGACTCCAGCTCACGGCTCTTGAGACGCTCGATCTCCTGCTCGAGCTCGGCGCGCTTCGCCTTGTCGGCCTCGACGGTGCGCTCGAGCTCCTCGAGGCGCTTGCGCAGGGCGTCGAGTTCGTCGTCCGCGCGCGCGAGCGCCGGGATCAGCAGGAGCACGAGCAGGATGCGCACGCGCGCAGTCTATGAAAAAAGGGGCGCGACCCGCAGGCCGCGCCCCTGTTGATGCAAGACTCCAGCCTAACGGTCTTCGTGGCTGAGCGTCCGGTTCTGCTGGACGTACTCGATGCCCAGCGCCTGGATGATCGGCGACTGCTTCCACGCATTCACCTCCGGGCGATCGAAATCGTACGCGCCCGGCTTGTAGATGCAGTAGATGCGAGCCTCGACCACGTTGGCCTGCACGCCCTTGTCGATGCCGAGCAGGTTGTCCGCGCCCGGCTGCTCCATGGCGCGCAGGAAGTTGAGACGCTGCGTCGCGTCGCGCATGCGGCGCGTGAACTTCTCCGGCACCGCCTCGGCGCTGCGTGCGCCGTCGCGGCTCAGGAACAACACGTCCTCCGCCTTCGCGTTCCACGGCACCGACTCGTCGAGCCGGACCACGATCCGCACGCTGGTGAACTCGGGCATCTGGCCCTGCTTCCACCAGATCTTCTTGACGTACGCGTCGGTGAAGCGATGCGACAGCTGGAAGCAGCCGATCTCGGGGTTGTCGACGAACTCGCTGAAGCGATCCGCCGTCCGGACCGGCTGGAAGAAGACCGGCGTACCCGACTCGAACGGACGCGCCAGCGAACCGTAGCGGCCGACGAAGATGCCGGACCCGACGCCTTCGGCGATGGGCATGCGCAGCTCGGTCAGCGCGTTGAGCGTGTACAGACGCAGCTCGGCGTCATCGGCCTCGTTGTCTTCCAGGCGCACGACACCCGTCGGCGGGAAGCCGCCGACGCCCTTCACGGGCAGGATGTTCGTGCTCTCGTCGACCGCCGAGGTCAGGATGCCCACGTAGATGCCGAAGAGCGGCTCCGCGCGGGACCCGATCGCGTGCGGCTGCGGCGTGGACCGCATGGTGCCGCGAATGCAGTCGGTGAAGACCATCGCGCCGTCCTCGATATTCACGTCGTCGTAGACGATCATCTCCTCACCGATGCGCAGGATGCCCGGAGCGTCCGGCACGTCCGCCTCGTCGGGGATGCCCTCCGGCGTCGTGAGCGAGATCGTTGTCTCCTCGGTACCAACGCCATCGGAGACCGTCATGTCATAGCGCAGGTCGTCGCCCGCAGTGGTGATCTCGTCGATCGTCGACGGAGTGACCTGGCCCTCGATCGTGCGGCCGATGAACGGACCGGTCAGCGCGTCCGGCTGATCCGGCATCTCGCCGGTCGGCAGGCAGAGGATGCGCGTGACGTCGCGAAAGTCGCGTCCCTGTCTCACGGAGAGGTCCTCGGAGCGCTCGAAGCGCGCCGTGATCTCGCGGGTGAGCGCCACGAAGTGCGTGAACTCGTCGAAGTCCCACGGCTCCTCATCGCCCTCGAGGTCATTGTCGGTGTCGTCCCACAGGCGGGCGGCATCGTTCGACTTCATGGCGTGGTGCACGCTCAACTGGCCCGCTTCGCGATCGGAGTCGTCGCCCGTGACGAGGGTGACCTCGTCGAACACGCCGGGCAGCGGCCAGACCGAGAAGTCGGTGCCGAAGTTGTCGATGAATCCGTCGCCGTCGTCGTCGTTGACCACCACGTCCTGGGGGCCGCCGTACAGGCCGCCGACCGGGATGATGCGGGAGCCGTCGCGGTGCTTCGAAGCCTCGAAGTCACCCGGCACCTCGTACCAGTCGTCGACCAGGTTGTTCGTGTTGCCGAAGGCGAAACGCTGCACGCCTCGGAACCGCAGGTAGTTCGCGATCACGTTCGCCGTGCCCGGATCCACCGGATCATCCGGGACCACCGAGCTGGGCGGCTCCACGTCGGGCGGGGACGGGTCCTCGGGCGAGGGATCGGGCCCCTCGCTCGGCGGCGCCTCGCCACCGGTGTCGGAGGGCGGCGGGTCGGACGCGCCGGGACCTTCCTCGTCGGTCGGGGGCGGAGCTTCGTCTTCGCCCAGACCACCATCCGGATCCGCTCCTCCACCTTCGCCATCCGTCGGCGGGGGCAGCTCGTCGTCGGGCAGTCCGCCGTCAGGATCGGCACCGGGACCTTCCGGATCGGGAGGCGTGGGACCTTCGTCGGGAGGCAGTCCGCCACCCGGGTCGGCGCCGGGGCCGTCGGAGTCCGGCGGCGTGGGCGCATCGTCCGGCGGCAGTCCGCCACCCGGATCGGCGCCGGGGCCGTCGGGCGGAGGCGCGGACGGGGGTCCACCGGGGTCACCGCCCGGATCGCCGCCCGGATCACCACCGGGGTCGCCGCCCGGATCACCACCCGGATCACCGGGGTTGTCGCCGCCCGGATCGCTGGGCGTGCCGCCCGAGCCACCACCGGTCAGGCTGTTCTCGATGATCGTCACCCAGCTGCCGAGCAGCTCGAACAGCTGCGCGTCGTTGGTGATGCGCGCGCCGAGGAAGTAGGTCGAGCCCTGGCGCGTGATGAACTCGCTGTAGCGCACCCACTCCCACTCGGGCTGGTTGTCCGAGCCGGTGTTGAGCAACTGCATCATCCAATGCGTGCGGTCACTCTCCTCGGCCGGGTTCACGTAGTCGTTGGAGTTGGTCTGCGTCGTGCGGATCGAGATCGGCATGATCCAGATCGGGGCGTAGCCCGTCACCGTCTCCTCTTCGCTCTCCTCGACCCACTTGAGCAGCATTTCCCACTCCTCCTCGCGCTCCGGCACCTCTTCGGCGCCGTCGTTGTCGCTGTCGAGGCGGGAGATGGAGAGCGCCGTGCCGCTCGTGCCGCTGCGCTCGTAGCGCACGAACTCGACGACCGGGCTGGTCTCGTCGTTCGTGCCGTTGGCCAGCTCCACCCAGCCGTTGGGCGTGCCGCCGTAGTAGACGATCAGCGCGTACCCCTCCTCCTGGAAGGACTCGATGATCTGCTCGTTGGTCCGCTCGTCCTCCTCGCTGAGGCCGTAGCGGGTGAAGTTGAAGTTGTTGAACTCGATGCTGGTGTCGAACGGAACCGAGGTGATGGTGACCGTGGTCGAGTCTTCACCCTCACCGCCGCCGCCACCGCCGCCGCCGCCACCGCCGTCGCCACCCAGCGTGTACGAGTGGGTCACCGGCGTCGGCGTGTAGTTGCCCAGCACGCCGTCTTCGTCGTCCTGCTGGACGTTCACGCGCACCATCGACCACGGGGCGAGGTCGTTGCGCAGCTGCGCGTTGCCCGTCAGGAAGTCCTGCGTCACCGGACGGCTGTAGCCGAACAGCGTGACCGCCGAGCCCTCCGGATGGTCGTAGCGAACCGTGCCGCGCGCGCTGCGGCCGATGGCGTTGCCCTCGGAGTCGGTGCGCACGCGCAGGCTGCCGCTGTCGTTCTGGTCGTATTCGATGACCTCGTTCCCGATGATCACCGCGCCGCGCGGCGGGAAGCCGCTGGAGTCCTCGACCGGAATGGTCGTGTCGTCCTGCGCGACAGCGCCGGTGAGCGGCGACTGGATGTTCGACGCGCCGACCGAGCGGCCGTCGAGGATCAGCGCCATCTCGCTCGGATGCGCACCGGCCACCACGATCTGGAAGTGGTAGAAGACGCCGGTCTGCAGGCCGCCGATCTGGGAAAGGTCGTAACGCAGCTCGACCGCGCGCTGGGTCGAGGTGTTGTCATTCACCGCGAGGATCAGTGTGTTGTCCTGCGTGAAGAGCGTCACGCGGTTCTGGAAGTCCGCCTGGCCCCAGTCGAAGATCACGCCGCTCTGACTCACGTCCGACTCGGGACGGAACCAGAACTGGATCGAGAAGGGCTCCACCTCGCCGCTCTCCGTCGTGGAGGGCAGCGCGTCGTCGTTGCGACGGAAGACGAAGCCGACCGGCAGGCCGGACTCGGCGTAGAAGCCCTCGGTCTGGCCGGAATTGTCGAAGTGCTCGACGAAGACGCGCTCGTCCTCGACGGGCGCGAGATCGAAGAACAGGCGCTGCGGGTCGAGGCGCAGGTCACCGTTCGTGGTGATCTGCGTATCGCGCGAGCTGGCGTTCTCGAATGCCTTGTCGGTGCGCTGGTCGTTCTCGTACGGATCCCACGGGAAGTACTTGCCGCCCAGCATGGTCTGCCAGCGCGGGTCCGGGTTCACCTTCGGGTCGATGAAAGTGCCGGTCTTGTTCGGCGAGGAGGTCCAGTAGCGCGGCGTCAGGTCGCGGCGCAGGCTCTCCTCGAAGTCGCGCTGCGTCTCCCACAGTTTCGCCGTGGTGACCTGCGAGCCGATCTCGACGACGCGCGTCTCGGAGTGCTTCGCCAGCAGGCGGCCGCCGCGACGGTCGTTGATCGTTGCGCGCGCGCGCAGCGTGTAGACGTCGAAGGTGCGGAAGGTGACCGGCGCCGTGCCGAAGAAGAGGCCGGCGTCGTTCGAGTTGACCGCATTGCGGAAGATCGCCGACCGCTCACGGCGCGTGATCGTGCGCGACTTGAGCTCGAGGTCGGTGAGCAGCTGGCGGAGGTCGCGCAGCGTGCGCATCGGGCTGCCGCCCTCGCGCGACTCGATGATCGCGTCGGCGACCTTGCCGGCCGTCTCGGGCGTGATGTAGCCCCCCTCGACGTTCCGCAGGCGGACACGCAGGTTGGCCATCTGCGCGATCAGCACCTCGCGCGGCGCGGTGTTCACGTTGATCGGACGGTTCGTGCGGTACTTGATGCGCGCCTGGTTTCCGCGGAATCGGCGGTGCACCTTGCCGAACAGCTCCATCTGGTACTCGGCGCCGCCCTGCGGGTTGACGTAGTACGCCATCCCGTAGTCCTTGCGGCGCGGACGGATGGTCGAGCCGCGGAAGTTGAAGGTGTCGCGGCGATCCTCCTCGAGGCGCTGCGGGTCGACGCTCTCCGAGATGCGGATGATGGCGCCGGTGTTGTAGTAGTAGCCGTTGAAGAACTTGAACCGGTCGCCCGTGCTCTCGTCCTTGCGCGGCAGACGCTGACCCTCGGTCAGGTCCTGGATGTTCGACCAGGTCTGGCCCGTTTCACCCTTCGACCAGACGGTGACGAACGGCTTGACGCGCTGCCAGAAGGCGCGCGTCAGCACCGGCACCTGCGGGTCGAGTTCGGGCTCGAGGGAGGCGATGTCGCTCACGTCCAGCGACGTCCACGGCGTATACGCGCCGGGGTGGCGGTGCACGCTGTAGTAGTGGATGGCCCAGGCGGCGTAGTTCACGCACCACATGCCGACGCTCCACTGCTGCGCCTCGCTGTTGTGCGGGCGCTGCGTCAACAGGCCGCGCTCGACGCCGGTCAGCTTGCCCGGCTCCTTGCCGGTGTACTTGATGAGTTCGCGGCCGATCTTGACGTAGCCGCGCTCGGGGAAGAGCGAGGTGTCGGAGAGCGAGATCTCGGTGTCCGACGGATCGAGCTGCTCGGTGAGCATCGCGAGGCCCATCAGGTTGCCGAGCGCGAAGAAGGTCGAACCGTTCAGGTTGACCTTGCCGTTCTCGTCCTCGACCTTCACGCCGGCGATGAGACCGTACGGATCCTCGAGGTCGCCCGGCGGCACGCCCAGCGCGTCCGCCATGTCGCGGATGCTCGGCTGGATCTCCGCCATGTTGTCCATGTACGGATCCGAGTACTTGCCCTGGATCTGGCCGGTGCGGTTCTCGATTTCCGCGCGCTCGCTCGTCTGGAGCAGGAACGCCTTCTGGAAATTGAGAATCGAATCGACCGTCGACTGGGCGCGACGGCGCGCGTTGTGCACCTCGCTCCGCTCCTGGCCCATGCGCATGCTGATCGCAAACGGCACGGCAATGACCATCAGCGCCACGAGGCACGTGATCACCGTCAGGAGCGCGATGCCGCGTTCATCCGAACGGGCATCCGGCCGCTGTTGCATGTTTCGTTCGTAACTCACCGCTCATCCTCCGACGCGCTCGCCGGCGGACGGGCCGACCAGAGCGACGTCTTGATCTTCAGACTCTCACCATTCTCCGCGCGCAGCCGCAGGCGCACAAGGCGGCTGCGGCTTTCCGCGATCTCGACCTCGCGGACGTCGGCGTCCGGGCGGTCGAAGGCATCCAGCGGTACCGCGACCAGGCTCGTGCCGGCCGGCTGCACCGCGGTCTTGACGGTCGCCTCGTGCGCGAAGATCACGCCCGGGGAGACCGGTTTCGTTCGTACGATTTCCAGGGCGGTCGGCTTCTCCAGCTCGACCTGCAGCACGATCCAGCGCGCGATCGAGGCGGAATCGTTGGCCGTCACCGCCATCTCGAGCTCGGAGCGCGAGACGCGATCCCACGCGTAGTCGAGAATCAGGCGCACGCCGGACTCGCTCGAGAAGAAGCCGGGCACGATCTCGTGACCGAGTTCCGCCATGAGCGGCCGGAACATCGCGCTCTCCCAGAGCGGGCGGCGCGAGCCGACGCGGCCGTCGCGGACGGTCACGCTCCAGTTGGCGGCGACCTCTTCGCGG
>JBCDBY010000266.1:0-6574 GCA_039182715.1 Planctomycetota bacterium
GCCCCCGGCACTCCACCTCCTCCAAGACCCCGGCTCTCTCCATGTACCTCCCCCTCTGGCTCAAAACCAACTTCTCCTTCCTCGAAGGCGCCAGCCATCCGGCCGAGCTCGTCGATCGCGCGCACGACCTCGGCATCGACACGATGGCGGTGACCGACCGGGACGGCGTGTACGGGCTGGTACGCGCGCACGTGGCGGCGCGCGAACGCGGCGTGCGGCTCATCCTCGGCTCGCAGGTCACCGTGGACGAGTCCGACCGCATCGTGCTGCTCGCCCAGAACCGCGCGGGCTACGCAAACCTCTGCCGGCTGCTCACCAAGGGACGGCTGCGCTGCGCGAAGGGTCAAAGCCGGGTGCACTGGCCCGAGGTCTGCGCGCACGCCGACGGCCTCGTCGCGCTCTGGATGGAGGGCGGCGAGCTCGGCCCGCTCAAGGACGCCTTCGGCGATCGCCTCTACTGGGCCCTCACCCGCCACCACCGCGCCGAGGAGGTACTCGACGAATCGCGCCGCCGCGCGACCGCCGCGGAGCACGCGCTGCCCGCCGTCGCGGCGCCCGAGGTGCTCTACCACAGCGCCGCGCGCCGCCCCCTGCAGGACGTGCTCACCTGCCTGCGCCACAAGGTGACGCTCGCCACCGCCGGCCAACTTATCCAGCCCAACGCCGAGCACGAGCTGCGCACCCCGTTCGCCTTCCGCGAGCTCTTCGACGACGAGCCCGCCGCCGTCGAGCGCACCCACGAGATCGGCGAACGCTGCCGCTTCGGCCTCGACGAGATCCGCTACCGCTACCCGTCCGAGCGGCTGCCCGACGGCAAGACCTCCGCCGAGTGGCTCGCCGATCTCAGCTGGCAGGGCGCGCGCACGCGCTATCCCGACGGCATTCCCAACGGCGTCCGCGCGCTGCTCCACAAGGAGCTCGCGCTCATCGGCGAGCTCGAATACGACGGCTACTTCCTCACCATGTGGGAGATCGTCCGCTTCTGCCGCGAGCAGGGCATCTTGTGCCAGGGGCGCGGCTCGGCCGCCAACAGCGCGGTCTGCTACTGCCTCGGCGTCACCGCCGTCGACCCCGCCCGCATCGACGTGCTCTTCGAGCGCTTTTTGTCGAAGGAGCGCGACGAGCCGCCCGACATCGATCTCGACATCATGCACGAGCGGCGCGAAGAGGTGATCCAGCACGTCTACGAGAAGTACGGCCGGACGCACGCCGCGATGGTCGCCAACTTCATCCGCTACCGGCCCCGCTCGGCGCTGCGCGACGTCGGCAAGGCGCTCGGCCTGCAGGAGACCTCGCTCGACCGGCTCGCCAAGCTGCACAGCTACTACGACGACCTCGACACCTCGCACCTGCGCCGCGCCGCGCTCGATCCCGACAGCGCCGCCTGCCGCCATCTGGTCACGCTCGCCGAGCAGATCCTCGACTTCCCGCGCCATCTCTCCATCCATCCCGGCGGCTTCCTGCTCGGCCACGAGCCGGTCCACGACCTGGTCCCCATCGAGAACGGCGCCATGGAGGACCGCACCGTCATCCAGTGGGACAAGGACGACGTCGAGGACATCGGGCTCTTCAAGATCGACCTGCTCGGCCTCGGCGCGCTCACGCAGATCGATCGCGCGTTCACGCTCATCGAGCAGCACCGTGGCGAGTCGATGACCATCGCGGACATTCCCGCGGGCGACGAGGCGACCTACGACATGATCTGCCGGGGCGACACGGTCGGCGTCTTCCAGATCGAGAGCCGCGCACAGATGGCGATGCTGCCGCGCCTGCGCCCGCGCGCCTTCTACGACCTCGTCATCGAGATCAGCATCGTGCGCCCCGGCCCGATCACCGGCGGCATGGTGCACCCCTACCTGCGCCGCCGCAAGGGCGAGGAGCCGGTGAGCTACCCGCACCCGTCGCTCGAGCCGGTGCTGAAGAAGACGCTCGGCGTGCCGCTCTTTCAGGAGCAGGTCATGCGCCTCGCCGTCGTCGCCGCCGACTACACGCCGGGCGAAGCGGACCGACTGCGCCGCGACATGGCCGCCTGGCGGCAGTGCGGCCGCATCGAGCGGCACCACGAGCGCATCGTTTCGCGCATGGTGCAAAAAGGCATCGCAGAGGAGTTCGCCGAGGCGGTCTTCAACCAGATCCGCGGCTTCGGTGAGTACGGCTTTCCCGAAAGCCACGCGGCGTCATTCGCGCTCATCGCCTACGCCACCTCCTGGCTCAAGTGCCACTACCTGCCGGAGTTCACCTGCGGCATCCTCAACGCGCAGCCGATGGGCTTCTATTCGCCCGCCACGATCATCGAGGACGCCAAGCGGCACGGCCTGCGCTTCCATCCGGTCGACGTGCAGCACAGCGAATGGGACTGCACGCTCGAAGACGGCGCCGTGCGCATGGGCCTGCGCTACATCAAGGGGCTCAACACGCGCGAAGCCGACACGATCCGCATGGAGCGCCCCTTCCGCTCACTCGAGGATTTCCGACGCAGCACCGGCCTGCACGCCGACACGCGCCGCACGCTCGCCTCCGCCGGTGCGCTCGCCTCGCTGCAGGCCTCGCGCCGCAACGCGCTCTGGGACGCCACCCGCCCACTGGAGAAGACGACGCAGCATGGACTCCTGGCGATCGGCGAAGCGACGCCGCCGCCCGAGTTCCCGGCGTTGAGCGACGTCGAGCGCGTCACCTGGGACTTCAAGACCGCGCACCACTCCACCTCCGACCATCCGCTCGGTCCGATGCGCATGCTGCTGCAGGAGCGCGGCCTGCCCGACGCCGCCACCATCCAGCGCGGCACGCACGGAAGGCGCGTGCGCTACGCCGGTCTTGTCATCTGCCGCCAGCGGCCCGGCACCGCCGGCGGCGTGACCTTCCTCACGCTCGAGGACGAGACCGGCTTCGTCAACGTGGTCCTCTGGCGGCAGGTCTACGACCGCTACGAAGCGATTGCGAAGACCGAGCCGTTCCTCGGCCTCGACGGCAAGCTGCAGATCGAAGACGGCGTGGTCCACCTGATCGGCGACCGCCTGTGGCGCCCGCGCCTCGAGCTGCAGCCGACGACGACAAAAAGCCGCGACTTCCACTAGGGACCGCAACGGGTCGTCGTCGACTCCGGTGCGCCATCCATGCCGGCGATGCAGTCGAAGCGCCGCTCGCTCACGCGACCGTCTCGATGCCCAGCTCGATGGCGCGCCGCTGGAGCGCCATCGCCGTCTCGACCGGGACCGCCTCGCCCGCGACGAAGAGTGGAATCTCCGTCACGAGGCAGAGCGGGTCTCCCCCCAGCGACCGCACGAACTCCATCGAGTTGCGATGAAAGCGCGCAGCCGTCTCCGCGTCACCCAACGCCTCGAAGTGCGCGCGCATGGCGTCGGAGCGCGGGGTCGTCCAGAAGCCCGGTCCGATGTACTCGAACCCCTTCTCCCCGTCGCGGTCGCGGTCGAGCAGCGGGAGTCCCGCGTCGCGGAGCGCATCGGCGTAGGCCGCGCGCAGCTCCCGGGTGCGGTCGACCCAGGAGCGCTCGATGAGCAGCAGCGCCCCCTCCTGCTCCCCCATGCCGTGCAGGCTCAGGTGCAGATCGAACGGGCCGTGCGCGCGCAGGAAGGCGGAGACGGCCTCGTTCTCGGGTCGCATCGCGGGGTACCCGAACTCGACGTCCCGGCCCGGCAACTCGCGCCGGCGATGCGCCCGGTAGGCGTCACGATCGGGGAAGCGGTCCCACCAGACCGCGTTGCGCGCCGCCCCATCGGGATTGACGTCGGGCACGATCACGCAGGTCCAGCCGTCGGGCGCCGCATCGAAGGCGCGCAGGGTGCAGGGCCCGACCGGCTCGTCGGCGTGCGCCCCCGCGACCAGGCTCATCCGCCGCGGCCCGTCGCCGAGCACGAGGCCCTCGATCGGGCGTCCTTCCTCGGAGTGACCGAGCCGCTGCCGCTCCATGGATCGCAGCATACGCGCGAAACGAAAAAGGGACGGGGAGGCCGAAGCCTCCCCGTCCCGATCGATCGAAGAAAACGAACCTAGAGTTCGCTGCCGTTGCCGTTGGACTCCTCGTCGTTGAGGACGTCCCACGTGGTGTTGATGGTGTACTCGGGGGTGCCGTCGCCATCCTCGTCCACGAGCAGCTGCACGTTGTTCGAGTCGAGCGCGACCACGGTGATCTTGCCGTCGCCGTTCGAGGTCACCTCGAGCTGGCCGGAGCTGGGATCGTCGTCGTCATTGCCGGCGAAGTCGGTCGTGGTCTTGAAGTAGACCGTCCCGCCGATGCCGGTGCCGCTGAACTGCGCGTCGTAGCTGAACCAGTAGTCGTCCGTCTGCGTGTTGATGTTGCGGTCCAGCTCGAAGTCCGAGACGGTGCGCTGGATGGCGAAGGGACCGAACTGGGCGAGCGCCGAGTAGCGCGAGCCGGAAATGACCGACTTGAGGTTGACGCCGTCGGTGCTGCTGTTCTGCACCGAGAAGCCGCCGTCGACCAGCAGCAGCGCGTTCTCGACCGTGACCGTCAGGCCGTTGAACAGAAAGCTCACCCGGTAGCTGAACGCGCCCTCGACCGGACCGTTGGTCACTTCCTCGACGAAGAGCGAGAGGCTGCCGTTGAACGTGACTTCCCCGTCGTCATCCTCCATCGTGCAGTTGTTGAACGAGAAGGTGATCGAGTCGCCCGTCGAAATCTGGTTGAGCGGCGCAACGTCGTTGATGTTCTGCGACATCGTGCCGGACGTGCAGAGCACCTGCAGCGCCGTCTGGTTCTCGATGACATCGTCGAAGTCCTCGACGAGCTCCGACATGCTTTCGAGCATGTCCGACGTCTCGACACCATCCGTTGCGATCCGCTGTGCGTTCGCCTGCGTCAGCGCGAGCCCGTCACCATCACCGCCACCACACGCCACGGCGCACGCCAGAAGCGCGATCGAGGCGAAGCGGCCAAGAATCTTGATTCGGTTCACGAGTTTCTCCTTGGATTAGGGCCCGACACGGACCACGCCGGGCTTATCGGCCTCCCGCTCGACCGCGGAGGAGCCCGACTTGAGCGAGGCCGTCCCATCCCGATTCGCTGCGCCGGATCGGGACTTGCTTATCTACAGTCCGCATATATGCTGGATGCAGATAAGACATGGCCGCCCAGCGCAAGAAACCCCTCTCCGAGCAGGAATTCCTCGCCCGCTACGACGCGTCGCAGTTCCCCCACCCGTCGGTGGCGGTCGACGTCGCCGTGGTCACGGCCTACGACGGCGAGCTCTACGCGCACCTCGTTGCGCGCGACGAGCACCCGCACAAGGGCCGCTGGGCGCTGCCGGGCGGCTTCGTCGGCATGGAGGAATCGCTCGACGATGCCGCCACGCGCGTGCTCACGCAGAAGGGCGGCCTGCCGCGCTTCTACCTTGAGCAGCTCTACACCTTCGGCGCACCGAAACGCGATCCGCGCACGCGCGTGATCGCCGTGACCTACTACGCGCTGGTCCCCGCGAGCCGCATCCCCGACCTCGACCGGCTCATGCGACTCGACGTGCCGTGGGAAGGCGAACGGGGCGGCGTGGTCGGCGCGCTCGATGCCGACGACCGGCCGTGCAGGCTCGCCTTCGACCACGCGGACATGCTCGGTCTCGTCGTCCAGCGGCTGCGCGGCAAGCTCGACTACACCGACGTGGCGTACGAGCTGTTGCCGCCCGCCTTCACGCTGCGCGACCTGCAGGAGGTGCACGAGACCATCCTCGGTCGCGCGCTCAACAAGGATTCCTTCCGTCGCCGGATGCTGCAGTCCGGACGGATTCAGGCCACGGGCAAGCAGGAGGCGCACGTCGGTCACCGACCGGCCGCTCTCTACAAGCGAACCCGCACTTAGGAGAACCACATCATGGCTACCATCTCCCGACTCTTCGGATGGCGCCACCTGCGCGCCGAGCCCACCTTCCACGTGCTGCAATTTCAGCGCGGCCAGCTGCGCCGCGACGGGCGCGGCCTCGCATTCTGGTTCTATCCGCTCTCGACGAGCATCGCCGAGGTGCCGTGCAGTGACCGCGACGAGACGTTTCTGTTCCACGCGCGTTCGCGCGACTTCCAGGACGTCACGGCGCAGGGCGTGATCACCTACCGCGTGGCCGACCCGAAGAAGCTCGCCAACCGCGTCGACTTCTCGCTCGACCTGAAACACGGCGTCTATCGCAAGCAGCCCCTCGAGCAGATCTCGCAGCTGCTCGTGCAGGCGGCGCAACAGCACGCGTGGGCCTACCTCGCGGCGACGACCGTGCGCGACATCCTCGCCGAGGGCGTCGACGAGGTGCGCGCTCGCATCGAGCGGGGTCTGCGCGCCGACGCCGACCTCGAAGCGATGGGCCTTTCCATCGTCGGCGTGCGCGTCGCCGAGCTGGCGCCGACCAGCGACCTCGAGAAGGCGCTGCAGGCGCCGACGCACGAGGCGATTCAGCAGGAGGCGGACGAGGCGATCTTCCAGCGCCGCGCGCTCGCCGTCGAGAAGGAGCGCGCCATCCAGGAGAACGAGCTGCAAAACCAGATCGAGCTCGCCACGCGCGAAACCGACCTCATCGCCAAGCAGGGCGCCAATGCGCGACAGAAGGCGGAGGCCGCA
>JBCDBY010000267.1:0-6503 GCA_039182715.1 Planctomycetota bacterium
CCTCGCGCTCCTCGTCGGTCAGATCGAGCGGTTCCAGCTTGCGTCCACGAGCCATCGCGACCTCCTTCTTACAGGAGAACGCTCCCAGTCGACAATATGTTCAATTATTTCTGGCGCAGGACACTAGCCTGCATCATTCATGACCGCGCGGGTTCTGGCCGGTCCGGATCGCCGTCCCTTGCCTCGGCTTTCGGCGCGGGTATTGCTTTCCCGGGCCCACACGGTCACGCAGGAAGCGGGCTATCCCACCTGAAAGGTGTCCAGGTTGATCGTGAAGTCGCTGCTCAGCGGCTCCCCGTTGAAGTCGACGAAGTAGCGAGCGATGGAGCCCTCGAAGCTGATCTGCCCCTCGATCACGTCGCCGTTCGCTCGTTCGGTTCGGAAAAACGAGAAGCCGTCGGCGGTATAGTCGCCGAGATCGGCAATGAAGACATCCGCCTGGATGCTCTGGACGACGGTATCGCAGTCGACCCCATCGCCGAGCGTTCCGATCACGGTGCTGCGGATCCGAATCGAGGACTCGCCCAAGCGCGTGACTGTCCACGTGCCCGAGCCGAGCCGGGTCCACTCGACCGTGAAGCTCTCGTCGACTGCCAGTCCATCCGAGAGATCGCCGGCAACAACTCGCCCGGTCACCTGCGAGATGTTGCCGCCGCCCAGATCCACGTCGACCGTAAAGGCGCCCGTCCCGTCGTCGTAGGCAAGCTCGACCGGCCGCGGCAACTGCGAGACGCCCTCTCCCACGATGATCAGGCCGGTCAAGACCTGCTCCAGTTCTTGCAGATCGGCGACCAGGCAGTCGACCGCCTCCTGTTGCGAGGCGGTCAGGGAGGTTCCGCCTCCACCCCCGCAGCCAACGCACATCCAAACCACCAACGCCAAGCTGATCGGACGCAAACCACGCATTTCGCACCTCCTCGGCGTCCGGCCATCGAACGCCGCAAACTTGTTTTCGCACAACGGCGTCGAGAAGATGTGAACTTTCGATGAGCACGCTTCCTCGACCAGCCGTACAGGATCCGGCCGCATCGGCATCATCGATGCCAGACCGGCCAGCCGCTGTCGTGCCCCATCCAACTCCAGGCGAAGATCAGGATTGCGATACGCAAGCGCGCCAAGAGTCACGCTCTCCCGTCGTGCGGTCGCACCGAGCTGTCCGTGCGGCATGCGCGCAAGCGCCTCGTCGTCCGGATGGAAGCCCTGCGCGAGCAGAAAGGCGCGGGGCGACGAGTCGCCGACGGACTCGACGTGCTCCCCGTCGAGCTGGACGATGCCGGTGAGTCCGATGTCCCTCCGCCCCATCCGTCGCCCACTTCGCCGGGAGGACGCGCTACAGTGCGGTCCGCATGGATCGGGATCGGACGGAGCGGCTCGCGGGCCGCGCGGCGAACGACGATGAACGCGCCTTCGAGCTGCTCGTCGAGCGCGTATTGCCGCGGCTGCAGGTCTGGATCTCGCTGCGCATGGGTGCCGTGCTGCGCGGGCGCGTCGCGCCGGAGGACGCGCTGCAGGAAACGCTTATCGAAGCACACCGCAGTCTGGACCGTTTTCAGGACCAGGGACCGGGCTCGTTCCAGCGCTGGATCTTCTCCGTGGCGGAAAACCGGCTTCGCGATCTGCACAAGTTTCATACCGCGCAGCGGCGCGCGCCGGACCGCGAAGAGCCCCACGAGACGGAGATCGCCTTCGCCCGCCGCGTCACCGCGCAGACCTCACCGAGTTCGAACGCGGCGCGGCACGAATCGATCACGCGACTCGTCGCCGGCATCGGCGCGCTCGGGGACGACGAGCGCGAGATCGTCATCCTGCGCGCGCTCGAAGAGCGGACCTACGACGACATCGCGGCCCGCCTCGCACGCCCTCGCGCCTCCGTCATTACGACCTACGGCCGGGCGCTGCGGACCCTGAAACGCGATCTCGCCGCCCTCGACTAGGGGCCGGAATCGGAGTTCTCGAGTCATCAGTTCTCAGTTGTCAGTGACCAGTCGGCAATCCGTCACCGGATCGACGCTCCTTCCGACTGACGACTGAGAACTGACGACTGAGAACTGACGACTGAGAACTGACGACTGAGAACTGACGACTGAGAACTGACGACTGAAAACTCCTACCCGCCGTGTCGATCGGGCCCCGACTCGGATCCCTAGGGAATCGCCTCGAACTCGTCGAGGTCGATCCGGAACCGCTGCGTCTCTCCCATGAACATCGCCTCGACATCGGCGATGCTGGTGCCGTCGAACGTGATCGTCCCCGTCGCGGTCTCGCCGCCGGCCACCTGCGCGGTGAAGTCGATCGTTCCGGTGACCACGAGATCGCCGACGACCGTCGGATCGATCATCACGTCGACGGTCACCGCGGTGGTGCAGTTCACGCCGCTCTGCACGGTGCCGGTCCCCTGCAATCGGATCTCCGTCGCGCTGTTGTTGGAGACCTGAAAGGTCCCGTTGCCAAGCGCGGTCCAGGTCGCCTGGAACGACTCGCCGATCGCGAACCCGTCCGTCAGGTCGTCGCCCGTCACCGTCCCCGTGATCGACCGGGTGCCTCCGCCCAGCAGGGCCGCGATGATCGAGTAGTTCCCCGTGCCCGGATCGAACGTGATGTTCGAGGGCAGCGGCGCGATGCCGAGCCCCTCGGCGAGCTGGATGAGCCCCACCGCCACGTCTTCGAGGTCATCGAGGTTGAAGACGATGCACTCCGCCGCCTGTTCCTCCTGCGGCGTGAATCCCAGCCCGTTGCCCTCGTCATCGCCGCCCCCGCCGCACGCGACGAGGACGAGTCCCACCACCACACCGATTCCGATCGCTCTCACCATGGATGTTCACCTTTCATCCTGTTGAGAGAGAAACGGGCCGACGGTGGCTAGGTTTTTTTCCAGCGGGTGCCCTGCGGCGTGTCGACCAGCTCGATGCCGCGCGCGAGAAGGTCGTCCCGGATGCGATCCGAGGTGGCGAAGTCCTTGTTCGCCCGCGCCTCGTTGCGCTGCGCGATGAGCTCCTCGACGTCGTCGTCGATGGCCGCCGGCGCGGGGTCGAGGATGTCGAGCACCACGTTGAACCCCTGCATGGTCTCGACGACGCGCTCCGCATCGGCGCGTCCCGGCTCGGCGCGGTTGACCGCCGTCATGAGTTCGTGCATCGCCGCGAACGCCGCGGACGTATTGAGGTCGTCGCGCAGCGCGGCGTCGAATTGCTCCCTCGCCTTCGCGATCGCATCCGCAACCGCGGGTTGATCCGGCCCCTCGGGCCGCTCCGGCATGAGGTAGTGGACGAAGTTGTTGACGCCCTTGCGCGCGCTCTTCGCCTCGTCGAGCAGGTCGAGCGTGAAGGGCAGCGGCGCGCGGTAGTGCTGCTTCAGCATCAGGTAGCGCAGGTCGCGGCCGTCGTAGTCGAGCTCGTGCAGCTCCGGCACGGTGTAGGCCTTGCCGGCGCGCTTCGCCATCTTCTTGCCGCCGATCTCCAGCCAGCCGCAGTGCATCCAGAGGTTCACGAACGTCTTGCCGGTGACCGACTCGCTCTGCGCGATCTCGCACTCGTGGTGCGGGAACTTGTTGTCGGGTCCGCCGGTGTGGATGTCGAGCGTGTCGCCCAGCAGGGTGCGCGACATCGCGGAGCATTCGATGTGCCAGCCGGGAAAGCCCGAACCCCACGGCGAGTCCCACTGCATGAGATGTTTCGGGTCGTGCTTCCAGAGCGCGAAGTCGTGCGGTGAGCGCTTGTCGGTGCGGTCCTCGACGCGACCGGACGCTCCTTCCGTGAGCTGGTCGATCGTGTTGCCGGAGAGCGCGCCGTACTCCGGGAAGGTCTCGAGCGCGAAGTAGACGTTGCCGTCCACCTCGTACGCGTGTCCCTTCGCGATGAGTTCCTCGATCATCTCGATCATCTGCGGGACGAAGTCGGTCGCGCGCGGATAGGAGTGCGCCGGCTGGATGAAGAGCGCCTTCAGGTCCTCGTGGAAGGTGTCCTCCGCCTCGCGCGCGATCTGCCACGGGTCGAGATTGCGACGCTTCGCTTCCTTCTGCAGCTTGTCCTCGCCCTGCGCATCGGCGACGTCGTCCTCGGTGAGGTGGCCGACGTCGGTGATGTTCATGATCTGGTGCACGTCGTACCCGAAGTGCTCGAGCGTGCGGCGCAGGAGGTCGGCGAAGACGAAGGCGCGGAAGTTGCCGATGTGCTGGCGCTTGTAGACCGTGGGTCCGCAGTTGTACATGCGGACCTTGCCCTCCTCGAGCGGGGTGAAGTCCTCGACCTGCTTGGTCAGGCTGTTGAACAACCTCATGCGGATTCCTCGATCAGGGCGACCGCCTTGCAAGCGATCGCCTTGCCTTCGCCGATCGGGCCGAGGCCCTCCATCGTGGTGAACTTGAGCCCGACCGCGCCGACGTCGAGCCCGAGGACCTCCGCGATGCGCGTGCGCATGGCGGCGCGATGCGGGCCGAGCTTGGGCCGCTCGGCGAGCACCATCGCGTCGACGTTGACGATGCGACCGGGGACGTGGCGGAGCGCCTCCCGAAGCAGGAGGGCAGAGTCGGCGTCCTTGTGCTGCGGGTCGTCGTCGGGAAAGAGCGCGCCGATGTCGAGATCGGTGCCGGCGGCGCCGAGCAGCGCGTCGGTGATCGCGTGCAGCACGCAGTCGGCATCGCTGTGGCCGATCAGCCCGGGGCTGCCGGGGATCTCCACGCCGCCGAGTACGAGCGGTCGCTCCGCGCCGAGGCGGTGCAGGTCGAAGCCGATGCCGACACGCATGCCGGAATGCTACCCTCCCGGCCATGGATCGAACCGGTGTGGTGCTGGTCGCCGCGGGCCGCGGGGAACGCTTCGGACGACCGAAGGCGTTCGTGGAGCTGGGCGGCCGGACGCTCCTGGCGCGCGCAGCGGCCGCGTTCGAAGCGTACGCCGCGCGGGTGGCGGTGCTGCCCGATGCCGCATTCGAGCTGGACGGATGGACGGTCGTGGCGGGCGGCGCACGACGCCGCGACTCGGTCGCCGCGGGGCTCGCCGCGCTCCCGCCGACGATCGATACGATCCTCGTCCACGACTGTGCACGCGCCCTGATCCCGGCGGAGGTCGTGGCCCGTGTGGTCGAGGCGGCGCGCACCCATGACTGCGTCATCCCGGTGGTCCCCGTCGTCGACACGATCAAGCGCGTCGACGGCGTCCGCGTCGAGGAGACGCTCGATCGCGCGCACCTGGTCGCCGTGCAAACGCCCCAGGCCTTCCGCCGCTCCCTGCTGGAACGCGCGCTGGCGGCGTTCCCGGAGGACGCGACGGACGAGGCGGGCCTCGTCGAGCGGCTGGGAGAAGCAGTCCACACCGTCGAGGGCGCCCCCCGCAACCTCAAGATCACCCATCCCGACGATCTCCGCCTCGCGGAGGCTCTTTTAACCTAGTGCGGGCCGGGTGCGGAACTCATTCCGCACCTCTGCCGACGTAACCGCATCCTGAAAAAGCACTTACGACGATTCCCTGATGGAAGAGGTGCATCAGGAGGAGGGGCTTCGGCTTTCGGTCGCCGGCGCTCGGCGTGCCTCTGAAACACCCGGCCATCCTGCGGCATAATGTTGCACCTCACCGGAGAACCCATGCAAACCCGACTGCTTGCCATCCTCACCCTCGCGTTCGTCGCGTCGCCCGTGCTCGCACAGAGCGACGCCGACTGGAAGCGCTCCGTTCAGAACTTCAAGGACGACTACAAGAAGAAGTCCATCAAGTTCAAGAACCGCGCCATCGAGGGCCTACCCACCAACGACGCGCGCACCGTCAGCTTCATCATCGACAAGGAGAAGCTGCTCTCGTCGAAGGACTGGATGATCCGCTTCAAGGCGGCCCAGCGCCTGGCGCGCATCCGCACGCCGGAAATCCGCAAGAAGATGCTGACCTACGCCGAGCACCGCGACAAGCGCGTGCGCGAGGGCGTCTTCGCCGCGCTCTGCTTCGGCCGCGACCCGCAGCTCGACCCGCCCGTCATCCTCAAGGGCCTGCAGGACCCCGCCTGGGAAGTGCGCCGCATGGCGTGCTGGGCGGCGGGCAAGCAGCGCGTCCGCGAGGCGGTCGACCCGATGATCGCGATGATCCACCAGGTCGGTCGCGACGGACGCACGATCCAGGAGGGCGAGACGAGCCCGCGCGTGCGCAACGTGCTGCTCTTCAACCTCGAGGAGATCACCGGCAAGAACTTCTTCTCGGACGTCGAGCAGTGGAAGCAGTACTGGGAGCGCAACCGCGACAAGGAACTGCCGCCGGTCAAGCGCTTCGACGTCGGTCAGTTCGGTGACGTCAAGCTCAACTTCAACGACACCTTCGCGCGGCGTGGCTCGGGCCCGCTCGTCATCGCGCTGCCGTTGACGAACAAGCTGTCGACGTACTACATGCCGTACTTCAACCAGTACCTGTTCGTGAAGTGGCTCTTCATCAACCTGCCGCCGGTCACCGGCTTCCCGGACGTGCAGCGGTCCAGGACCCTGGCAAATACTATCGCAACAATGTCGTGGGCTCGCTGAATGTCGC
>JBCDBY010000268.1:0-6491 GCA_039182715.1 Planctomycetota bacterium
GGCGACATCGCCGCGGGGCTCGTGGCGCTCTGCGTGCTGCTGCTGTTCGCGGGAGGCCGGCCGATCGCGCGATGGGCGGTCGTGCTGGTGGCCGTGAGCGCGGTCGTGCGGCCCCCCAAACCTCCGCCGCTCCCCGGATGGCTGGTGCAGCTCCTGTTGCTCGGCGCCGGTTTCTACATCGGCTTCGTGCAGGCGGGCGTGGGCTTCCTCCTGCTCGCCATCCTCGTCGGCGCGCTCGGCCAGGAGCTGGTGCGCGCCAACGCGCTCAAGGTCTTCATCGTGCTGTGCACGGTCGTGCCGGTGCTGGCGATCTTCGTCTGGCAGGGCCAGGTGCGCTGGATCCCCGGACTCATCCTCGCCGCCGGCAACATGACCGGCGCGTGGATCGCCGCGCGCATGGCCGTGAAGAAGGGCGCGCCGTGGGTGCGCGTCTTCGTCGTGGTCGCGGCCGTCATCGCGGCGACGAAGCTGCTCTTCTTCCCTTCGGGTTAGCATCCGGGCCGTGCCGGGCACGCGCTGGAAGCTGGTCGGAGTCGCCATCGTCGCGGCGGTGGTCGTCGCCCTGCTGTCCCCGTCGCGCTGGCCGGACGGCGACCGCACGGTCGAGGTTGACGTCGCCGGCTACGAGGCGGAGCACGAGACCCGACAGGGCAACCCGACGCGCGTGCTCGTGCGTGCGCGGGATGAAGCCGGCAACCTGGTGCGACCCGACCTCGGCGCCGTGCGCGTCACGCTCGTGCTGTCGGACGGAACGCGCGAGATCGTGCCCGTCCTGCGCTGGGACGAGACGAACCGCCAGTACGTCGCGGAGCGGCGCGCGCCGACCGACCCGGCGCTGTCGTTCGCGCTGCTCGCGGCCATCGTCGTGCTCTGGGTGACCGAGGCGACCCCGCTCTGGGTCTCGTCGCTGCTGGTGCCGATCGTGCTCGTCGGGTTCGGAGCGCAAGGAGCACGCGAGGCGCTCGCGCCCTTCTTCCACCCCATCATCGCGCTCTTCTTCGGCGGCTTCCTCATGGCGGAGTCGATGCGTCGCGTCGGCCTCGACCGGCGCGCGGCGCTGCTCATCGTCGCGCGCTTCGGGCGCAGCCCCGAAGCGCTCTTCGCCGCCATGCTCGGCGTCAGCGCGTTTCTGTCGATGTGGATGTCGAACACCGCGGCCACCGCGCTGCTCGTGCCCATCGCGCTGGCGGTCACGGAGCCGCTTGGCCATCCGGGCTATCGGCGCGCGGTCGTGCTCGGCATCGCGTACGCCGCGACGCTCGGGGGTACGGGCAGCGCTATCGGCACGCCGGCGAACCCGATCGCGATCGAGTTCCTCGACGCATTCGTCGGCCACTCGATCAGCTTCGTCGGCTGGTTCGCGTACGGGCTGCCGCTGGTGTTCCTGTTCCTGCCCGTCATCGGCATCTACCTCTGGCGGCGCAGCGGCGTCCACATCGACGCGGACGAGTTTCGTGCCACGCGCGCAACCGCACGCGAAGAGCTCGCGTCCCTCGGCCCCGCCACGCGCGCCGAGTGGACCGTCCTTGCGGTCTTCGCGATCGTCGTCGCGCTCTGGCTCACGCAGCAGCTGCACGGCCTCAATACCGGCATCGTCGCGCTGATCGGCGCGACGATGCTCGCCGTACTCGGCAAGCTCGAGGAAGAGGACCTCGGACGCATCTCCTGGTCGGCGCTGCTGACCTTCGGCGGCGGTCTCGCGCTCGGCAGCTTCCTGGTCCAGTCAGGCACCTCGGACTGGGTCGCGACCCGCTTTGGCGGCCTCGCCGGACTCCCGCCGATCATCGGCATCGCCGTGACGGCACTGCTTGCGCTGGGGTTGACCGCCGTCGCGTCGAACACCGCGACGGCCGCGATGCTCGTCCCGCTCGCCATTCCGCTCGCCGGCATCCTCGGCGTGGACGCGAAGACGCTCGTGCTCGTCGTGGCGATCGCGTCGTCCATCGACTTCGCGCTCGTGATCGGCACGCCGCCGACGATGATCGCCTACTCGACGCGCCTGTTCTCGGCGCGCGACATCTTCAAGATGGGCATCGTTCTCGACCTGCTGGGCGTCGTCCTGCTCGTCACGGTGGTGGTCGGACTGTGGAATGTGCTCGGGCTCCTGTAGCTCAGCGGGCGCGGAGGTAACTCTCCCGGACGATGCCCTCGCCGAGCGGCTCGACGGCGCTCAGGGTCCAACGCGCTTCCATGCCGGTTTCCCCAAACAGGGGAATGCCGCCCCCCAGCGTGACCGGCACGCGCGTGAGGATCATCTCGTCGATGAGATCCTCGGCGAGGAAGCTGCGCACGAGCCGGCCGCCGTCGACGTAGATGCGCCCCTCCAGCGTCGCAAACAGATCGCGTGGCGCGAGGTCGGACAGGGTGACGCGCGGCGCAAGGCTCTCCGGCACGTCGACTTGCGAGCGGCTCAGCACCGTGAGCGGAATGTCGCCGTACGGCCAGGCGCCGAAGGTCCGGAAGACCTCGAACGTCCCCCGCCCCATGACCATGTGATCGATGGATGCGATGAACGGCGCCCACCCGAAGTCCTCGCCCTCGGGCGGATCGGGCAGCCAGTCGAGCGAGTGATCCGCGCGCGCGAGATAGCCGTCGATGCTGATGCCGACGTAGACGACGCCTTTGGGCATGCCGCGAGCGTACCGGACCGCGGCGCCGGATCAGCCGTCGATCGCAAATCGCACGCGCAAGCGGAAGGTCCGATCGCGGCGCGCGGCGTCGATCTCGGTCGGCTCCTCCGGTTCGGCCGATGCGACGAGGACCTCGTCCCAGGCGTCGCGGTCGCCGTAGGCGCCGGAGCGCCCCGTCCGGCCCTCGACTTCCTCGACGCGCTGGACGCGGCCCAGCTTCACACCGGAAGCGGCCGCCAGCGCCTGCGCCTTGGCGCGCGCGTCCTCGATCGCCTCGCGGAGCGCTGCATCCCGTTGCGCGGTCGGACAGTCGAACCGGGGCGCCTGCATGTCCACGTGGAGCGTGTAGCGCTTGCTGGAGAATAGCGGCTCCAACGAGCCCAGCGCACGGTGAAGGCGCGACGAATCGGGGCAGGCCAGCAGGATGCGGCGCTGCGACTGCTGCCCGGGATTCTTGGGCCGCCACCATGCCGGACCCACGGAGACGCCGCCGTCGGTCAGCTCCTCGCGCTCGATGCCCGCTTCCAGGAGCGCGAGAACGCACTTGGCGTGGAGCTTCTCCGCCTCCTGCACGACGCCCTCCAGGTCCGCCGCTCGCACGGACAGATCCAGCACGGCGCGGTGCTCGACGACTTCTTCCTCGGTGACGGCGACGCCTTCGACTTCGATGTAGTGGTCCACGAGGGGAAAGGTATCACTTCGCCGCGCGGCGGCCATCCGGGGCGCGCGTGGTCTAGAGCCGCTCGTACAGCCAGACGAATCCTTCGCGCCGCGGCGTGGCCACGTACGTCCCGATATTCCGGGTCAGCTCCTGGAGCTGCCGATGGAACGGGATCACCTTCTCCTCATGCTCCGCGTACACCTTCATCCAGCGGTCGCGATACTTCTTGGAGTCCTGAGCGAGCCCTTCGGTCGCCTTGGTCGCCGCCGCATGGGTCGCGCGGGACATCTGTTGGAGGCGGTCGGTGACCTGCTTCTGCTGCTTGCGAAGCCGCTCGAGGGTCACATTCTCATCCTCGTTCAGCTCGCGCGCCCGCGTGGTCCACATCGAGAAGGCGCCCACGACCAGGTCGAGGTCGCCATCGCCGTCGTAGTCGACCGCATCGACGTAGAGGCCGGCATCGGGGCGGGTCGGATCGTTCGCGCCCTTCGCGCTCGGTTGGACCAGCGTCTCGAGCGCACCGAATTGCGGCTTCCCTTTCGATCCCGCGTTACGCGAAAGATAGACGCCGCCGCCCGGCTTCTGGCCGTAGTAGTCGCCGAACGTGCCGGCGAGGATGTCGAGATCACCGTCGCCGTCCCAGTCGACCAGCCGCGGCGCGGTCATGCCGGCCGGCAGCGCGAACGGCTTGTCGCCCGCGAGGACGGGGATGTTCCGGCCGGTGAACTTCGGCTCCCGATCGGTACCTTCGTTCATCTGGCGGTAGAGGTGGCCGTTCTCGTAGCTGCCCAGCAACAGGTCGTAGTCGCCGTCGGCATCCCAGTCGAACGCCCAGGCGGAGATGCAGCGCTCGGCGCGCGGCTTGCCGTCCGGCATGGCGTAGCCGAGGTTCTCGTCGGTCAGCTTCTCCTCGTTCCAGCAGGTCGAGATGATGATACGGCGCCCCTGGGCGTCCACGAGGCGAACCGGGTCGGAGAACCCCTCCGCGCTGCCATAGCTCACGTACGGCGAGCCGGCGAACGTGGCGGTCAGGTAGTCGAGGTGGCCGTCGGCGTTGAGGTCCACGAACTGTGAACCCATGCCGACACATCACCAGTTGTGGAACTTGAGCGGCTTGCCGTCGCGCTTGCGCAGCGGCTGCTCCGCGGCGAACGAGCCGTCCTTGTTGCGACGCGCGTAGGTGACGCGGCCGTCGAGGTCGCCGATGACGATGTCCGCGCGCTTGTCGCCGTCGACGTCGTGCATGACCGGCGACGGGAAGTTGCGGCCTGCGCCCGCGATGAAGGAGCCGGCCTGGATGCGCTGCGGCGGCGCGAACCGGATCGATTCCGCGTCCTCGGCGACCGAGCGCGGAGCGGAGAGTGCGACGCCCAACGCGACCACTGTGAACGTGCCCCACAACCATCGTGCGCGCATGAGAGTCCTCCCCGAACGGTGAGGCGGGTCAGCATACCGCTCTCGAAGCGATCCGGCGTTTACGAGTCCTTGTCGAGCGCCGTCAGCCGTCTGCGAGCCGCGTTGACCGACGCGGCACTATGGCCGTCCGGGACCGCGCGTGAAGCGATGAACCGCTCCAGTTCCGCGCGCCCCTCCTCCGGGCGGCCCAGCTCGAGCAGGCACTCCGCACGACGCAGCTCCGCGGCCGCCATCCAGTCGAGGTTGTCGGGATCGGAGTCGAGGTAGATCGCGAGGTTTCGTCGCGCCGCCTCGTACTCCTTCCCGGTGTACTGCATCATGCCCAGGTGGTAGCCGGATCGCCCGCGGTCGGCGCACGCGAATTCGCTCGCGACCGCCTCCTCGAACCACTTGCGCGCGACTTCGGGACGCTTGGCCCGCAGACCCGCGCAGCCAAGGTTGTAGCGCGCCTCGGCGCGAATTTCCTCGTTGGGTGCGGCCCGCAGGATCTCCATCCAGGCTTCGCTGTACAGGCGGGCATGCTCGTTGGACAACGGCAGGAGGCGCGCCATCTCGAGAAGGAGTGTGAAGTCCTTCTCGACCGGCGGGGGCTCGCGCTCCGCGCGGCTCTCGGAAGGCTGCCTGCAGGCCACGAGTGCGAGGCCGAGCAGGATGAGGGTGCGGAGCGCCATCACGAACACGGTAACGATCCGACCGCGCCTTGGTTCGAAGTGCCGAACCGACGTGACCCGCGCGACTCGGTCCCCGCACGCTAAACTGCGGGCATGCGTTGGGTCACGGTCCTCCTGGTCGCCGCGGTCCTGTGCGGCTGCGCGCAGACCGAGGATTTGAGGCAAGTCCAAGAAGCGATCGAATCCGTCATCCGGACGAGTTTCGAGCTCAATGCGCGCGAGCGCCAGGGCGACGAGCCGGAACTCCGGACCGTCCCGAACGACCCCGGCCACCTCGTGGTCGTCGCCGGCGTGGGTGAGCAACGGCACTACTTCTCCGAGGATCTGCAGTGCACGTACGTCTTCGGATCCTATGACGTGAACGGCGAGATCCTGGAGGCGCGCATCATCGGCGCATACGCGGGTCCGCCGCCCTACCGTGGGGGCAAACTCGAGCTGTATCCGCCGCCGGCGATCCTGCTGGTGGAGGCGCCGAAGAACTGGTCGGTCGTCGTGAAGGAAGCGAAGGGAAGCTACGCCGCCACGTCGTCGCGGCAGGCGGAGCCCCGGCGATTCGAACTGCAGGTCGGCCGCTACCTCGTGCAGCGTCGGAACGCCTTCCTCTGGTTCGACGGCAAAGCGCATTCGATCGAACTCGAAGCGGGCTGCAAGACGACACTACGACTCGATCGGTAGCCAACGACGCAGGGCTTCGCGGTACGCTGGGCCTGGACGCAGCTTGTTGCGGACAGGAGGAAGAAAACCATGCGCATCGTTCCCTTGGCTCTCCTGGTGATGGGCTTCAGCATTCTGCTGGCCCGGAGCACGCCGGCCCAAGACGGCATTCTCGCCCGCGCCTCGAACGAGTACCGCGCCCATCCCGTGGCCGCCGTCTCGACCCAGGTCCCCGCCGGAGCTCGCTACCAGGTGATCCAGATGTACGACATCGGGACCGACATCACCGTTGCCTTTCGAGTCGACTCCTTCGAAGGCCGCGTTTACCAGTTCTGCCGACACGAGGGAGGCTGGGTCGAAGAGACGATCAAGAGCCGCCCCGTTCTGGCCGACGCAAACAAGCCGCGATTCCAGCTCGTGGTGTCCGACGTCCCGCCGTGCTTCTGGCTCCTGATGGAC
>JBCDBY010000269.1:0-6489 GCA_039182715.1 Planctomycetota bacterium
CCGGCCGCCGCCGAAGGCACGATCCAGTTCCGGCTACCGGACAAGGCCGCGAACTACCGGCTCGTGATCGTCGGCGGGCCGCGCGGCGACTTCCAGCGCTACGTCCAGGTCGCCGAGACGAACGTGGTCGCGAACCTGACGATTCTGCAAACGCTCCCGAACGGGCCGTTCACCAAGGCGACACGCGCCCCGCTGCCCTCGCGCGGACCTTGGATCCGGCCCTCGAAGCGCGCCATTCCCGAAGGCAAGGGACGGATCCTGATCGAGCGGCGGAATGCGGGACAGGCTCCCTGGGCGCTCCACACCGCGGTCCGACCGACGGGCTCGAAGAAGGCGGTCGATGCCGGATGGCAGGCCGAGATCGACGTGGCACCCGGCTCGTATGACATCACGCTCGGAGCGACGATTCCGATCGAGTTTCGCGGCGTTGTGGTCACCGCGGGGCAAACGACTCGCACGCGCACGCCTGCCGTCGGGCGCCTTCGCCTCCGCACGGACGATGCGCTGGGGAAGCCGGCCAACCCGCACCGGCGGGTTTACCGGGGCGCGGAGAAGAAGGCGGTGTACGCGGGCTACGCGAAGTCGCTGGAGCTCCCGCCGGGCGACTACCGCGTCGTATTCGACTACGTCGTCCCGATCGAGCACACGTCGATCACCGTCACGGCGGGCCACGAATCGCATCTGCATGCGAGCGGCTACGGCCGGTTCGATTTTCAACGGCGCGACGCGCTGGGCAAGGCGGCAAACAAGCACGTGCGGATCACCCGCAAGTCGGACGGCAAGGGCGTGTACGCCGGCTACAGCCCGGCGGTCGACCTGCCGCCCGGCGCCTACAAGGTCGTCTTCGACTACACGGTGCCGATGGTCTTCGACAACCTGACGCTCCCCGCGGGCCGGGCGGTTCCGCTGCGCAGCCAGCCGCTCGGTCGGGTCACGATCCGATCCGTCGACGCCAGCGGCGCCGAGAAGAACGCCCACCGCAGCATTCATCGGGGCGACGAGGCGGTCTATGCCGGCTACGCGAAGCAGCTCGATCTGCCGCCGGGCGCCTACGTCCTGAAGTTCCGCTCCGGAGACGAGGACAGGCGCATCGGGTTCTCGGTGCAGGCCGGCACGACCACGCCGGTGCGCTTCGCCGTGCGCTGAAGGAGCGGACGGGGCGCGCCCTCTCAACGCCGGATGGCGCAGTCGGGCAGCGCGGCCTGAATCTCCGCGATGCCGTCCGCGCTGATCCGCGTCCCGCTGAGATCGAGGCGCCGCAGGCGCGTGAGCTTCTTGAGGTGCGGCACCGCCGCGTCGGTCACGTCGTTGTCGTCGAGATCGAGGCGCCGGAGATTCGTCAGACCGGCGAGGCGCTCGACGCCCGCATCGGTGATGCCGGTCTCATCGAGACGCAGCGACTCGAGCTTGTCGAGACCCTTGATGTATCCCAGGCTCTCGTCGTCGAGTCGCGTCTCGTGAAGATCGAGCTCCGTCAGGTTCTCGAGGCCGCCCAGGTGGCGCAGACTCCTTGCGTTCACGCCCGATTCGGCGAGATCGAGCGACACCAGGCTGGTCATGCGGGCGAGGTGCGCCAGCTCCTCGGGATCGAAGCGCGCGTCGGAGAGGTCGAGTTCCTCCAGCGACGCGGCGGCGAGCCCCGCCAGCCCGCCGCTCTCGAAGTTCTCGACGCGCAGCCGCCGAAGGTTGGGCATGCGGCCGATGCGGCGCAACGCGTCAGCGCTCAGTTCGGTGCGATCCACGCGCAGGCCGGTGAGCGCCGGCAGCTCCATCACGTAGTCGAGCGCCCGCTCCGTCGTACCGGGGGACTGGAACTGCAGTTCCTGGAGCTGGACCAGCGTGCGCAGGTGTCGCAACCCCTCGTCGGTAATGCGCGTATCGCGGACGTTGAGCCGCACGAGCGACGTCAGCTTCGCGATCGTCCGCAGGCCCTCGTCGGTGATGCGCGTGCGGCGCAGGTCGAGGGCGTGCAGTCGCGTCATGCCGAGCAGGTTCGGGAGGCCCGCGTCGCCGATGCCGGTTTCGCGCAGCGACAGCTCGTACATGGCGTGCAGGTGCGCGATGCCCGGCAGCACGTCGTCCGTGAGCCGGCAGCGCCGCAACTCGAGGAAGTAGACCCGCTCCAGCTTCCGCAGCAGCGGCAGCGACTCGAGCGCGGACGCACCCTGCAGGCGCAGGCCGGTCGGCGCACCGGAAAGCTGCACGGCGCCGATCGGGAACCAGCGCGCGCGCTCCTTCTCGAAGTCCTCGCGTGACGCGAAGCTGAGCAGGCCCTCGCCGCGCCGACCGGGCAGGAAGGGTTCGAGCAGCTCGGCCACGTCGCGCGGCGCCGGCTCGTCCGTGCCGGGGCCCGGCCGCGGCGCCGACTCCTTCGCCGGCTCCTCCGAACGCGGCCGTTCCGCCCGCGGGTCAGTCGCCACGCGGCGGCGCTCCGACTCGAACGCGCGCGTATCGCGAGCCGGCACCCGGACCGACGCGCGGCCGAGCATGTAGAAGGAGGCGGCGACGCAGATCAACACGACCGCCGAGACGAGGGGTTTGCGCATGGCGAACTCGCATTATTCATGACCGCGCGGGAGAGACGGAGAGGAATCGCCGCTGAGCCGGCGTGCATGCTCGACGCGCCTTTCGGGGCGAGGACGGATCGTCGAGATCGAGGAATCCCGAGGAAGCCGTGGCGGAAGTCACTGCGACGAGGGATGACCCAGAAGGCACTCCCGAACTCGGCGATCCGGACCGGCCAGAACCCGCGGGGTCATGTGTGGTGCAGGCTAGTGCTTCATCAACTGGTAGTTCACGAACCAGGGGCTCGCGATGATCGTCAGGACCCAGATCAGCCCGACCGCGCCCGGATCCGTGCCGGTGAAGAAGGTCACCAGCATCGCGATGCCGAGCAGCAGATGAACGCCGATCAGGATCCCGATCGCCCGACGCGGACCGGACCGTTCGCAGCTGAAGTACCCGGATACGGGGATCATCAGGCAGAAGGTGTAGAGGCCGGCCACCATCGCCGCGGTGCGCAACGGCTGCTCCGTCAGCGCCCAGGCGACGACCGCACCGATCATCAGGACGAGCAGGACGCCGATCGCGTTCGCGCCGTGCCGCTGCTGTTTCGAAAGCGCGTAGCGCCCTTGCGGGTGCACCCGCAGCAGCAGGTTGAAGAAGTGGTCGCCGAACCAGCTGAGCATCACGAACGCGAGATAGATCACGATCAGCGGCGCGAGCCACGGCGCGAGGTCCGGGTTCTCCCGCGAGACCTTCCGCACGACGCGGTAGAGGAACCACGCCCCGATGATGATGCCCCAGCGCATGCCGGTGCTCTGGCGCGACATGAAGAACATGTAGCGCAGCACGACGCGGTAGATCGGGTTGCGCGCCTTGATCGCTTCGACCAGGCCCTCGCGCGCCCACTCGTTCTCGGGCTCCAGACGCAGAGCCTCTCGGAATGCCGCCATGGCGCCGTTCGTGTCGCCCTCCTCGAGCAGCTGCCAACCGCGGTTGGCGTGCGTGTCGGCGTTGAGCGGATCACGCGCGAGCTGCGCGACGAGTTCCTCCGAGGCGGCGCCGCGGCGGCCGAGCTGACGCAGCGCCATCGCCTTGAGGTTGGAGCACTCGGCGTTCTCGGGGTCGAGGCTCAGGCCCTGGTCCGCCGCGTCCAGCGCCTCCTGCCACTCCTCGCGCCCCAGCAGGATGGAGCCGAGCACGCTGTAGTGGTTGGCGTCCTCGGGATCGAGGCGCACCGCTTCGCGAATCGCGGCCAGCGCACCCTTCGAATCGTCGAGGCTGTGCAGCACCTGCGCGTGCATGTGGTGCGGCAGCGGCTCGTCGGGCGCGAGATGCACCGCCTCGCGCGCATGCTGCAACGCCTCCTCGTCCTCGTCGCTCTGGGAGAGACAGAAGGCGAGCAGCGCGTGCGCGAGCGCGTCGTCGGGGTCGTCCCCCAGCAGCGCGCGGAGCTCGTGGGCCGCCTCCGGGTAGCGATCCCGGTCGAGCAGGAAGCTGATGCGTTCGCGGCGCGTGCTCATGATCCGCCGTCCAGGTAGGCGAGGATGTCGTCGTAGAGCCCGCCTTCGTTGGCGTAGAGCGCATAGTTACGCGCCGTCGCGAACCAGTCCGCCGTGCTCGGCTTGACGACCTTGGCCGCCGCGAGCAGGTCCCTGGTGCCGAGCGGCACCGGCGCGCCCGCCTCGAGCGCCTCGTCGAGCTTGGCATCGACCGCGCGATCGACGATCGCCTTGAGATCGGCGCCGGAGAACCCCTTGGTCTTCTTCGCGATGCGCTCGTGGTCGACGTCGCGCACCGGCTTGCCCGCGAGCTCGATGCGCAGGATCTGCGCGCGCGCCGGCTCGTCCGGCGGCGGGACGAAAATGAGCCGGTCGAAACGCCCGGGACGACGGAACGCGGGGTCGACATGCCACGGCGCGTTGGTCGCGGCGAGCGTGAGCACGCCCTCGTTCGAACCGTCGGCGCCGTCCATCTCCGCGAGGAACTGATTGATGAGCTGGCGGCCCGCGCTCTGGCGCATGTCGGTCCGGCGCGCGCCGAGCGCATCGACCTCGTCGAAAAAAAGCACCGTCGGCTGCCGCTGGCGCGCCGCGTCGAAGATCGCGTGCAGGTTGCGCTCGCTCTGCCCGACCCACATCTCCAGCACGTCGTGCAGCCCGACGTTGATGAAGCCTGCCTTCACCTCTCCCGCCGTCGCGCGCGCCAGCAGCGTCTTGCCGCAGCCCGGCGGGCCGTAGAGCAGGATGCCCCCGCCGATCGCGCGTCCGTACGCCTCGAACATCTCCGGATGGCGCAGCGGCAGCACGATCTTCTTCTGGATGTCCTTCTTGAGGTCTTCCATGCCGCCGACCTGCGCGAAGGTGACGCGCGGACGCTCGAAGGTGGGCTCGACCGCGCCTCCGCCGCCCTCGGAGCTGCTGCGCTGACGCCCGTCGACGACCTCCGCGAAGTCGTCCGGCTCGTCGGTCACCCCGAGCGCCTCGGCGAGCTCGTCGTCGGAAAGATCGGGATCGAGCTCGATCGCCTGCCGGTACTGCCGCGCCGCGCGCCCCGGATCGCCCGCGCGCATGAGGGCGCGCGCGTGCACCAGGTAGGCCGCGGCGGGCGTGTCGGGCTGCGCGAGCAGCGCCTCGATGACGACCATCGCCTCGTTTCGCTTGCCCTGCTCGAGGAAGGCGCGGGCGAGCCCGCACTTGAGCGCATCGCTTTCCGGCGCGAACGAGAGCGCGGAGCGGTACTCCGCCTCGGCCTCCGCCGCGCGCCCCGACGCGAGCAGCAGCTCCGCCAGATGGGTGCGCAGCGGCACGTTGTCCGGCGAATGGCGCACGGCGTCGCGCAGCGATCGAATCGACTCGTCCGGTCCCACCGTGGCCCTCCGGGCAGACTCTAACGCGGGTCTGCCGCGGGTGCCACCGGCTACGTGGCGAGCAGACCGAGAGGCGCCATGTCGAAGCTGCGGCGGCCGGGCAGAACCATGTCGAGATCTCCCTCCGAGATGCCGAACCAGCGCGCGAGATCCGCGAAGTAGCGGTCCTGCGGCGTCGTCGGCACGAGTCGGCCGCGCCCCATGTCGAGCGACGTGCCGAGCGCGAGCGTCGGGTACGCGCCGAAAACGCGCCCGCCGTTGACGGCGCCGCCCATCACGAACGCGTTGCCGCCCCATCCGTGGTCGGAGCCCTGCCCGTTCGAGCTCAGCGTCCGGCCGAAGTCGGAGATGGAGAAGGTCGTCACCTGGTCGGCGACGCCCATCGCGTCGAGCGCGGCCTGGAACTCCGCCAGCGCGGGGGCGAGCACGCCCAGGCGCTGCGCCAGCCCGGTGCGCAGCGAGATGTGATGGTCCCAGTCGCCGAGCCGCACGAAGAAGGTCTGTCGGCACTGGCCGAGCTGGCTGCGCGCGGCGATGGCGGTGGCGACCGCCTTGAGACTCTGGGAGAGCGGCGAGGGACCGAAGGGCGCGTTGGTCCCGCCACCCGCGACGAGCGCCTGGTCCACGAACGCGCTCGTGTCGATCACGTTGCGCGTCGTCGCGCGAATCGACCGCTTCAGCAGGTTGCGGAGCTCGAGCGCCAGCTGCGAGTCGATCGCCTCGGTCGTGAGCTGGTCGATCGCCTCGTCGCCGCCGTAGCCCTCCAGTCTCGGCGCGCGCCCGTTGGGTCGGATCGTGTACGGAATCGCGCCGGTGCCCGTCTGCATCACGTTGGTACCCCCGAGCGTGATGTTCATCGAGACGTCGGGACGCGTGTTGAGCGAACGCAGGACGTCCGCCATGCGGCCGAGCACGCCGGTGGTGATGCGATCGCCGGCCACGCCGGTCTGCCACTGGGCCGCCTGGTCGACGTGCGAATAGAGTCCGAGCGGCAGCTTCGCGTTCTCCGCCTCGGCAGCGGTCGCGATGCCGTCGACCATGGTGCCGGTGTTCGCGACGAAGGCGAGCTTGGTCGCGTTGAACAGATCGCCCAGCGGCGCGGCCGCCTGGTGGATGCC
>JBCDBY010000270.1:0-6428 GCA_039182715.1 Planctomycetota bacterium
ACTCGCGAGGTTTGTAATAATTCACTGGGGGCTCCGTCTGGGGCCGAGGGCGCTTTCTCAGACAGGCCCTAGCCGGACCCCACGCGACGCTCGAGGGCTGCGTACTTCTTCTGCAGGTGCGCCGACGGGGCGGGACCGCGTCGTCCCCGCTTTTCGAGCTCGACCGTGATCGTCCACGCCTCCCGGAAGGCGTCGCGTGCATCGCGCAGGTGGGCGAGCTGGGCTGTCCCGGACGCGGCATCCGCCTGCTTCGAAAGCACGTGACCGAGAAAGAAGAGCGCCGCGCCGTGGCCCGCCGCGTGGCTCCCGCTTTCGGGGTCGTCGCGGCGGAGCTCGCGGAAGTCCTGGCTCGCCTGCTGCAGCGCCGTGGCCGCGCCGGGCAGGTCGCGTCGCTGGTCGCGCACGCGGCCGACGTTGATGAGGCAGCGCGCGCGATTCACGCGAAGGTGAAGGTCGTCCGGATCCGCCTCGACGAGAGCGTCCCAACGCGTGGAGGCCTCCGCCAGCAGGGCGTCCGCGCCGGAGAAGTCGCCGCTCGCCGCGGCAAGGCTACCGAGCTGCGTCTTGGTGCGCGCCAGGTCGAACCGAACGCTCGACGCGTCGGGTCGCATCGCGGCGGCACGCTCGAGCAGATCCTGCATCATCCCGAAGTGCCGGCGCGCCGCTTTCAGGTTGCCGTCGTCATCGAGCGCCCAGCCCGCGAGGGCCTCGTGGGAGTAGGCCTGCTGGCGGAGCATGCGGAACTCGTCGGGAAGCGACGCGAGGATCGAGATCGCTTCCTCGAGCTGCTCCTTCGACTTTTCCAGGCGGGCGAGCTTCGAGAGCGCCAGCCCTTCGAGATAGCGGGCGTCTTCGAGGGCGCGGGCGCGTCGCAGCGCCTCTTCGTAGGCCTGCTTCGCGGACGCGCGATCGCCGCTGTTCGTCGCCATGGCCGGGTCGCCGAGAATGCCGCCGTACAGGAGGTGCGCATGCACGAGCTGGCGGGCGACCTTGTCGTCCTTCGGCGCCAAAGATGCGAGCACCTTCAGATCCTCGATCGCAAGGCGAATCATCTCCGCGGCGACGGGGCCGCCTCCGGCCAGCATCTTGATGCGCATCGTGTCGCGCTCCAGCGCGTCGACGGAGCGGCCGAGGACGTTCTCGAAGAGCTGGCGCGCCTCTTCGGCGGACTTCTCCGCCTGCGCGCGCGCGCTCGACGCGGAAGTCGCCGCCTCCTCGGCACGGCGCGCCCAGAGGCTGCTTGCGACGGCGGCCGCCAGCGAAACGACGACGATGGCGGCGGTCGCGCCGACCAGCAATCGGTTGCGCCGGGCGAACGTCTTCAGCTGATACGTGACGCTGGGCGCGCGCGCGGCGATCGTCTCGTGGCCGAGATAGCGGCGCAGGTCCGCGGCGAGCGCAGCGGCGGAGTCGTAGCGCTGGGCCGGCTCCTTCTCGAGGCACTTGAAGACGATCGTCTGCAGGTCGCCCCGCAGCGCAGGCGTGCGCGCGGGCGGCGTTCGGCGGATCGCATCCATGGCGTCGTAGGGAAGGGCATCCCGGACGGGATAGGGGAGGTCGCCGGCCAGCAGCTCGTAGAGCACGACGCCCAGCGCGTAGACGTCGCTGCGCGTGTCGAGGCCCTCGCGAAGGCCGGCGACCTGCTCCGGACTCATGTAGGCGATGGTGCCGAGCAGCTCGCCGGTCAGCGTTCGGCCGAGATCGGCGTCGGTCGCGCGCGCGATGCCGAAGTCGATCACCTTGCAGCGACCCGCATCGTCGACGAGCAGGTTGTCCGGCTTGATGTCCCGGTGCAGAACGCCCTTGGTGTGACCGTGATGGATCGCGTCGCACGCCTGCAGAAAGAGCTCGATGCGCTCCGTCGGCCCGAGATGGCGCGTCGTGGCGTAGGCCGTCATCGATTGCGCGTCGCGCACGTACTCCATGGCGAACCAGGGAAGTTCCCCGTGCATGCCGGTTTCGTACATGGGCGCGATGTGCGGGTGGGTCAGGGTCGCCAACACCTCGACCTCGAAGCGGAACCGCGCGACGGACTCCGCCGTCGGCAGGCCGGCGCGCATCACCTTGAGCGCGACCTCGCGGTGGGGGGCGGTGCGCTCCGCGAGGAAGACGGTTCCCATCCCGCCGGACGCGAGGGGGCGCCGCAGCGTGTAGGGCCCGAGCTGCTGGCCCTCGGCGGGCGGCGTGGGCACCGAGTAGATCGGCTCCAGGAAGGATTCGTCCGTGGCGGCCGCGCGCACGAGTTCGAGGGCGCGAGCGTGCAGGGTGCCCTCGCAGCGGTCCGCGAGCCACGCTTCGCGCTGATCGACGGGGCGGTCGAGCGCCTCTTCGACGATGCGGCGCAGCTCCCCGAAGTCGCTCAACCGTCCATCTCCGTGCGCAGCCATGCGCGGGCGAAGCCCCACGCGCGATGGACCTGCTGCGGCGAAAGTCCGAGCACTTCGCCCGTCTCCTCGAACGTGAGCCCGGCGAAGTACCGCAGCTCGACGACGCGCAGCAGCTCGGCGTCGTTGCGGCCCAGCGCTTCGAGCGCTTCGTCGAGCGCGATCAGATCGATGGTCAGGTCGGCGACGTCGAAGAGTGCGAGGCCCTCGTCGAGTTCGAGCGGGCGCCGGCCACCGCCCCGCTTGTCGGCGCGCTTGCCGCGAGCGTGGTCCACGAGCACGCGTCGCATCGCGCGCGCGGCGGTGCGCAGAAAGTGGCGCCGGTCTTCGAACTGCGAGCTGCCGCCGACGAGCCGGACCCACGCGTCGTGCACCAGCGCGGTCGGCTGCAGCGTATGGTCGCGCCGCTCGGAGGCCATCAGCCGTTCGGCGATGCCATGCAGCTCCTCGTACAGCAGGCTCAGGAGGTCGCGCGACGCCTGCTCGTCTCCGGCGCGCAGCCGCTGCAGCAGGCGAACGGTGTCCGACGGCCCACCCATGGTCGGGCCGGATGTTAGCGAACGTTCCGGATCGCGTGCCATCGATTAGGCCCCGTTTCGAGATTCCAACTGGCTTCGGCCAGCTGCGGGGAAGCTCCTTCGTCGCGCCCCCGCGTGGGCGGCGATGACTTTGCCGTCGATGCTGACGCATCGACGGGTGCCCAGCTGCGTCGCGGCTCCTTGAAGTGGAAACAAACCACATCGGCGGAGCCGCGACTTCGCCGGGCTTGTCCTCGCGCGGCCTCGGGCCGACGTCGGAATCTCGAAACAGAGCCTAGTCATCAGGAGCGAAGGACCGGAAGCCCTCCGGCGAGAAGGTGATGCGCCGGTTGCCAAGCCCGTCCACGTCGACGCCGTAGATCTCGTCCTCGTTCAAGGGGCCGCGCGCGTGGTAGTAGACGTGACGTCCGTCCGCGGAGATCGTCGGCGCACTTACGATACCGGGCCAGAGAGTCCGGGTCTAGCTCCCGTCGGCACGTCCGGGCAGGATGCCGTCGTCGTCCGCAAACGTGACCCACTCCCCGTCTCGCGACCAGGATGCGACCGCGGACCCGGCCCGGTCACTGAGTGGCACCTCCATGCCGTCCGACAGGCGACGGACGACGAGTCGGGCCCGGTTGACGTAGGCGATTCGGCGACCGAACGGCGCGCAGACCGGATAGCGCGCGCTGACGACGCCGGTCAGGATCTCCGGTTCGCTTGCCACGCGGAGCAGGGCGCCGGCATCGGTGGCATAGATCTCGTCGTGGATGCAGACGGTGGGCCCGGCGCGGATCGCGGTCGACACGACCTCGAGGAGGAAGCGCGCGTCGCTCCCGTCCGCCCGGATGGTCTCGACACGACCGCCGGCCCCGATGACGTCGGTCATGTACGCGATGCGTTCGCTGTCGGGGTACCAGGCGTACGTGGTGACGTTGCGCGGCGAGTTGCCGACCTGTCGCGCGCCGGCGCTCGGGTAGTCGATGACGAAGAGCTGTCGGGTCCCGGAGACGTCGCCGGTGAAGAGGATCTTGGTCTTGTCCGGCGACCACTTGGGCGCGCTCGCGTCGAACATCGGCGTGCTGAGCTCGCGCTCGCCCCCCGGTTCCCGCACGAAGATCGAGACGTCTTCCGTGTCGAGGTTCTCCCGCGCGAACACGACGCGCGACACAACCTCTTCGAGCTGTACCTCGAGAATTCGATTGCCGGGCGTGGTCTCCCAGTCCTGCACTTCCGGAATCTCGGACGTTCCGGGAAACGCCTCGAACAGGCGGATCACCACCTGGGGTGCGCCCGCCTCCGGTTCCCGGACGAAGCTCACGAAGAAGAGCGGGAGCAGGGTCGAGATGCGGGCGCGCAGCGCATCGTAGAGTTCGAACGCCTCCTCGATGTCCTCGACCCCTTCGAAGATGCGGTACTCCACATACCCGACGTAGACGTCATCGAGGATGTCGCAGAACTCGCCGTCGCAGCCGCCCTCCGCCGTGACCTGTTCGATCTCCAGATCATTCGGGTCGTCGGAGCGCTGCACGAAAACACCGATGTCGAAGACATTGCGGTATCGCGAGGCGAGCTGGACCTGCCAGGTTCCGTCGCCGTTGTCCGTCGCCGTCACCTCCCATTCGTCGCTGCCGTTGGGTCGCGCCACGGTGAAACGCCGCACGTCGCCGGGCCGGATCGGGTCGGCGAAGAAGGTTCCGTTGGCGACGATCTGCTGCGTATCCCGCGTGATGGCGACGATGCCCTTGATGCGCGGCGCGCTGCCGGAGATGGGAACGTTCGCCGCCACACTGTGGGGCAGGGGCGCGGACTGCGCGAGGGAGCGAGTCGACGACGCCGCGAGCGCGAGCCCGACGGTGCCCGATCGGTCCACCCAGAAGCGATCGAGGGTGATCGGGCGCAACGTCGCGGCGCCGAGGAAGACCTCCTGCGGCGTTCCCGCTCCGAGGTAGCCGTAGACCGACCACGATCCATCGCCGTAGCGTTCGAGATCGAGCTCGACCGCGACCGGCGGATCGAACACGACCTCTTGGTCGGCCACGGAGATGCGCACCGTGCCCCGCACGCGCGCATCGGTCGTCCAGCGATCGGCACCGCCGCCGTCGTCGATGCGGATGCGCGTCGGGCCGGTCACCTCGTCCCCCTCGACGGTCCTGATCTTCGTGCCGGCGGCAAGCCGGACCGTGACCCCGGCGGCGGTCGTGACCGTGGTCTCGCGGGTGACCGGCAGCGTGACCGTCTGCTCGACCGTCCCGACCTCGATCTCCTGCGCTCCGGCCGGAAGGCTTTGAGGCGCGCCGGGTGCCGAGTCGCCGGAGGAACAGGCCGTCGAAAGGAGAGCCACGAGGAGGAGAACGACGTACCGCATGCCCTCCTAGCGCATTCCGGCACCGTTTCTCCGCGGAAACGCGGATCTTTTTTGGGCGACCGACGCGCATCCCGGAACCGCATCACTTGCGAGCGAGCTGGATGCGGAGGTCCCGCACGCCCGATTCGACGTTCATCCAGCGGGACTCGAACTCGCCCCGCGCCGTGATTTCGAGCGCAACGCGGCCCTGCGGCACCCGGTCGAAACGGAGGGTTTGCTGCGATCGACCATCTCCACGGGGTCGACGGGGCACTCTGCAGGGCCGAGGTCGAGGACGTGACGCGTGCCGTGTCTGGTCTTGTTCCCGTCGACCTGCTCGAGGCCGAGGGAGAGAGGGCGATCCGTGCGCGCATCACGGAGCCATCTCGGTCCCGGGCGCCGACCTGGGATACGCGCGGAAGAGATCGGGCGACGGCAGAAACCTACATCGCGTCGATGATCGCGTTGAAGGCCGCGCTCGGACGCATCGCGGCCGCCGCCTTCGCGGGATCGACGCGGAAGTAGCCGCCAAGATCGACGGGCTCGCCTTGTGCGCTCAGCAGCTCGCGGGCGATGGTCTCCTCGTTGTCGGCCAGTGCACCGGCCACGGTGGCGAAGCGCTCCTTAAGGTTCGCATCCTCATCCTGCGCCGCCAGCGCCTGCGCCCAGAAGAGGGCGAGATAGAAGGTGCTGCCGCGGTTGTCGATCTCGTGGACCTTGCGCGACGGCCCCTTCTCGTTCTCGAGATAGCGGCCGACCGCGTCGTCGAGCGTTCTTGCAAGCAGGCTCGCCGTCGCGTTGCCGGTCGCCGATGCGTACTGCTCCAGCGACGGGACGAGCGCACAGTACTCGCCGAGCGAGTCCCAGCGCAGGTGGCCCTCCTTCTCGAACTGCTGCACGTGCTTCGGCGCCGAGCCGCCCGCGCCCGTCTCGAACAGCCCGCCGCCGTTGAGCAGCGGCACGATCGAGAGCATGCGCGCGCTGGTGCCGAGCTCGAGGATCGGGAAGAGATCGGTCAGGTAGTCGCGCAGCACGTTTCCGGTGGCCGAGATGGTGTCCTCGCCGCGGCGCGTGCGCGCGACCGTGAACTCCATCGCGTCGACCGGCTTCATCGCCGGCAGCTCGAGGCCCTCGGTGTCGTGCTCGGGCAGGTACGCCTCGACCTTCTTCAGGATCTCC
>JBCDBY010000271.1:0-6421 GCA_039182715.1 Planctomycetota bacterium
AGCGCTCGGACACGGCGGCGATGTTACTCGCTCCTCCAAAGCCGCACGGTGTTGTCGCCGGAAGCCGACGCGAGTGTCTTGCCGTCCGGGCTCCACTCGACGTCGTACACGTAGTTCGTGTGGCCGGTCAGCTCGAGCAGGGAGGTGCCCGAGTTGGGGTCCCAGATCCGAATGGTCTCGTCGTGACTGCCCGAAGCGAGCCGCGTGCCGTCGGGCGAGAACGCCAATCCGTAGACCTTGCTCGCGTGGCCCCGCAGCTGTCGCAGAGGGACGTACGTCTGCGCGTCGAACAGTGTGATGATGCCGTCCCGCGAGGCCGCGATGAAACGGCCGCGGGGGTCGGTCGCCACCGTCTGGATCCATCCCTTGCCCGGCATCAGTTCGCGCAGGAGCGTGCCATCGTCGGCATCGAAGACGAGGCAGGTGCCTTTCGACCCGCCGACGATCAGTCGCTCACCGTCGGCCGTGTAGGCGAGGGAGCGCGCGTAGGTGGACTTGTGGTGCCAGACCACGTTGCCCTCGCCATCCAGCACGACCGGCGTTTCCGCGCGCGTGTAGTAGTAGAGCGCGAGGGCGACCTGATCGGAACCGGGACGGGTCGCGACGGCGTAGACGTAACCTTCGTCGTGGCGACGAACCGGTTCGGCTCCCGGCTTTCTTTCGAAGACCCCTTTCTGCTCGCCGAACCAGAGGGACTCCCCGCGAAACAGGCACGCATAGGCCATCCCCTGCGTGGGGATCGTCTCCAGCAGGTTGCCCGTCGCCAGGTCGGTCAAGCGCACGGTTCTGTCCCATCCGGCACTGGCGATTCGGCGGCCGTCCGGTGAGAAACCCACGCCATAGACGTAGGGATACGGATTGCCGTCGGCACGGCTCCGGTGCACCCGCAGGACGTTGCGCCGGTCTCCTTTGAATGCCCAACGGCGAACACCCTTTGTGCAGACGCTCTCGATGGTGGCGCCCGCGTCCGTGAAGCGCACGAGTCGCACGGGTTCTTCGTGCCCGAGCAGAATGCGCTTCTCCGACGTCTGCAGGTCCCAGATCGATACCGTCAGGTCGGCGCCCCCCGCAACGAGATAGCGACCGTCCGGCGACCAGGCGAGCGAGAAGATGGAGCCGGTATGGATGCGCGAGATGCCGACCAGCTTCCCCGTGCGCCACTCGTGCACGCGGACGGCCGACCCCACCGAACCCGTGGCGAGGTAACGGCCGTCCGGAGAGAACGCCATCGCGTGGGGGGCGAAGTAGGCGCCGGTCGTGAGGTCGATGGATTCGCCCGAGCGCCGGTCGCGAATCTCGACGACGAGATCACTCTTATTGGCCGCCCAGAGGTTCCCATCCTCGGAGACGGCCGCGATGACGCGGTACTTGACGACATGATCGAGGATCTCGTTCGTCTTGCGGTCGACCAGCCAGGCGCCCGGACCCTCCCGCGGACCCCGCGCGTCGGTGAAGGCGGCATAGCGCCCGTCGGGTGAGCTACCGACCCAGCCGACGTTGTTCAGCGGCAGCGGGGACCCGTCGATTGCGAGCGGCTTGCCGGTGCGCCGGTCGATGAGCTTCTTGTCGACGATGACGAGGTCGGCCGGCGTGAGCTCGCGGAACCATGCATCCCAGTGGGGATCGTCCCAGTCCGTCGGGAAGTCTTCGAGCCGGAAGAGATCGAGTTCCTCCGGGAACGGACGGAACTCGCCGCCCCCCTTCAGCTTCCGGGACAGGTAGTTCCACTCCCAGCCCCGATGCGCGGCCGGAACGAGCTCGAGCAACTCGCGCGCGTGGCGCGGCCGCGCCGTGCGCAGGTCGACGGCGGCGGCGTTGACGCGTGCGCGCGCCAGCGCAAGGCTGGCCTGCTCCGCCGAGCGATCGGCCTCCTTCGCGAACTGCAGCGCGAGGACGAGCCCGATCGCGAGCGCGCCGATGGTCGCGGCGAGACCGCCGACCAACGCCTTGTTGCGCTTGACGAACTTCTTGAGCTGGTAGGTCGCGGTGGGGCTGCGCGCCACGATCGGCTCGTCCGCGAGCGAACGGCGAATGTCTTCCGCGAGTGCGCTGGCGCTCTGGTAGCGCCGGTCGGGCTCCTTGGCGAGCGCCTTCATGAAGATCCACGTCAGATCGCCGCGCAACTCGCGGTCGAGCGATCCGAGCGGCGGCGGATCGGTCCGCATGATGTCGAGGATGACGTCGGAAACCGAGCGGCCGTCCGTCTCGTGCGGAAGCCGGCCGCTCAGCAGCTCGTAGCCGAGCACGCCGAGCGCGTAGACATCGGTTCGCGTGTCGACGTCGGACGGTTTGGCGCGCGCCTGCTCCGGGCTCATGTAGCCGAGGGTGCCGAGCACGAGGCCGGTCATGGTCTGTCCGTCGTGCTCGACGCGCCGCGCGAGCCCGAAGTCGAGCACCTTCGGCTGGCCGTCGTCGGTCACGAGGATGTTGGACGGCTTGAGGTCGCGATGGATCACGCCGCGCTGGTGCGCGTGCGCGACGATGTCGCAGACTTGCGCAAGCAGCTTGAGCCGCGCCCGCGCGTCGAGCTTTTCCTCGTCGGCGTACTGCAGCAGCGAACGTCCGTCGATCAGCTCCATGACGATCGCGGAATCTTCGAGCGCGTAGACGCGCGCGATGCCGGGGTGCGACAGCTGCCCGAGGATCTCGCCTTCCGCCTCGAATCGCTCGCGCGCGCGGGGAGAGAAGCGCGCGTTGAGCACCTTGATGGCGACGCGCCGCCGCGGCTGCTCCTGCTCCGCCTCGTAGACGGTGCCGCTTCCGCCAGCGCCGAGCGGCCGCAGGATGCGGTACCCGCCGATGCGCTCGGGTACTTCCGGCGTTCCCTGCACCTCGTCCCAAACCTTGGAGAGCTCCGGCCCGATCGCGGTGACCGAGTCGGCGTCGGCGCTCGCCTCGTGGTGCGCGAGCATGGACTCGACCTCGGTGCGCAGGTCGCCCTCGCAGTGCCGATCGAGATACGCCAAGCGATCGGGGCCCGCCGGAATCTGGCGGGCCTCGTCGAAGTGATTGCATACGCGCTGAAAGCGCTGGTCCATCGGGCGTCAGTCTAATGAACTCGCGGGGCCTAGTAGTGGCACGCCATCACCGGATCGCCCGCGAGATTGCCGCCGAGGTTGCTCCATCCCGTCCACTCGCCCTTGACCCGTCGGATGACGCGGATGGTGCCGTCCGTTGCGCGCACCGCCACGTGCACCGCGCGACGGCGCCACGAACCCGATGCCGACGGCGCGCCGGCGCAGTGGGTCGCGCCGTGCACCTGCTGCCAGCTGCCGAAGCTGCCGTCCTCCGGGCGCTCGCACGCATGGAGCCGGCCGCCCTTCACCGCGAGGACGAGCAGCGAACCCTGGCCGGGCTTCGAGCCGGTCCAAACGGCGGCCGGCCCGTGATCCCAGGTCTGGCTGCCGAGCTGGCTCCAGTCGCCCCAGCTGTCGTTTTTGGCGTCGTAGTGCGCGCGGCGGATGCGTCCGTCGTCGGCGCGGAAGAGGACGAGCACGCGCTGGTCGCCGTTGGGGACGGCGGCCGGACGCGAGGCGACGAGTCCCCCCGGCAGGACCGTCTCCCAACTGTTCGACGTGTCGTACTTGGTCGACCAGACGACGCCGGTGTTCTCGTAGAGGGGCCGCATGCGCAGGCCGCCCTCGTCGGAGCGCGCGAAGGCGAACACCTGATGGAAGGAGTTCGAGAGTTCCGCGGCGGCGAGGGCCGGCACGCCGACGCCGGCGAACGGCACGCCGGTCGACTTCGCATCGATCCAGCTGTACTTGACCGGGCCGCCCGCGAACCGCAGCGGCGGATACGAGCGGGCGTTCCAGACCTTTCGCCACAACACGTCGTTCTTGATGAAGTAGAAGGAGAGCCAAGCCTGCGTGGGCGCGCCGTCGATGGCGCGGTTGTCGCCGACCGGGCCGACCGCCATCGCGTGCGTCTCGGCGCCGCTGTTCTTGTGGATGCGGGTGTAGTGGTCCTGATAGATGCGCACCGTGCAGTTGGGCTCGACGGTCTTCTTCGTGAGCAGCTTGTCCATCAGCGCCGGCGTATGGACCTTCACGTGCCACATGCCGCCGTGATTCTTCCAGTGCGCCGTCTTGCCCGGCTCGACGACCTGCTTCCAGACGGAGATCACGGTCTGGCTCGGGTTGTAGACGTGCACGCGCACCTTCTCGTTCGAGTCGTTCCTGAAGGTGATCTTCGGCTGGGCGGGGCGCTTGCCGCCGCTCAGCTTCTTCGACTTGGAGAAGACGATCCGGCCGCCCCAGGGACCGCCCGTGGCGATCTTCTTGTCCGGCAAGACCTTGCGGTCCTGGTAGACGACCACGCGCATCGACGGCAGCGGCAGCCGCACGCCCTTGTTCGCCTTGACCTTCTTCTTCAGCATCTTGAGGCCCTTGCTCCCGTCGGGCCGATACGCCTTCACGACCACGGTCATCTTCGAGTCGTTCTGGAACCAGGCGCCCTTCGGCTTGGGCCGGTTGGCCACCGAGACGCGGATCTCCCGGTCGTACTCGGTCGCCTTCTTCTTGCGGGCCTTGCCGCGGGCCGCATAGATGCTCTTGCCGGGGCTCATCGCGACAACGACGCACTCCTCCGCGACGGAGGCGGGCACCAACAGCAGGACGGCGGAGATCAGAACGGAGATTCGCACACCCTCCGGGGCGCAAAGCCCACCCCAACCCCTGAAGGAAACCCCGAAGAAACCCGGTGATACGGTGCCCCTTTAGCAGGGCAGGGATACGGTGCCAGGTAAATCCGCCGTGGGCGCAAAGTGCGCCTGTCGTCGGCGTTTTCGCCGACCGCGCCGGTGGCGCGAAAGAGCGAATCCGCTCGACGGCGGATTTACCTGGCACCGTACGGGTGGGCACCGTGCGGGTGGCGGGCCGCGTCGGGAGTGTCGTTACCTTCGTTCCGGATTCGCTACCGCTCCGTGACCGAAGAGAGGGTTTGGTTCGGATTCTGGCCCCGGCACGCTCCGTGCAATCGCCCGGCATGCGAATCCGTGCGGTTGTTCTCCTGGTGGCCTTTTCGACGGCGTGTGGGGGCGGGAGCGGTGCCGGCGGCGACCCGAGCCCGCGTGCGGCCAGCTTCCTCTGGGCGGGACACGGTCCAGACGCACAGTCTCTCACCGACGTGAGCGAGGGTCCCGATGGTTCGGTCGTCGTCACGGGGTGGATCAATCGCACCGTCGAGCTCACGAACGGACTGGATGTCACGATGCTCGATCCGGCGTCCGGATCTCTCGTCGTGGCGCGCTTCGGCCGGGATGGTGAGCTCCTGTGGGCTCGATGCGACGGAGGACGCGACCGCATCTTCGGGAAGAACATCGCCCTGCGCCCGGATGGATCCTGCCTCGTCACGGGCGACTTCGTCGGCACCGTGACGCTCGGACTCGGCGACGCGAACGAGACGACCCTCGTGTCGGCCGGAGACGCCGACCTCTTCTTCGCCTGCTACGAGTCGGACGGATCGCTGCGTTGGGCGCGCCGTGCGGGCGGCAGCACGGAAGGCAATATCCAGCGCCGGCTGATCGACGATGATCCCTCCGACCTCGCGCTCTTTCCGGACGGGTCCTTCACCATCGTGGGGCACTTCTCCATTCGCACCGCGTTCGGTGAGGGCGACCGCCGCGTCGAGGTGAACGGCGGATACGGAACGAGTCTGTTCGTGGCCCACTTCGCGCCGGATGGGACGCTGCGATGGGCGCGCGGCCACAACTTCGTGTCGTCCGTGAGGACGCGCGTCATCGCGCGCCGCGACGGATCCTGCGTGGTGACCGGTCTAATTTTCGAGCAGCTCAACGTCGGAGGGGATCTGCTCCGGCGAACGGAGGTCGGTTGGAGCTATCTCATCGCCTTCGACGCCGAGGGGAACATCGAGTGGAAGCGCGGCTACGGCCGTCACGCGGACGTCGTGCCGTGGGACATGGCGGGCCGCCCGGACGGCTCCTTCGTCGTCGTCGGCGAAATCGAGGGGCACCCGGAGAACCTCGACGGCCCGCCGATCGCCCGCACGCCCCGGAGCGATGGGCGGCAGGCGTTCGTGGCGGCCTTCTCCGCGGATGGGGAGGCGCTCTGGGCACGCAAGGAGCGCGCAGAGTTCGCGACGATGGCTTTGCGCGTCGCCACGGCGGCGAACGGTGATGCGGTCGTCACCGGCTCGCGCCTTGGAGCTGCCGTCTTCGGAGCGGGCGAACCGAACGAGACCACGGTCGATTCCGGCGAAGACCGCGGGTCCTTCTTTGCGCGCTACGACACGACGGGCCGTCTGGAATGGGCGCGCGGGGACGGCGGACCGGGCTTGAACCTCTACACGCACGGGGGTGGCCTGACGCTTCTGAGCGATGGTCGCATCGCGCTCGCGGGCAGCTTCTGGAACGACGTTCGCTTCGACGGCATCCCGCTCCGCAGCGCCGGCTCCTCCGATC
>JBCDBY010000272.1:0-6420 GCA_039182715.1 Planctomycetota bacterium
CCTGGCGGGGCCGGACGGGGCGCTGAAGCGCCTGGAGCAGGATCTTTGGGGCGGCGACCCGCATGCGAACGGGCGGCGGGACGACACGACGCTGCTCCTGATTTCGCGCCGCGACGGATCGCGCACGCATGCCCCGGATCGGGCGCATAAAAGTGCGCCGAGGGACGTAAATATCAAAGAGTTAAAGGGTTAGAGCGTATTTGTCATTGTCAGGGAAAAGGTGTGTTCAAGAACTTGAACACTGCTACACTCCCTGAGGAGATATCGGGTGGCGAACCGAAAGCGGGTGTCGAATCCCGCACGCGATTCGTCCGACAATTTCAATTGGGAGTGCTTACGTCGAGCCAGGGTTGCCCCTCGCCAGAGGGTCGTAAAACGACACCTTCACTCCATACCATTACCCTATTCTCAGACTGTTCCCCCTGGCTCGACTTCTCCCCCTTACGGGGTTGAGAGCACTCCCGACTAGACTCTGTTCCGAAAGTCCAACTGGCTTCGGCCGGCTGCGTGGGAGCTCCTTCGTCGCGCCCCCGCGGGGCGACGATGTTTCTGCCGTCGATGCTGACGCATCGCGGGATGCCCAGCTGCGTCGAGGCTCCTTGTGTTGAAAACGGGCCACAGCGGCGGAGCCGCGACGCAGCTGGGCTTTGCCATAATCGACTCTGGGCTCGCCCTCGGGCCAACGTTGGAATTTCGAACCAGAGCCTAGACCGCGCGCACAAGCGCTTGAACCCGTTTCACATCGACCGGGTTTCGAGTCTTCCCGCCCTTCTTGAGCGAGGTCCCGACGATCACGCCGTCGGCGGTGCGCAGGATGGCGCGCACGTTTGCCGCCGTCACGCCGGACCCCGCGAACAGGGGGCGTCGACCGATCGCCGCGCGTACGCGCGCCAGCTCTTCGAGATCGAGCGGTCGGCCGGTCGCCGGGCCGGTGACGATGACCGCGTCCGCCCCCGCGCGATCGACGAGGTCGGCCGCCGCGTCGCCAATGTCCTCGCCGTGAAGCGGGCGCCCGTGCTTGACGTGCACGTCGGCGGCGATGGCCGTTTTCAGCCGCAGGGCGGTCCGCTGACGCAGCAGCCCGGCCGCGTCGCCTTCGATCAGCCCCTGGTCGGTCGCCACGACCCCGGCCAGGACGTTGACGCGGATGAAGGCGGCGTCGACCGCGGCGGCGACGCCGAGCGCGCCCCGAGCGTCGTTGCGAAGCGCGTTGATGCCGAGCGGTAGATCGACCGCGTCGCGGATCGCGGCGGCGGCGCGGGTCAAGGCGGCGAGCGCCGCCGGCTCCAGCGCACCCTTCGAAAAGGGCGCATCGCCGTAGTTTTCGACCACCAGCCCGTGGGCGCCGCCCCGCGCATACGCCTGCGCATCGGCGACCGTTCGCTCGAGCACCGTGTCGAGCTTGCCGCGGTAGCCGGGGCTGCCGGGCAGCGGGAGCAGATGGACGACACCGAGGACCGGACCGGGCATGGGCATGCGACGGTTCTACCGCCTCGTTTTGAGACGAGCAAACGGGATCAAGCAAACCCCGTCCGGACGCCGAAAAGAGCGGTGGCTCATGAGTCGACTCGATAGGCATCGGGGCACCATGGAGGCGCGCATCCTCTATTGGGGTCCTTCCGCGTCCGGCAAGACCGAGGCGTTGACGGCGTTGCGCGCCGTTCTCGACCCGGGCGGCCGCGGCATGCTCTACAGCCTCGCCTCCGAGGACGGCTCGACCGCCTACTTCGACGTGCTGCCGGTCGAGGAATTCCGCTTCGGCGGCCAGCGCATGCGCGTCGCCGTCTGTGCCGTACCGGGCAGCGCCGATCGCGCGCCGGAACGCCGCGCGCTGCTGCGCGACGCCGACGCGATCGTCTTCCTCGCGGACGCCCATCGCGCGGCGCTGGCCGAGAACCGGGCGAGCGCGCAGGAACTCGAGTCGACGCTCGAGGAGCTCGGCCGGCGGCGCAACGAGACGCCGGTCGTCTGGTGCTTCAACAAGCAGGACGGCGACGAGGTGATCCCGACGCGCGAGTTGCGCGAGATGCTCGTGCCCGGCACCGATCCGGTCTACGAAACGATCGCCACGACGTCGCACGGCATCTTCGAGTCGTTCCGCGAGACGTTTCGTCTGCTGCTGCAGAACCTCGCGCGCCGGCACGGCCTCGAGCCGGAGCCGGAGGATCGCGACGGTCTGCCGGAGCAGCTGCTGCCGCAGCTCGCGCGCCAGTACGGCAGCGGGAACGGCAACGGCCACGCGCGTCCCGCGGGCGACCGCACTCTCCAGCTGCCGGTCCCGTCGGACGGCATGGCGGAGCCGGAGCGCGCGGTCGAATCGATGCTGCTCATGGCGCAGCAGCACGCCGCGCTCGCCGAGCGCATGCGCCAGGTCGAGGCGCGCAACACCGAGCTGATGGCGGTCAACCGCGTGGCGCGCTCGATTCTCTCCGCGATGGAGATCGACAACCTGCTGGTCGTGCTGCTCGACTCGACGCTCGAGCGTCTGCGCATGTCGCACGCCGGCGTCGTTATCTTCGATCCGTCCAACGAGGGCGCGCTGAAGACGCACGTGACCGGCTTCGGCCGCGATCCGGCGCTGGCGATCGCACCGCAGGCGGCGCGGAAGTTCTTCGACCTGCTGCGCGACTCGGACGGGCCGATCCCGGCCGACCGCGAGCGCAACCGCGACCTCTACGATGCCCTCGGGCACGTCGACAGTCGCATCGACGGCGCGATCTTCCAGCCGGTCAAGATGCACCACAACGCGCCGAGCGGCTGGATCGCCATCTACCGCTTCGCCGAGGAGGAGAAGCTCTCCTCGCAGGGGTTGCTCTTCCTGAGTTCCATCGCACGGCTCGCCTCCCTCGGGCTCGACAAGATCGCGCAGTTCGACGCGCTGGCGCGCGACCGCGAGACGAACGAGGCGGACGCGCAGGAGCTGACGGCGAAACTGGAGATGGCGCAGGCGCGCGTGCGGGCGCTCAACCGCGGCCTGGAGTCGCGTGTGCGCGAACGGACCCACGCGGTGGAGGAGAAGCTCGCCCGCGTGCGCAAGGACGCCGCCGAATCGGCGCATCGTGCCCGCATGCGCGGCATGGCGAGCCTCGCCGCCTCCTTCTCGGAGGAGGTGGGCAAGCCGGTCTCCGACGTCGCCGGCCGTCTCGACGAGATGCGGGCGCGGCTCGAAGACCTGCGCGGCGCCTCCGGTGAGGATGCCGAGGTGCTGGTCGATGCGCTCGAGAAGCTGGTCGACAAGTGCGTGCGCGCCGTGGAGCGCGTGGGCGGCGTGGCGAGCAGCCTGACGCGCGTGACGGGCCGCGACGAGGGCGACGAGGGCGACGAGGAGATCTTCTCGCTCAACGCCGCCGTCGCCGACGCCGTGACGCTGCTGGAGCGTCGCACCGAGGGCTGCGCGGAGCTCGACCTCCGGCTCGGCAAGATCCCCGAGATTCCCGGGGACGAGACCGAGCTCAGCCAGGTGGTCGTCGCCGTCATCACGAACGCCCTCGAGGCGATCGAGCGCACCGGGCGGCGCGGCAAGATCACGATCACGACGTTCGCGGACCTGGAGGGCGCGACGCTGCGCGTCTCCGACGACGGCGACGGCATCGAGCCGGAGCTGCTCGCGCGCATCTGCGAGCCGTTCGTGACCACCAAGTCGGGGCAGCCCGGCGCCGGTCTCGGCCTGCACGCCGCGCAGTCGGCGCTCGAGGCGCAGGGCGGCTCGATCCGCGTCAAGAGCCGCGCCGGCGAGGGCACGTCGGCATCGATCCTGTTCGCTCTCAGCCCCGTCAGCGCGGCGCGAACGTAATCAGTCCGCGCGGCCCCGGGTCCTGCATCGCCGCAACGAACTCATGGGCCGCCTCGGAGCGCGCCTCGTCCGCCAGCTCCTCGATCTGCTCCGAGACCGGCATGACGTGATCCCGCAGCCGCTTCACCATGCGCTGCAATTCGCGGATGGTTTCGTGGTCGTAGCCCGCGCGGCGCATCCCGACGAGATTGACCGCCGAGACGCCCTCGACGTGGTTGACCATCGTGAAGGGCGGCACGTCGCGCGGCACGCGGCGCAGGCCGCCGATCATCGACAGCCGTCCGATGCGGCAGAACTGGTGCGCGCCCGAAATGCCGCCGAACATCACCCGGTCGCCCACCTCGACGTGGCCCGCGAGCACGGCGCCGCCGACCATCACTACGCGATCGCCCAACCGGCAATCGTGCGCCACGTGCGTCGTTTGCATCAACATGCAGTCGTCGCCGATGGTCGTCCAGCCGCCCTCCTTCGATCCGCGGTGAATCGAGACGAACTCGCGAATCTGCGTTCGCGCGCCGATACGCACGCCGCTCGCACACTCCTCGAACCCGAGGTCCTGCGGCTCCTCGCCCACGACCGCGTGCGGGAAGATGCGCGTGCCGGGCCCGATCTCGACGCTGCCTTCCAGCACCGCGTGGGCGCCGATCCGCACGTTCTCCGCGAGCACGGTGCCGGCCGAAACGACGGCGTAGGGGCCGATCTCGACCGACGGGTGAATCGTGGCGCCGTCCGGGACGACGGCGGTCGTGTGGATCCCCATCGCCGGAGTCTACGAAGTTGTGACACGAATCCTGCGAGGAAGCGTGAAATGGGGGGATGCGTGCCCCTCTCGCGACCCTCCTGATTGCTTCCCTCGTCTGTGCGGGCGAGCCGACCGCCGGTGCAAAGGAGGCCTACCCCGCCATCGTCGGCGAGTGGGGCGGGCCGCACGCGCGCGCGTTCTACCCCGTGCGCGTGTCGACCTTCGAGCGCGTCGCGTGGAAGTTCACCGAAGGCGCGCACACCGGCTGCGCCTGTCCCGGCACCGATGGCGTGTTGCGCATCCAGGGCGGGGGCGGGTTCATTCGCGGCGTCGATGCGGCGAGCGGGACCCGTCGCTGGATCGCCGGCGGCCATGCGCGCTTCTTCAACTACTCCGCATGCGTACTCGGTCCGGACGGCACCGCATACGGCGGCAACCACACGCGCTTCCACGCCGTCGACGCGCAGGGCAAGACGCGCTGGACCACGGAACTCGGCGCAAGCTGGATCCACCGTCCGCCCGCGCTGGCGCCGGACGGTCGCACCGTCTTCGTCGGCGGCGACGCGCTCGGCATCGCGGCGCTCGATACGGCGAACGGGCGCGTGCGCTGGCAGCGGCGCGACTTCGGCTCGCCGTGGACGGTCTACGCGTTCGACGATCGCGGTCATCTCTTCGCGGCGTTCCGCCGTCGACTGGTCTGCTTCCACGCGACGAAAGGGAAAGAGGTCTGGTCGCAGCGCGGCTCCTTCGGCCATCTGATGTTCGCGGGCGGACGGCTGGTGGCGGCGCGCGGTTCGGATCTCGTCGTGCTCGATCCGTCGACCGGTCGCGAGCTGCGCAAGACGCCGCTCGGCGGAAAGCTGCAGGGCCTGGCCTACTCCGATCACGGGCGCGTCCTCGCGTCGATGGAGGACGGGCGGCTGCTCTCGATCGATACCGCCGGCCGCGCGCGATTCGCGGTGCGCGTCGGCAAGCGCCCGCTGGGGGCCCCGGTGGCCACGCAGGGCGGCGAGGCGATCGTCGTCGATGCCGACGGCGTGCTCCACCGCGTCGCACCCGACGGAACCGTGGCGCAGTCCTTTCCGCTGCCGGTCAAGCCGTGGCGCTGGCGTCCGACGGTCGGTCCGGACGGGTCGGTCTACGTGAACGGCAAGGACACCGTCGTCAAGGTGACCGGTCCCGAGCGGCCCCCGGCGCCGCCGCTCGTGGCGCAGTCGATGCTGCTGGTGGCGGACGACTTCGTGGTGGACGTCTGGGTGAACGGCAAGAAGCTGCCGCGGGAGGCACGCGAGCTGGTCCTGGAGATCCACGGCGCGTCGACGGAGCGGGTCCACGCCGATCTGCGGCCGGGCGACTGGGTCGTCTTCCAGGTCGCCAACAACCGGCTGCGGTGGGGCGGCGCCTCCTACTTCGGGGCGCGCGGCGTTCGACCGGACGGAAAACTGGCCTTTGTTTCGACCACGAAGGGGAATTGGAGCTACTGCGACGATCCGGGGCGGGCGATGAAATTCATCGGAAATCGCGATATTGGGGCGGATCAGCTCGCCCGAAAACCCCGCCGGGAGTGGGATGGCGCGGTCGGGATCTGGAAAGGGCAAATCGGTCGTGGCTTTGAAGGCGAAGCTATTTGGGGCAAGGCGCCGGTGACCTGGTTGAAATTCATCGTGCCCCGGCCGTAACGAAACAACGGGGGCCAGCATCGGTTCCACATAAAGGAGGTCCGGTAAGTATGCGTTTGATGATCGCGCTCGCCCTGGTGGCGGCGTTTACCTGGGTGGCGACGGCCGGAGATGCGCCGAAGCCCGAGATGGACAAGTCGAAGAAGACCGCGTCCGAGAAGAAGCCCGAGAAGAAGGAAGCTCCCAAGTACAAGAAGGCGCCCGCC